>JAYSPR010000029.1:0-6176 GCA_043721975.1 Bacteriovoracaceae bacterium
TTGTCCAATTAATATGGCATTGGCATCTGGAGCATTACCGGTGTTGACATTAACGTATCCACCAGCGGCCATAATTTCATCAAAGGCCCCTCGGTTGACCATTAAGTCTTTAACGACTGGAAATGCTTTTGCTCTCCAAGGTTCAACGACAATTGTATCGCCATCTTTAAATTTTCTCATATGGAGTTGGCAAGTTGTCGTGTGGGCCTCGGGACCGTGGGCCTGACCGTTAATCATCATTGAACACATTCCACAAATTCCTTCGCGGCAATCGTGATCAAAAGCGATAGAGTCACCTTGTTCTTTAACCAGTTTATTATTAAGGGTGTCCATCATTTCTAAAAAGGACATGTCAGGTGAAACGCCATCCAGAGCGTAATCAACCATCTTTCCTTCATCTTTATTATTTTTTTGTCTCCAAACTTTGAGTTTTAAAGACATAGTTTTTTCATTACTGCCGCTCATAAAATATATCCTTTATTTATAACTTCTTTGGGTTAATTTAACGAATTCAAACTTTAGCTCTTCAATGTGACGAAGTGGCTTTTCATTTTCTCCTTGAAATTCCCAAGCAGCAACATGACAAAATTCTTCATCGTTTCTCATTGCCTCGTTTTCTGGAGTTTGCGACTCTTCTCTAAAGTGTCCACCACATGATTCTTTGCGCTCTAAAGCGTCTAGTGCCATGAGTTCTCCCAGGTCTAAGAAGTCAGCAACCCGGCCAGCTTTTTCGAGTTCTGTATTCACATCAACATCGCTACCAGTGACTTTTACATCACTCCAAAATTCTTTTTTGAGTGCTTGAATTTCATTGATGGCACCGATAAGACCTTTTTCATTGCGGGCCATTCCCACGTGATCCCACATGATTTTTCCGAGCCTGCGGTGAAATTCATCAACAGTTTTTGTTCCATTGATACTGAGAAGTTTTTTATACTTTTCTTTTGATTCGCTTAATGATTTTTCTAATTCAGGATGAGCAGGATCAATTTTTTCAAATTTATTTGAGGCAAAGTAGTCCCCAATTGTGTAGGGAATAACAAAGTAACCATCGGCAAGTCCTTGCATCAAAGCCGAAGCTCCAAGACGGTTAGCGCCGTGATCAGAAAAATTGGCTTCTCCTAAGACGAATAAACCAGGAATGTTACTCATGAGGTTGTAGTCAACCCACAATCCACCCATCGTGTAGTGAATGGCCGGATAAATCATCATTGGAGTTTCATAAGGATTTTGATCTGTAATTCGTTCGTACATTTCAAAAAGGTTTCCGTATTTTGCTCTGATTTTATCTTCACCGTCACGCTTAATGGCATCGCCGAAATCTAAATAGACGGCCATGCCAGTTGCACCTACACCGTAACCAGCATCGCAAACAATTTTTGAATTTCTCGAAGCAACATCTCTCGGAACTAAATTTCCGAACGATGGATAAATTCTCTCTAAATAATAATCTCTTTCTGAATCAGGAATGTCAGATGGCTTTCTTTTATCACCTTTTAATTTTGGTACCCAAACTCGACCATCATTTCTTAAAGACTCAGACATGAGAGTAAGTTTTGATTGATGATCACCTGATACTGGAATACAAGTCGGGTGAATTTGAGTGAAGCAAGGGTTTCCGAAATAAGCCCCTTTTTTATAGGCACGGAAAGCTGCTGAGGCATTCGAAGCTTTAGCATTTGTAGAAAGGAAATAAACGTTACCATAGCCGCCAGTTGCGAGAATAACCGCATCAGCTGTGTGTTTTTCAAATTCTCCCGTTGAGAGATTTCTCATGATCACACCGCGAGCTTTTCCATCGATGATCACGAGCTCTACCATTTCACGGCGAGTATAAGATTTAACTTTTCCGTTATGAACTTCTTTCATCATGGCCGAATAAGCACCGAGGAGTAATTGTTGTCCGGTTTGTCCACGAGCATAGAATGTTCTAGAGACTTGAGCTCCACCAAATGAGCGGTTGGAAAGAGTTCCACCGTACTCGCGAGCAAAAGGAACACCTTGAGCAACACATTGATCAATGATGTTATTTGAGACTTCAGCTAAACGGTGAACGTTTGATTCACGTGCACGATAGTCTCCACCTTTAACAGTGTCATAAAAAAGACGGTGAACTGAATCCCCATCATTGGTATAGTTTTTAGCTGCGTTTATTCCACCTTGAGCGGCAATGGAGTGAGCACGCCTTGGAGAATCTTGAATACAAAATGTCGTAACGTTATAACCTAACTCCGCAAGTGAAGCAGCAGCTGATCCACCAGCAAGTCCTGTTCCTACGATGATGACAGAGTATTTTCTTTTGTTGGCAGCATTCACAATTTTGAGATGAAATTTATGATCATTCCATCTTTCAGCAATTGGGCCAGTAGGAGTTTTACCATCTAATTTTTTAATATTTGAAACCGACATATTATCTTCCTCCTTGGATGTAACAGAAAATTGGGAAGCTTGAAAAACCCACGGCCGTGAGTAGTCCAAATAAAATGGAAAGTATTCTTATTTTAGGAGTGTATTTTGGATGGTTGATTCCCAGGGATTGAAAGGCAGACCAAAATCCGTGGCTGACGTGTACACCTAAACTTGTCACGCAAACAATATAAAAAAGGACGTGAAGTGGATCGGCAAAATACTCAATAGTCGTACGGTACATATCGCGCATCATGACTCCGCCTACTTCGACTTCATAGTGTGTTCCAAATTTTAAATTAATGATGTGTAAAATAAGAAACACAAGTGTAATGAAACCTGAAAAAGGCATAGTTGACGAAGCAAAAGTTGAGCCTCTGCCAGATTTTGTGCGCGAGTGGTATTGAACAGGTCGGGCAGCTCTATTTTCCATAACGAGTTTAATCGCCATAAAAATATGTGAAAGAAAAAGAAGTCCTAAAATTGTTTCGGCCACGTAGATAAGTGGATTACTTGTGAGTGTGTGTGAATACTTATTAAAAGCATCAGAGCTCACAAACAATAAAAAATTTCCAGACATATGAGTGAGAATAAATCCGCATAATAGTAAACCAGTGATACCCATAAGCTGTTTTTTTGTCACAGAGTTGAGTAAGGACGAACTTTTAGAACTCATAGGAAATTGCCCCTTTGAAAGTTTAGATAAAATTGTGATTCCTAGTTATATTAACTGATAGCAATCGTTAGGTTAAGAAGAAATAGCATTTGCAAAAGATAAATCTAACATTTGTTTTTTTAAATAAGCTATTTTTTGCCTCATTTTAAATCGCTTTTCAAATAACTTTTCAAATCCAAGCGACAGGCCTTATCCTACTAGCTCATTAACCGAGGATTTAGGTGAAAGATAATAAAGTTGAATACAAGTACGTGGGATGGCGAGAAGAAGTCAGCCTGCCACTTTTTAAGTTAAAAAACTTAAAGGCCAAGATTGACACAGGCGCAAAAACATCTGCACTTCATGCTGACAATATTGAATTCATCACAGTGAAAGGTAAAAAATATGTGAAGTTTTTGTTCACCGCTGAAGACGGAGAACAACAAACCATAAAATCTCCCTTTATAGAAGAAAGATCAATTAAAAGTTCTAATGGCGATAAAACCATTAGGCCCGTAGTGATGACAGAAATAAAAATGGGTAAAGAGCGCTTTAAGATAGAAGTGACACTTATCAATCGTGGAATGATGGGCTTTAAGATGCTTATCGGAAGGGAAGCATTGATTGGGAGATTCTTGATAAATCCTGCTAAACACAACTTGCTTAAAACAAAATTAAAAAAGGATAGTGCACTATGAAGATTGCCATTTTATCGAGAAGCTCAAGTCTTTATTCGACGAAAAGATTGCTGGAAGCAGGCAAGGCAAGAGGCCATGAAATTGAAGTAATCGATACGCTGAAGTGTTATATGGACATTACGTCAACTAAGCCCATGGTGCATTATCAAAATAGAATCTTAGATGATCTCGATGCTATCATTCCACGTATCGGAGCAAGTATTACTTTTTATGGAACGGCCGTTATAAGACAGTTTGAAATGATGGGCGTTTTTTCACTAAATGAAAGTGTGGCGATTTCTAGATCGAGAGATAAACTGCGTTCACTTCAACTACTTTCAAGAAAAGGGCTAGGCTTGCCCGTAACAGGCTTTGCTCACTCAACCAAAATGACTAGTGATCTTATAAAACTTGTTGGTGGATCTCCATTAGTCATTAAACTCTTAGAGGGCACTCAAGGTAAGGGTGTTGTTTTAGCTGAAACAGATTCAGCCGCTGAATCTGTTATCGATGCCTTTAGAGAAATGGATGCGAACATACTTGTTCAAGAATTTATTAAAGAGGCCCGTGGTACTGATATAAGATGTTTTGTGGTTGGTGATCAAGTTGTGGCCTCGATGCAAAGAACTGCAAAACCGGGAGAGTTCAGATCTAATCTTCACCGCGGTGGAACAGCAAAGGTCATTGAGATTACCAGCGAAGAACGTCAAGCAGCTCTCGATGCCACGAAGGCCCTAGGTCTTAATCTCGCCGGTGTTGACATGTTGAGATCTAGCCGAGGTCCGCTTATTATGGAAGTGAATTCAAGTCCAGGATTAAATGGAATTGAAACAGCGACTGGCAAAGATGTGGCAGGAATGATCATTGAATATCTCGAGGCCATGGATAAAAACTCAACGGCCACTAAAGGAAACGGGTAGACCTTTTTGCAAATCACCGAATTTCCTGCGGAGTATTTTATTAAACTTGAAGGCCAAGATTTTCTTTTGGGTAGGCTTTCAATAAATAAAATGAATTCAAGTTTTTGGGTGGAAGTAGACATTGTCACTAAAGAGTCTAAAAAAATCTATGCCCATGTAGGCAATCTTTATAACCTGACTGATATCGACGAGGCCATCACCAACTCAGTTCAGATGCTTTCGAGTTATATTGCAAAAAAAAATAATTAAAAACTACTTCGCCTTAATCTTGGGTTCAAATGGATTTTCAGCTTCATTTTTTTTATAGTATGTCTCTTCACAGATCTTGGCATTATTCATTCTTGCTGTCAGGGCTGATAGCTCAGACATTTTTTGGCTAAATGCTGGTGAATTCTCTACAACTTCTTTTTTCAATATATTTTGTAAGACATTAGGTAAAAATGTTTTAACTAGATTTAAGTTATTCGCTGATCCAGAATTAAATGCAAATGTGACAAGCCTGTAGGTGTTTTGTGTGCCACCAACAAAAGGTCCAACTCGCAGTCGATTTTCAAAATTATTATCAACAGCGTATTTTCTTTTAATATTTACTATGTCGACAAAATCTGAGGGCTGATCTAATATGATTCCTCTGACAATATCATTTGTATGACCTTTAGGGGTTTCAATGTTGTCCCAAAGTCCATAAATTCCAAATCCCATTGCTCCACCAATTGATAAACTTATATTTCTATCCTCTGATCCATCGGGATTTAAACATTTGAAAGATCCTGCTGCAACTGAGCCACCAGCAACTATTGCAAATCCTAATCCTATCTGGTTCAAATTGGTGCAATAAACTTGTTCGCGAGACGATAATTGAGTGATCAAATGAGAGGTTTCCATACTTACCTTTGAAAAATCATTAACGGCATTTTGTGATAATATGTATTTCTCAAAAAGAGCATAATCAGCTTTTCTTGAATTTATCTTGTTACTTTTTTTAAAATTATCTACTTTGGATTTTAAGGCTTTTAAATTTTCTATGGAGTTGATATTAGTTAATTCTTCATAAAAATTAACAGCACTCGTAAATTCATCTGGTTTTTGCAAATAAGGAAATAAACCTGCTATCTGCTTAAAAATATCAGCAATCTTTTCAAAATCTTGATCCCTTTTTATGAGTGTTGATTTGGAAACACTTTTTAAATCATCTTGTATTGATCGAGATAGTGCCTCTTTGGAAGTTTTAAGATTGATTAAACTTTCACATTGAAAATCATCGGCGAAACTATTTTGGGCAATTAATAAAAGAAGTGAAAAGTTAAAAATTAATGGTTTCATAAAGGCTCCTTATCTAACACTCGTATCGGAGGAATTGGCAACAACTGAAACTAAAATTATTTAAAATGGCGACTGATGCTTCATGACGATATCATAATATTGTCTAAATTCTGAACGATTATGTCCTACTCTAATTTCTGAGCGATTATGTCCTATTCAATAACAATTATGTACCCTAAGACCTTTAAAATCTTA
>JAYSPR010000030.1:0-12819 GCA_043721975.1 Bacteriovoracaceae bacterium
TGGTGTTGGCGCTGGAATTTGCAGACAAAAGCTTAATCCATCACAATCATAAGACACAGCATAAGCATAAAGATTTTGATACTGTAACCTTCTCGGATCATTTTGTAGTTTAACACCTGCATGATAAAGTGCACTCTCAACACTTAAAGCTGAATCACCAACACCTGTAATGCCTGCAATCTTAACCGTATCGTAGACTGAATGATTTTCATAAAGGGCCTTCCCTGTTTTTTGGTGATTAACTCCTGCAAAAATAACAACATCTTTAACATCATTAACAATAATCGCACCGGGAACATCTAACGAATAAAGCGCATCGTGATTGTCTCCATTACAGACAGCTTTACCAGCAATACAATCCCAACCAACTTTATCTGTAAAACTCACAGTTTTATCTTTAAAGACAAATTCTTTAATATATTTTTTCTTAATATCTGAGACTAAATTATTTAGTGTTGTTTGAAGTTGAGCATTCGTTTGCAATTTTGTGCTTTCAAAATTTCCTGAGACATCACTCACATAATCAATAGTCGGTGCTGGGTTATTAGCTGGAGGAGATTTCAAACCTAGCTTTATGACATAAAATGGTTTTTCTTGCATATATTTATCAAAATCTGCTTGCGACGCTGGAAAAGCAGTTCTCATAAGCATGTTAAAAGTATCACTTGTTCCAGACTCTCCCATCACTAGTGGAAGCATGATAGGCATGCCAATAAAATTAATTCCATTTTCAGGAATTCCCTGGGCCAAAAGCATGGTTTTAATAGAGGCAAAAGTATTGAGGTCCGCACTCCACACCAGCACCATATATTGATTAAAGACATTTACTCCTGGAGTCTGCGAGCCCAGTGTTTTAACCTGAAGAGAATTAAGAGTGTCGCTCATACTACCAAAAATAGCATCAGGACTACCACCTCTCGTAAAAAGATATTGAGTAAAACCAAAATATTTGACTTCAGGAGGAGTTCGCAAAAAAATAACAACTGCATCTGTTGAATTCAGTTTAAAATCCATTGGTGCATCACTTGGAGGGCTTGTAAAAGTTGGGTAGCCATAAGGACTAGAAGGATTGTTTCCGTAGCACGACTCTCCTCCTGTATAACATTTTTTGACATCAAAGTACTGCCAATCACCTTTAGTCTTTTTCCATGAGTCTGGAAGAGTATTATAAAAAGTATCTCCCATTTGGATGACTTTTGTATCAGCTAAAACAGAATTCACAAATAATCCTAAAATAAAAATAAATACATATTTTTTACAAAATAGCGTCATGGTGGTTCCTTAATTTTTGAGAGAGATTATAACAATTACTTTCTCGTGTTGATTTCTGGAACAATACCTTTGCCTGTTTTTTTAAGCTCCGTGTACCATTTCGTAAGATCTTCTTTCCAGTTGACCACAGGCCTTGTCTCAGGGACATTTTTAATTCTGAGCTCATTACAGATATTCTTTAGTGATTTTTTTTGAATTTTAGTTAAGTCACAGAATTGAATACCGTAAGCATTTATACTTGCTACCTGGTGAACAATTTTGCCTTTCAAATTAAAAGTCGTATCTAAAATATTAAATTTTAAATCGGCCACTAAGCCCAGCGGTATTTCTGCTTTCGTACTTAAGAAAACTCCGCCTTCCGAAAAATTATTAATCACAGAATCTTCTGGTGAGTGCTCTAAAGTCGGAGCTGTTATTTCAATTTTCTCGCTTAAACGATACCTAGGTTTTGTTTCCCACCATCTTAGTCTTGGATCAAGATAAGCAGCTCGAACATTTGGAATTAAAATAAAATAGATAAAGAGGCCATTACACAATAAAGGAAGAGTCATGAGAATGACTGATTTCAAAACACTTAAATATAAAAATAAATCCATGAGTGAAGAAATTAAAATCCACAACATTGAAATGAAAAAGAGTGGCAAACTCCAATTTTTAATTGAATAGACTGCAAAGGCCGAAACAAGACTTGGGACAGTTAAACTAAAGAGGGCCATTCTGTTAGACGGCAGTGCAAATAAACTGTACATATAATCTGAAAAATCAAACTCACCTGGCACCAAATAGTAGGTAATAAGAATATTAAAGATGGGGATGAGAGCTAAGAAGACAGAAAAAAAAATGATTGACCAAGGTTTTCTATTCATAACGCCCTTTTAAAATCAGAATTAAAATATATAAATAAATTATACAAGACTCTGAAATTCATGCAAGGAATCAATGGCTTTTAAATTTTCTGATTAGTTGAACTGAAAGCTCAGGAAACTTCTCTTTTCTTTTTTCTATCGTTGGTTAAAATTGCAATTTTTTCAGCAATTCTAGAAAGTGGTTCAACGTATTCAGCTGCTCCAATATGAATCGCTTCTTTAGGCATTCCAAAAACTACTGACGATTCTTCATCTTGAGCAATCGTTCGAACACCTAATTTTCTAAGCTCCAACATCCCCTTTGCCCCGTCTTTTCCCATTCCGGTAAGAATGATGGCAATCGTATGAGTGTAGAGTAATGGAACAACTGACAAGAACATATAATCAACAGAAGGCTTAAATCGATTAACTGGAGCATCTTCGTTGATTTCAACGTAATGCTTTCCTGCTTTAAGGATGAATTTCATCTGCTTTCCACCTGGAGCAATCAAAACTCGATTGGCCTTAACTTCGTCACCATCTTCTGCTTCTTTCACTTCAAAAGGACACAGCTCATTCATTCTCTTGGCAAACGCTAAAGAAAAAATGGCAGGTATATGCTGAACAATTAACATTGGAGGAATTTGATTAGGTAATGCCGTCAGAATATCTCGAATCGCCTCTGTTCCCCCGGTAGATGAACCAAGAACCAAGAGCGTATCGAGATTACAAATTTCTTTGGTCTTAATAGCATTTCTTTCAACTCGTGTTTGCTTTCTCGTGTTTGACAGTGCCGCCGTTCGCACTTTTTCAATAATAAGTGGTGTAACTTTTTCAATTTCAGAAAGTTCGGGTTTTTGAATGTAATCAACGGCTCCATTTTCAAGAGCATCTAAAACCATCGGACCTTCGGCCATACTTATACTTGAAATCATCACAGTCGGAATATGGTATTTAGGAGCAATAATAGTCTTTAATAATGTGACCCCATCCATTTCTGGCATATGAATATCCAATGTGATGACATCTGGCTTAAATTTTAAAATAAGTCCTTCAACTTCTGAAGGCTTTTCGGCCATGGCCACAACTTCAAACTGAGGATCTGTTAAAAAGATTTTAGAAAGAATCGACCTAATTGTTTTAGAATCATCAACAACTAAAATTTTAATTTTCTCTTTTGACTTAGCTGGCTCAATGGCCTCTATGGAAACTCTTACTTTGTTTAAAGATGGCAAATAAAGAACATCGACTTGGCCATTTTTTTCAACATGTTTTTGATTAGTAATATTTTTAGAAATAAAATATTCACTCACAGTATTGATACTGGCTTCTACCCCAATAATTTTCATTTCAGATGAAAAGAATTCTCCCCCTAAATATTTTTGAGAAAATTTAATAATCTCATCAAAGCTTTTAGGGTTAAGATCAGAACGTTTAATCAAAACACCCACATTCTCAGCTTGCAAACTATGAAAAGAGACAAAGCAATCACCAGGATATAGCGTTACGTTGTAGTCTTCACCATCTTTTTTTGTCTGTGGTAGGAGTGCTCTAAGTCGTTTCATGATTTATTTAGTACTCAAAAAACGGCAAGACATATATGGAAAGCTAGTTGCCGGAACAACATCTTGGGCCCTTGCTTTCATCGGATGCTTTTGATTTCCTTTTTCACCTATATCTTCTAAAAGGATTTCTCCACCTCTCCACTCACTAACTTGCTTAGCTGCATGGGCCGACATATTACCGTAAACCAATATTGAATGTGGCCATTGACTGAATTTCTTCGTGGCCACACTAAAATATTTTTTAAAGTCTACGAAATAAATATGATTAGCTTCCAGTTTCATCTCAATGGAATCAAGAAAATGAATATTTTTCTTAAAGTCTCTTTGGTGTTCTTTTACAATACCTTCCAAAATCTCTCCTTGCCCTTCAAAGAAAATAAGTGTTGGAGGTTGGCTGTTGTCTAAATCTTTAAAGAACATTTTCATTGCATCTAAGTCAGACAGTGATCCAGTCATAAGTCTAATTTTTTTATCAGGATTAGTGATAACAAATTTCTTTTGATTTTCTTGATCGAAACTCGAGGCCACCATATTTCTCTTTGGAATTCCGATTAAAGACCTGAGCTTCGTTCTAATTTCCTCACCTCTTTCTTCAAGGTTGGTGAGCGCTGGTTTTTCAACAAAGTCACTAGCTCCAAACTTAAATGCTTTCATGGCCGTTTCTGAATCAGATCTCGAAGCCGAAGAAATGATCATAACTGGTGGATGACTTGAATTGTGGTTTTTTTCTAAATACGTCACACCATCCATTTCTGGCATATGAATATCGAGAGTCATTAAATCAACTTTCGTTGTTTTTAGTTTTTCCATGGCATCTTTCCCGTTAATGGCCGTGGCCACAACTTCGAATCCGTGCTCTGCTGATAAAACTTTCTTTAATAAAGTTAATATACTCGGCGAATCGTCTACACACATAACTCTTAAAACTTGTGGTGCTTGATAAGCCGGGGTTGTCACTGCAGTAGGCTTTAAAGGAATAACATTTTTATGAATTCCAGTAGCGGCCGGCACCACTGTCTCAACTGATTTATGCATATATGCAGATGGCCCAATTGATTGGATTTCTAATTTCATACCTGAAAGAGGTTCAGAAATCCCAGAGAAATAGACTCCGTGTGGGTAAAGTCTTGCTAATAAATCTTTTGAGATGGCCTCAACTTGACTTGTTTCAAAATAAATAAAAACATTTCGACAAAAAATAACATCGAATTTTTGATCTTTAACGGCTTCATGAACTTTCAATAAATTTCCTGGCTTAAATTCACACTTCGCTTTTATAGAAGGCTTCACTTTGGAATACATGGCAATATCACCAGTCCCACGGGCCCAATGATTTCCAAGAAAATTCATAGGAATTTCTTTAATTTCATTATAGTGATAAACACCGTTGGCAGCAACTTTTACTGATTCACCATCGATATCTGTTCCTAAGATCTTATAAGACATTGTGGGATCAATAGTTGGAAGATAACACTCTAAAAACATCCCGAGTGAATACACTTCGTGTCCACGAGAGCATGCTGCTGACCAAATGTGAATATTTTTATCTCCACGCTTTTTTGCAGAAGCGACCAGTTCTGGCAATTTATTTTTTAAAATTTCAAAATGAGGAAACTCTCTAAAAAAGAAAGTGTGGTGAGTCGTGATAAGACCAACCAAAATATAAGACTCATGATCTACGTTTTGATCAATGTAAGCTAAATACTCCTCAGGAGTTTTAAGACCCAGTTCCATCATACGTTTTTTAACTCTGGTTTCTACCATGTAGGCTTGTTTATCACCTAGACGATTTCCAGAAATTTTATGAACTACGTTTGATACTTTTTCAATTAAACGTACGTATTGGGCACTTACTGTCCCTGCCGCTGCCTGACTCATGCTCTACCTCTATTGACTCAAAATAATTTTTGATTTATGCAGCTTTCTTAGTGCCATTAATTGCTTCTAAATCTTTGAGATCTAAAACTTTGGCAATATCAAGTAAGACCGTTAGTGAATTTTCTTTTTTATAAACACCAAAAATAAAATGTGTATTAACTTGGTGTTCAACTTCTGGCATCTCACTTACATCTTCCGATGAAAAGGCCAAAACTTTATTGATTGAGTCAACGACAACCCCAATATTCATTCCACCAATATCAACGATGATAACTGCTTCTTCTTTATCTTTTTTCGCTTCTACTTTTAATTTTTTTCTCAAGTCCACAACTGAGATGACTTGGCCTCTCAAATTCATGATTCCTAAGAAATGTGGTGGAGACTTTGGAATCGGTGTCGTGTCTGGAACCGAAATAACTTCTCTGACCATGAGTAAAGGAATGGCGTAATCTTCGCTTCCTAGACTAAATTCAATAAAGCGACTTAGTTCTGATGTTTGAGTTCTTTTCATTTTTGTGACGTTATCTTTTTCCATATGCACTCCTCTTTATAAAAACTAGAAACTTATTTATTTAACTTATGCGGCCATATCCTCTAAGAAGTTAGACTTCTTCTTTTTCATTGATCCAGAAAAAAGCTCAATAAGATCGAGAATGAATGCTGGCTTACCGTCACCCAATATCGTACTGCCCATAAAACCTTTTTGATTTTTAATTTCTTCACCTAATTTTTTAATAACAACTTGTTGCTGGTGAAGAATATCGTCTACCAAGACCGCAAAATTTCTTTCATTAGAATTAACAATAATAGCAATTTGCTCATGAAGTGGTTTTTCAACCATATTTCGTTGCAGTGCTTTTGAAATTCTAAAAAGAGGTAAAACTTCTCCTCTGATTTTTAAACAATCACCCACACCATTTACATGATGAACTAAGTCTTTACTTGGCGAGAGTGATTCATAAACTTGCCCAAGTGGAATAATGTAGCGCTCCTCACCTATCTTAGTCACCATGGCTTCAATAATCGCCAAGGTTAAAGGAAGAACGACTTTAAAAACTGAACCCTTTCCAAGGGTCGTTATAACTTTAACTTCTCCAGAAAGTTTTTCAATATTGGTTTTAACAACGTCCATCCCTACACCACGACCGGAAATCTCAGAGACTTCAGACTTGGTTGAAAACCCAGGATGAAAAATAAGATTGACTATATCGTCATCACTCATGGTTGCACTGGCAGAAATAACACCTTTTTCGATGGCCTTTTCACGAATGATTTTTGGATTAATTCCTTTTCCGTCATCGCTAATTTCAATGACTAAGTTATTACCTTCGTGAAGTGCTTTGATCGTCACAACACCTTGAGCATCTTTACCGGCAGCAAGTCTTCCTTCAGTAGACTCAAGACCGTGATCAACAGCATTTCTTACAATGTGAACCAAAGGATCAGCTAAATGTTCTAGAACTGTTTTATCAATTTCAGTTTCTTCCCCAACTAATTCAAGAAGAACTTTCTTGTCTAATGCTTTAGAGGTATCTCTGACAATTCTTTGCATTTTCTGCAATGTTTGCTTTAGAGGAACCATGCGAAGACTCATGGAAATATTTTGAATTTCTTTTGATAATTTTGCCAACTGAGAAAGTGACTTAAGCATCAATGGGTTACTGACTTCATCTCTATGCTGGTTAAGAACAGTTTGAATAATGACTAACTCACCAACCACGTTATTTAAAAATTCAACTCTGGACAAGCTGACTCGAATACTGTCATCTTCGTTGGGCTTATTAGGTGTATTATTAGATTTTTTAGCTTCGACAGGATCTTTTGTCCCTTCATGAATTGGCGTGGCTGCTACTGCTGTTTCTGTTGGAAAAAAAGACTCTGCTCTTTTTTCTTTTTCTTCTGAAGAAAGCATAACAGGCGCCGGGCTATTTAAATTATTTTCAAAATTTTCTAAAAGAGCAATATCTTCAGCTGAAATAGAGTCATCACTAAAAGCATCTTCTGATGGAATTTCTGACGGAACTTCGCTTTCTGGCACACATGCCGCAGAACTTGTGTCTTTATAATTACCTTTTAAGGCCAATTGAATTTTAGTAATAATTTCTTTGGAATCAAATCTTGAATCTAAATCCATATTAAGCATACGTATCATAACGCTTACATGGTCATTACATTCTAAGAGGAGTGAAACAATGGCATCAGTAATTTCTAACTGACCTTCTTTGAGTTTTAAAATGAGGTTTTCAAACTCATGAGTGAATTCTGCAACATCACCAAAACCAACGGCCCTCGATGTCCCTTTTAAATTGTGGGCAAGTCTAAAGATTTGATTCATGAGTTCGGCATTGTTTTTATCCCCTTCCAAGGCCAAAAACGCTTGCTCCGAATCATCCAAAAGCTGAAGAGCTTCCGTAAGAAAATCAAGTTTCACTTCTTTTTCAAAATCATCCATAAAATCCCACTTTTTAGAGAAATCGTTCTTTTTATCCATGTCTGTATCGGAAAAGATTAGAGATTTATGAAAAAAAGTTTCTTAATTTTCTTATAGATTGGTAGGCTAATTTGCTGATATGTGTTGCTGTTTTGGCTGACTTCTAATGTCAAATATACTATTTTTTTGATTCTTGGTCTTTATCAGATATAATGACTCCACTTTTTACCTCCATTTTAAGGATGCTCATGAACGAAATTACTATCGCTCCAGGTTTAAAAAAGGCCATCGAAGATTTTAAACTTCCAGACACATTAGGTTTTGGAAATGTGATGGCGCCAGTTATGGCAAAATGTACTTACGAAAAAGGAACTTGGGGAACTTTAGAAATATTGCCGTATGGACCTATTTCAATGTTTCCAACCGCCAAAGTGCTTCATTATGCTCAAGAAATTTTTGAAGGAATGAAAGCTTATCGAGTGAATGGAAATGGACCATTTATTTTTAGACCCGATGAAAATTTTCTTCGCTTAAATAAATCAGCTGAACGCATGGCCATGCCTCATATTCCTCACCAACTATTTAATCAAGCCGTTTTTGATGTGACAGCTTATTGTGCGAATTTCGTTCCAAGACGTTCTGGTGAATCACTCTATCTTCGTCCTTTTATGTTTGCCGCCGAAGAATCACTGGGAATTAAGCCTGCTGAAAAATTTACTTTCATGGTTATTGCCTCACCTTCTGGATCTTATTTTAGTGATACGACTGCTGGTCTTTCTGTCTATATCGAAAGAGAAAGCGCTAGAGCATTCCCAGGTGGAACAGGCTTTGCGAAGACTGGTGGAAACTATGCCGCTGGTTTAAGTGCCGCAATCAAAACAAAAAACTTAGGTTTTGTTCAAACTCTTTGGTTAGATGCTGTTCATAAAAAATATATTGAAGAAATGTCGGGAATGAATGTTTTTGTTGTTATAGACAACGAACTTCTCACTTCAACTGTGGGCGATACTATTTTAGATGGTATTACGAGAAAATCGATTATTAAGCTCGCTCTAGATTTAGGTTATAAAGTTCGTGAAACAAAAATTGATGTTAACGACATGATCACGGCCATAAAAAATGGCACTTGTACGGAAGCTTTTGCCTGTGGAACAGCGGCCATCATCACTCCTATTAATTATTTCGGTGAAGCTAATGGCGAACGTTATCCACTTCATTATCCAGAAGGAAATATCTCAACTTTACTTCGAGAAAAGCTCCTGGCTATTCAAGAAGGGCGTGAAAAAGATTCATATAACTGGATTCGTGCCATTGAGCCAAAAGTTCTCTAAAAATTAAAACTTGGAAGTAAGAGTAAACACAAAACGCCAATAATCGTTGGAATAAGTGCGTACAAAAATAAACGGACGGGATTAATTCCGTCGGGTCCAAAAGTTTCTTTTAATATTCCAAAACCAGCAGGATTAGGGGCATTAGCAATAACAGTCAGTCCACCACCGGCCACAGCACCAGAGACCAGAGCATACTTGGATTCTTCTGACAAATTCACCAAACTCCCTAAGTAAGTAAGGGCCGCATTATCTGTAATGGCCGTGAGACTGGTGGCCCCAAGAAATAAAGTAAGGTTGCTCATTTTAGTCATTAATGGTTGAAGCCACCAGGCCTGCATCGATCCAAGTGTTACAAGTCCTGCTAAGAAAAAAGCGACTAAAAATGATGTCTTGAATTTAAGAGGGTCTTGGTATTTTTCTGTTATTTTAATAAAACCTAAAAAGAAGCAAAAAATCCCTATGAAAACTTTCGGATGATGAGCAGTAAAAACGACCAAAAATAAAAAAAGCATATGAACAAAAATTTTCCAATTTTTGGGAATTAAATAATGATCGGGATGTATTTTTACTTTCACAACTCCCGTGAGTTCTCGACGAAAAATAAAAGCGTAAAGAGCTGTAGAAATCAAAATGGATAAAACTGCTTTATAGCCAAAATGCTCGAGCATATAAAGTGTTCCCCAGTTCCACTTACTGGCCACCATTAAAACCGGTGGAGCTGCAAAATGAGTGAGTGTTCCGCCAATAGAGACGTTCACAAAAAGCAGTCCTATCGTAGAGTATTTAAAATTCAGAGACGTTTGTTCTTTATAAAATGTTTCTAATAAAATAAGGGCCGTCACTGTCATGGCCGCAGGCTCAGTGATAAACGAGCCTAGAAGAGGGCCGATGATTAAAGCCGAAAGATAAAATGACATTTTCTCGCAAAAAGGTAAAAGTGAGGCAAAAAAGATGATGACTTTTTCAGCTAATAAAATAACTGGTCGTGTTGCAGCTATACACATAATAACAAAAACAAAAGCAGGTTCCGTATAATTAAGTGAATCAATATAAGCAATAGCCGCGAAAGCACCAGAAAAAGCAATGAAGAAAATGAGAAAGATTAGGGCCCATAGTCCAAAGACCACTTCAACTTCTGCCAGCAAATGCCAAATATTTGCTGTAATAGAACCCTTTGGTTTACGGTCTGCAATATGCTCAAAACGATGGACTAAAAATGTGTGAAAAATAGCAGTAAAAAAAATGACTGTTGCACAAATCTCTACAGGAGAGACTTGTGCCATTATCCATCTTTCCCAATAGAAGCAACAGGACAGGCCTCTAATTGCTCTTGGCAAAGCTCAATATCTGCAGCACTTACGGGCTGCTTGAAAATATAAGCATTCCCGTCTTCATCTTCTTTAAAAAACTCAGGAGCGCCGGTGTAACAAACGTTACAAGCGATACACCCTTCTCCATTATCATCGTCAGGATCCGTGCAGTACCATGCCCCAGGTAAATTTGATTTGTGTTTCATACTTTTGTTGGCCATAAATACTCCTTTAAATAATCAGCTTATAATAGCGAAAAAGTTGTGAACAATGAAGAGATTTTTGATAAACTATGCTCTGCAAATTATAAGGGCATTATACAAGCTACATCAGGTGACAACATGAACATTAAAAATAGTTTAGAAAAAGCTCAAGAATGGAGCAACAACCTCTACTTTAGCCCTGAATCTCGAGAGGAAATTAAGAAACTCATAGAGTGCGATAACAAAAAAGAGATAGAAGAAAGATTTTATAAAGATCTCGAATTTGGCACAGGCGGAATGCGCAGTGTTCTCGGGCAAGGCCTCAATCGAATCAATACCTATACCATTAGAAAAGCTACTCAAGCTTTATGCCTTGAAGTTCTTTCACAAAAAAAAGCTAGTCCCAGTGTTTGTATTAGCTATGACTCAAGAATCATGTCTTTTGAACTCGCCAAAACGGCCGCTGAGGTTTTTGCAGGAAACGGCATTAAGGCGTTCATCTATAAACATTTAAATCCGGTGGCACTCTTATCGTTTGCCATTCGCCATCATCACTCTATGGCCGGAGTTATGGTGACTGCTTCTCACAACCCTCCTGAGTATAATGGCTTTAAAGTCTTTTGGTCTGATGGCGCCCAAGTCACACCACCGAATGATCAGAATATTATTAACAACTATAATGCCCTTACTGACTTTAGCACTATTAAACTTTTAAACTTCGACGAAGGTGAAAAAAAGAATTTAATTGCTTGGATTGATGACAGTGTTGAAGACGCTTATTTTAGTGCTATTTTATCTAAGGCTATTAATCCTGAACTCTGCCAAACGAAAGGTGGAAATCTTTCTATTGTCTACACCCCCATTCACGGAGCTGGTCTTGTTTCTTGCACGCGTGCACTCAAAGATTTAGGTTTTAGTAATGTCCATGTTGTACCCGAACAAGCACAACCTGATGGACGTTTTCCAACTGTCACAAGCCCCAATCCTGAAAATCCTAGTGCGCTTAAGTTAGCAGTTGATCTCATGGAAAAATTAAATGCTGATTTAGTGATGGGTTCTGATCCCGATACAGATCGTTTGGGAGTTGCTCTTAAAGTTAACGGTGCGATTCAATATTTAACCGGCAATCAAATTGGAATTTTAAAACTCCATTATATTTTGAGTGAACTAAAAAATAAAAATAAACTTAAGGGTGAAAATTACGCGGTTAAATCCATAGTGACAACTCCCCTTTTAGATACAATCGCTCACCACTTCAATGTGGAAATGTACAATACTCTTACAGGTTTTAAATGGATCTGTGGAAAGATGAATGAACTAGAAAAGACTTCACCCAATAAGAATTTTCTCTTTGGCACAGAAGAGTCTTTTGGATACCTTTGCCATACATTCGCACGTGATAAAGATGGTGTGAGCTCGGTGTCTCAAATGGCGGAAGTCGCACTTTTTTACAAAGAAAAAGGTCTCAATCTCATAGAGGCCCTCGATAAAATCTATGAAGAATTCGGCTTTTCAAGAGAAGATCTTCTATCGCTTGATTATTTTGGCATCGAAGGACAAGAAAAAATTTCACGAATTATGTCCAAATTTAGAAATTTAAGCGATAAGACCATCTTGGATCATGCGATAGCTAAAAAACTAGATTATGCCCTAGGTGTCGACGGACTACCTAAGAGCAATGTTCTTGGATTCTTTTTTAGTGATGGAAATCAAGTCTACTTACGTCCATCGGGAACAGAACCTAAAATCAAGTTTTATATTATGATCCAAGAAAAAAATGGAAGCTTGAGTGAAAAGAAAAAAAATGCTGAGATCAAATCAAAAGCATTATTAGAATATTTTACAAATGAATCAAATAAGGCCTAAATGAAAACGAAAAGCCAAGATCTCGCAGTCTGTTTAGTTAGTGGTGGTATGGACTCACTTGTCTGTGCGGCCATTGCCAACTCTGAGCATGAGCATCTCGCTTTTCTACATCTTAATT
>JAYSPR010000031.1:0-2506 GCA_043721975.1 Bacteriovoracaceae bacterium
CTCAGGAGTCCAATAATGGCTCCCGTAAGTCCTGGGCTTAAAACAATTCTTTTAGACACAGCTTTACTGATTATAACTGTACATAAAACTGAAAAAATCATAACGATTAAAAAGCATTTAACATCAAAAACATTAACGACAAATTTCTTAAGATAAAAATTAGTAAGGCTCAATCTGTAAGCATTAAATGTGAGTACGGTGAGAAATAGAAATGGCATAATCGTTTTTAAAAAACGATTATAGCTTCTTCCGGCAGAGGAATAAAGACCTACGACAAAAATACCACTCAAACATAAAGCACAATTAATGAAGCAATCAAGAGTAAAACAAACATCTGCCAACTCTTTTGATAAATCGCTACGCCACCTTAAAAGTACAATCCCTCCAGCAATCATGAAAAATATAACTAAGAGATATTTTATAGCAAATTTATTAGGTGAATCTTGTTTTTTAACAGGACTCAGCTTACTTGATAAGTCTTTAATTAAATCATTTGTATTCATATGTTCTCCTGCATTTTCCCCTGCAGAAATTTAAGTGCTCTGTGCACGTTCACTTTTATATCGCTGGCTTTATAGCCAGTTTTTTCTTCCACTTCTTGAATTGAAAGACCCTCGATCTTCATCATTACGAAAATATCCCTCTGTTTCGCCGGTAGCATCTGACAAAGTTTATCTATATCGTGCTGTATTCCGAATTCTGTAATGACAGCTATATCAAATGCCATCATTTCTTCTTCAGTTTCAAGTGAGACGGAAAGGGAAACAGAAGAATAAACATTCTTTTTATTTCTTCTAAAGTAATCAATCACTTTATAACGAGCAATCGCGTACATCCAAGGCAAAAAAAACTGAGACTCATCAAAGCTTGCTCTTTTAGAATGAATGGCCAAAAGAACTTCTTGAATGACATCCTCTTGTCCGCCAAAACTCTTTAGTCCTAGCCTCGCAAAGGAATTATCAACAAAGCCTATTAACATGATCTGTACCTTCGTTAAAAGTAGCGTGTAGCTGGCGCTATCCCCATCTTGAGCTTTTCTCATTAAGGAAGATAATAAGGCTTCATCAAATGAATGTTCGAGACCTTTAAGTCCCATTCGCGCCTTCCCTATAAAAAGTTACATTCGTTCATGATAAACCGATTCATACAATGTTTGTAAATACAAAGTATTTGAATTTTTAGAGATTATGATTCAATATTATATACATAACCTATACAAGGATGTTTATGTGTTTTCAAAAATTTCATTAGCTTCACGCTACCTCTTGGGCCTAATGTTCACAGTGTTTGGTCTAAATGGTGTTTTGATGTCTTTTGGTCACCCTTTTATGCCGATGCCACCACCACCACCAGTAATGGTCACAATCATGACCGGCTTTATGGCCACTGGTTATCTTATGACTCTGGTTGCTTCATTGCAGTTTATTTCAGGAATTTTACTTTTAAGTGGATTTTATGTTAATGCTGCCATTGTTTTTCTTGGACCTATTATCGTTAATATTTTGCTCATCCATGTTTTTGCTGAACCTTCAGGTCTTATTATGGGAATTATTGTGACTGCACTCTTTATTGTTTTAGTTATTTCACGTTGGGATGATTTTAAACAACTAGTAAAAAGATAATTTCATTTTTTTGATTATGGCCTGTGATTGCAGGCCATTTTTTATTCCAACATCATTTTCATTACTAGCTTGCTCATTTCATCTGTTTGATTTTTTAACCCGGCAAGAATTCCTTCACGATCGTCATTCGATCTGTTTTGAGATAACTTAAACTTCGCTTCTATTTTTTCTACTTTAAATTTGAATGAGATGATTGCAGCAGTTAGTGCAGATTCACGTATTAAGTCATCAGGTAAAGAAAACTCCCAAGGATTTATTTGATCGGCTTCAAAATGAGAAGTTTGTCTTTTTAAGATATCAATTTGTTCTGCATAATCTTTTACGAGTTCAATTTTCCCATACAAATGGACAATAGCGTAGTTCCACGTAGGTACATCTCTCCCAGAGCGATACCATTTGGGAGTAATGTAGGTGTGTCCTCCTTGAAAAATCATAGTACAGTCCGGATTATTTTGAAAATGAGACCATTGAGGATTTCTCATGGCCATATGGCCAATAATGATATCTTCATTGATTTCATCTGAATGAAAAATGACTGGTAGATGGTTTATATAAGTTTTGTTATTTTCATCACTTGAAAGAATCGTCGCGAATGAATTTTCATCAATGAGATTTCTTATTTTTTTATATTCAGCTTCTGAAAAATGCTTTGGTATGTACATCTAAAAATTATCCTTATTGAGCTTCTTTTTAAAAGCATAGGCCTTTAATTTCCAATTATTTTTTTCATAAAATTTTTTTCCTAAATCATTGTCAATACCTGTACACAGTCTTAGACCATTACAATCTAAATCTTTGGCTATTTTTTCGGCATATTCTAATAATTTTGTCCCATGACCTTGGCCGCGAACATTAGGATTAGATACTAGATCATCAATATAAAG
>JAYSPR010000032.1:0-17142 GCA_043721975.1 Bacteriovoracaceae bacterium
TTTTTTTACTGAAGATAATTTTTTAATTAATAATATTGAAAAAATCCGCCACCTAAAAACAGTTATCGTTCAAGGGCGATATGATGTCGTGTGCCCAGCTGAAAGTGCGTGGGAGCTTCACCGTGCTTTTCCTGAATCAGAACTCCACATTATTGGAGATGCCGGGCATTCTTTATCAGAAAAAGGAATTACAAGTAAACTCATCGAATACACAGATAAATGGTCTTAACTAATTAAGGAATACACTTATGTTTAAAAAACTTTCTCACCCTATGATGTACGTGAATGATTTAGAAAGAGCTGTTAAATTTTATACGGACAAATTAAATTTCAAGACTCGTTTTTATCACGAAGGTGCTTACGCTTCACTTTTTCATGAAGAAATGAACTGCAGGCTTGATTTGCATCCAACTGAGGCTAATTCAAAAGATGTTGGCTATGGACCAATTATTTATTTTCAATCAACAAATCTTGACCGTGATCTTGCTTTATTAACAAGTTCTGGAGTTAAAACAGGGGAACCAAAAACAGAGGGTGGCAATCACCGCTTTGCTACTTTTTGGGACTCAGAAGGAAATGCTTTAGGCCTTGAGGGAGTTTAACTTTTATAATTCGACTTACAATTCTACCTGGACTCCAATCTCCATCACTCTTTTTCTAGGCAGCTGGAAAAAAGTGGTGGCATCTTGAGCATTAGCATTTTGAAAAGCAAAAAGTTTTTCACGCCAAATCGCCATCCCCGGAGTGTCCGTCGCAAAAAGTCTTTCTTTACCAATAAAGTAAGTGGCTTGATTTGGATTGAGAAGTATTTCTCCAATTTGTACTTGGTCTAATTCTTTAGGAATATTTGGTCTTTCCATATATCCATAATGAATAAAAACCGTATAGCAACCATGGCCAATACTATTAACGGCAGTACGGCGAGCTTGAGGGACTCTTGGAATTTCTTCAGTAATAACTGAAAGAAAAACGAGATGTTCATGAACAGATTTATAATGCTCAAAATTTTGAACAAGCGCATACGGCGTGTCTTTTAATCCACTGGCCATATAAATGGCTATACCCGGATTCCTATAGGGTTTTGTTGTCTCTAATTTCGCTAAAAAAGTTGATAAAGGAATCACGTCGCTTCTAATTCTTTCTGCTAAAAGTTTTCGTCCTTTCTTCCAAGTCGTCATCATGACAAAAATAAAGATACCAACGGCAAGTGGAACCCAGCCCCCATCGAGAACTTTAACAAGATTGGCGCCCCAAAAAGCTAAATCGATAACAAGAAAAAATCCACAAATAAATCCGGCCTTGGCACGACTCCATCTCCATTTTTGTCTGGCGACAAGATAAAACAGTATGGTGGTTATTCCCATGGTCGTGGTGACGGCAATACCATAAGCAGCCGCTAGATTACTTGAGGTTTTAAAGAAAAAAACTAAAAGAATACAAGCAACCATTAGCATCTGGTTCATACTTTTCACGTAAATTTGTCCAAACTCTTTTTCTGAAGTGTGTTCAATGAGCACTCTTGGAATATAACCCAATTGAACTGCTTGCATCGTAATAGAAAAAACTCCCGTAATTAAAGCTTGAGAAGCGATGACTGTCGATAAAGTCGCTAAGATCACGAGCGGTGTAAGCATCCAGCTAGGTGCCATGAGGAAAAATGGATTTTTAGCAGCGAGAGGATTGTGACTAATGAGAGCACCTTGTCCAAAATAATTAAGTACTAGGCAAGGAAGAACAACATAAAACCAAGCGCGCTGAATAGGATGTCTTCCAAAATGGCCGAGATCCGAATAAAGTGCTTCTCCTCCAGTGACTACGAGAAAAACTGAACCCAAAACGAAAAAACCATTCCATGAATTTTGAATGAAAAAGTTAATAGCGTAGTAAGGATTCATTGACATTAAAACAGCAGGCTCATGAATAATATTCAAAATTCCGAGAGCACCTAAAACAAGAAACCAAAATAAAGTTAAAGGACCAAAAATTTTTCCCACCAACTCTGTTCCATATTTTTGGACTGAAAATAAACCTATCAAAATCGCAATTGTGATTGGAAGAATATAAGGTGAAAAAACTGGTGTAATAAGCTCTAAACCTTCCACTGCCGATAAAACAGATATGGCCGGAGTAATCATTCCATCTCCATACAAAAGAGCCGTTCCAAAAAGACCTAGTCGTATAAGATTTTTTCTTTTGCTCGCATGCTTATCTGCTCGTGGAGTTACTAGTGCAGTGAGAGCAAGAATCCCCCCTTCACCTTTGTTATCGGCTAAAAGAACATAGCGAAGATATTTTATTGAAATAACCAGGATTAAAGACCAAAAAATTAAAGAGAGGATTCCAAAAATATTATCATGAGTAAGCATAATATTATGTGAGTGATGAAAAGATTCCTTGAGAGCATAAAGCGGACTTGTCCCAATATCACCGTAGACGACGCCCATTGCAGATAAGGCCAGCATGCACTTATACATTTTCGTGTGATTTTGCTCGTTGTCGTGGCGACCTGACATGGCTGACTCCAGTACCTAACATTAAATTTAACTTAAGATATCTTAAGATAGATTTAAAATAAAGTCGCTATTCCTTTTCAACAATTACACACATAAAAGTTGCCAATTTTGAATACTTTCCAAACTTGTAAGGGTCTAAGGTTCTTAGTGCATCAATTGGCTTTAAATCTTCTACTTTTAATATTTTAAAACCTGCGCTTATAAGAGGATTTATGATCTCTGAAAACGACCTATAATAATCTGGCATCGTGACCGGTTCTTCCGTAAAACCCTTCCATGAAGCTTCAACATATTGAACACCAAAAGCTGATGTGGGCTTATACCAATTCCAAGAACCAATTGGATGTTGAATAGTGAAAATAAATTTTCCTTTAGGTTTTAATAAACGATAAAATTCACTTAAGGGCATTGTCCAATTTTCGATATAATCTATTGATAGTGAAGCTACAACCATATCAAATTGACTGTCTTGATCTATGGGAAGTTTTAAGGCCATGTCTGCAACAAAAAATGTAGCACTTTCAGGCACTCTTTTTTTGGCGAGCTCAATCATTTTGGGACTGACATCAAAGGCCACTACTTTAGCACCTTCATGGACAAGATACTCAGCTAAAATTCCAGGGCCACAGCCAGCTTCAAAAATTTTTAATCCACGAACATTTCCAACTGCTGCTCTCATGGCCGGTTGTTCTATGTAAGCATTTTCTGCCTTACTAGGTGCCTTATCAGAAAAAGCTTGGGCCAATTTTTCATAAGCTTCAAGAGAAATAGGTTTTTTATTTTCATCAGTCATTAGTTTTGTGCTTCCATACGCTTTACTAAAAACATTCCATCCCGAAGCGGCATGAGAGTTCCGTAAAGATGTTCTGATTGTGAAACGTAATCATTCATGGCCCGAATAAACTCAGTATTGCGATCGTGATGCTCACTTAAATCTAATTCAGTCGACGGTAAAACTTTACCACCCCAAAGAACATTGTCGACAACAATCATGCCACAAGGGGTGAGCATTTCGACTGCACACTTTAGGTAATCGATATAATTTCTTTTATCCGCATCGATAAAAATAAAATCAAATTTTAATCCTTTTTCAAATTGAGATAAAACCTCTAGGCCTTTGCCGATAACACTTTTTATTTTGTGACCATGAACTGATTGATTCCAAAAATTTTGAGCAAGCTCTACTGTTTCAGTATTTATATCCACAGTTGTCACAGTTCCATCGGCTGGTAAATTTTCGGCCATCGCTAAAGCTGAATACCCCGTATAAGTTCCAAGCTCTAGGACGTTTTTAGCATTTATTGATCTCAATAAAAATCCAATAAAAGAAGCTTCTAATTTTCCAATAAGCATTTGAGAAGCATGGACATTGGCCCGAGTATAATCTTCAATGGCCTGGCAATCTTTACTAGGTAAAGTACTTTTTGTAAGGCAATAATCTTCAATTTGTATAGCGGTAGTATTCATAAATATCCTGGCCTCTTTTTTTACTTTTGAAGTAAGGTATAATCACGAAAATAAACCCCGTCAATTAATGAGAATTGGACTGTGTGCATAAACCCTATGAAATCTTTCTTGCCCGCTGAGATTCAAACCATTATCAGTGAAGATGGTATTCTGACTTACGAAAATAATTTTATTGACCGCTCGATTCCTGCACTCACTCAGGGATTAATTTGGCGAAATGACCCAATTACCATGTATGGAAAAACATATCCCCAGCCGAGAAAGACTGCCTGGTATGGGGATCAAAATATCAGCTATTCTTATTCAAATATAAAAATGTTGACTCAAGTTTGGACTCCAGAGCTTTATGAAATAAAAAGTCTCTTAGAAGACAAACTTCAAAGTCCGTTCAACTCTGTTCTCATTAATCTCTATAGAGATGGAGAAGATCACATGTCTTTTCACTCTGATGATGAAAAAGAATTAGGAATGAATCCAACCATTGCCTCTTTGAGCTTTGGAGACACTAGGCGCTTTCATCTTAAGCATAAATTTAATAGAAATATTGAGACAATTATTCTGCCCGTTGAGCATGGAAGTCTTATTGTTATGAAAGGTGAACTTCAACATTATTGGCAGCATAAAATTGCCAAGACAAAAACCCAAGTAGGCTCGCGTTTAAATCTCACTTTTCGAAATATTAAAATTTAGATTAAATTCGACACAAAATATGTGGAACATTCGTCTGGCAATAAAATTTTCTTTGTATTTCTAAATTGCTTTTCACAGAATTTAAATTAATTTTAAACTGCCCAAGTCCTATCATCAATTGATCTAACTCCACAGCGCTCAATTTAAAGTTTCCGTGATTTTCTAATTTAATTGTTAAAAAAGCAGTCAGTAAAACTCTTAAAGTCGGAGGAAAATAGATCTGATAACTAGATACGAGCATACCTATGATAACAACTGCACCAGCGACTTTACCTGCCTGCAAGTAAACTGGTTTATGTTTTCTAAACTCGTTAAGCCTTTTTTCCATTTCATGGATGGTCTTTAAGTCTTTGTCCGCATTCAATTTATTTAACTTAATAGATTCCAAAGCAATGTAATTGTCTTCATCGAGAAGAGCATTCACTCTACTTGAGGTCTGGGTATAACCAACACTCCCAACACTCAATAGACAAAAAATTAATATCCAATAAAAGATTTTCATCTGATCATTCTGAGCTGAAATAAGGTTTTGAAAAAGAAGAAAATACCAAGTGTGAAATATTTAGTGACTCAGCCAATAAAATAAGTATTCTTAGCAACAAGACTAGCAGCTAAGACACTGAAAAGAGGTAGTTTTCACTTACACATTTAACTCTAAGTAATCTTGGCAAAGAATAAAGACTCATGTTTAACTAAATCTATTAATCTTACCAGTCGCTAAATATGCCAGGTTGATAGCTTATGAGATATTATTTTCTACAGTTACTTTTTTTATTAACTCCACTCGCTGCATCTGCAGGAAATTTTAACTCCACTGACCTAGAGCAATTAATACACTCAAATAAAGTATCTTATCTCGATAGGTTAATACCCCTCTTGCCTCAAAAAATTCTCATGAACCCCCTAATGATTTACGACAGTCATGCCAACTCATCGATAGTTGATCCATTAAATCCAAGAGTTGTTCTTTTTAACGAGGATGCATCTCTCATAATGGCCTTTACTAAAAATCCAGGTTTGAGTGAAATTTACGCTGGAAATGACCGGTTAGAAATTTTGGAATTCAGTGAAGCCACTAAGAAATTTGTCGCAAAAGAAATGATCTTCAATGGAAGAATGCCTCCTGCCAATGCCATTATCAATCGTCCTCTCTGCTTGAGATGCCATGGAACAGATCCCCGCCCTATCTTTAACGACTACAACGCTTGGCCAGGTTTTTACGGCTCTTTTGGAACAAAAGGGTATGCAGTTCGAGATACTAAAGAGTTTAATTTTCTAAAAGATTTTCTCAATGAAAGGCAATCTAAGGCTCGATACTTAAGCTTAAACCTAGACGGTTACGCCTTGGACTCTACTGGCTACAAAACAACAGCACGTGGCATGGGTGAATTATCTGATCGAGTTCAATTTTCTATTAATTTGATGTTTGGAGCAAAAATTGAAGCACTAATGTGGAAAAGGCTAGGTTCAAAATTAGTTAATGATAAAAACTTTAATAAATTAGCTCCACTTTTTTACCTTTTAGGTGAAGAGACAAATCGTTGTGGTCCCATTAGAGAAAAAGTTAAAGAAATGGCTAAATTTCTTAAAATTACTCCAGAAACTAATGCATTATCACAAACCTTAACTCAAAAAATTAATCAACAAACCCTTATAGATCAATCAAAAATTGAGACAATTATTTTAGATTATAATTCTGTTGGAAATGTCCTGAGTCCAACTGCTGACCCAAGGGGAGTTATTAATATTATTTATAGCAATCTTAAATTGCTTGGGAACTCAAATTATGACCAGGAATCTTTTTTTGACTTACTTTTAATCATGGAGTCAGTCTTCAGAAAATTAAGTTATAGTTCAACTGATATTTCAACAACACCTGGTCGACCGACAGCAGGCATTTTTCATCTAAAAAGATTAGGGCAAAGAGCAATTGATGAACAATTTTTTCAAAATTTAATTAGTGGTATTTATGAATCATCACCTAGCTTCAAACAATCTTATGATAGTTTGGGTTGTAACGAACTGATGGCCCTAAGCGAAGCTTCAATAAAGCAACTTAGCATTCCAGATCCTCTGGGAGCCGGTGTTCTCTACCGGTAATAAGTTATTAATTGAATTAAGAGACTTTCTTGAGTAGCGCATGCTCTTTTTTTAGCTCACAAAACTGTGCAAAGTCTTTTCTTAAGTGCCCAGGGTCTAAAATCTCTACTTTATCTCGCATATTATAGAGCCACAAAAAGAGATCATCACAAACTTCAAGGGTCGCGGCCCAAATCATGTCACCTTCGGTACTAGAAGTGACAAAAGGATTTCCTAAAAAGTGATGCTCAGGCAAGAGGTCTGCTTCGTCCTGACTATAGATTTTTAAAACAAGTCTTTCTTCTCTGCCATTAATAATTCGAATATGCCCGATAAATTCACTGACTTCAATTTGACTTAGATTAGGCTCATAGATATTTTTTAAATCTGTCACATCTAAAATGTCATCGAGACTAAAAAAAAGCAGTGTTTTATCGTAAATATTTTCACCAACAACACAAAGAAGGCCATCTAGATAAACAAGCCTATGAGGGAAAATGTCACATTCTTTAGTGTTAAAAAAATGAATTCTTATCACTTGCCTTGTGACTATATCCCTATCAATTTTCTTGATAAGATTCTCAAAAGATTGAGTTTCAACTATCTCTTCTCCACTTTTTTTATAGAGTGAATATTGCTTAAAAGCTGACTGGGCCATCAGTATTTTATTTCGAATAATCTGTTCAAAATATTGAGAGGCATTCGATGCTTTTTCGATGGGAGTTATCATTTGCATCGCCAGCCATTCAGAAAGAGTAAAATCCATTTTTATACGAAACTGCTTTTCGAGAGGATAAACATAGTTGTCATCTTTGATCACGTTCACTTTAAATCGTATTAAAAAAAGTGCGTAGAGATCAAAAGTCATGTCGTCGATAGCTAGTGAAGCACAAAATAAGCTCAACTCTTTTTTCTCTTTAAGCTCTTCAATTGAAACTAAGAATTTCCAAAAGCTATCTTCTAAAATAATTTGCTGATCCGACATCGATATCCTACGAAGAAAGGTTTAAAGTCTTACCAATCTTGTCGGCTATTATCTAAAAAGACTTAACTTTTTCTTGATAAAAATATTAAGAATGGACTATATCCCATCAAAATTATTGATTTCAGACTCAAAGAAATAAGCCTTTCCCTTAAAATGAATGCTGTACTGAAAAGCGTGAAGATAGAGCCGCATGGCCTCTTTTCCGCCATAAAAAATATCTCCCGCGAGAGGGAAACCGACATGGGCCAACTGGGCCCGTATTTGATGCCTTAGACCTGTTTTTAAAGTAACCTCTACTAAAGTCCTATTAATTTCTGAGTTAAAGAACAAGGGCTTCAGGCTTAACTCCCCAAGCTTGTCATGGACACCGGGGTTCGCGACGAGAACTCTTTTTCCCTTGGCCTCTGAGCTTGCAAAAGAGTGCTTGAGATCCATCTGATCCATAAGATGCCCTTCAACCCAACACCTATAAACCTTCTCGCGCACAAGCTCACTAAAGCCTTCTCTGAGCTCCTGATAGAGATCTTCCGTCTTGGTGTAGATCATGACTCCCGAGGTTTCGTAATCGAGCCTATAGAGTAATCCTCTATCGTACTCTTTCTTATTCACACTCAAGAGCTCAGGTCTATTTTTTCTTATCCATGAAAGACAATTATCTCCTTCATCGTAAGTTAAGGGATGAATATGTTGGTTAGGATTTTTACAGAAAACAAAAAAAATTTCATCTTCATGTAAAATTTTTAAATCAGAACCTTTATAGATTGGTGAGATAAGTCCATCGTTCACAAAATTAAGAGGCAATGTGAGAGTCTGTTTTTCTCGAAGATCGCGATTTAAAAAAGATTTTGAAAAATATTTTTTGAGTTTATTGCCACTTGAATGAAACTGCTCTTTAAGAAAATCATGGACGGATTCAACTGGCTGAAGCAAGCAGTACTCAATCGACTTAATGTTATTACTATTTTCTTCGGTGTCCATAAAACTAGAAAGCCTAGCATAAGCTAGGCTTTTTAGTAAATAAAACCAAAAGTCCTACTGACAAAAGGTTTACTTAAAACGAAATTTAGAAATTCGATCCCAAATAAGCTAAGACTTTCAACCTTAATTCTTCAACACTAAGGTTTTGGTCATCTTCTAAAAGCAACTCTCTTTTAATGTAGTCTACTGGAAACCCAGTCAACTCCGAAAGACCGCCTAAAGACACTGCATCTGACGAGTCCGGTTTACCTGTATCCTTTAAACCCAAAGCTCCCATTCAACACTCCTTTGTCTATGTTATTAGCCCATCCGTTTAAGTTTTGTCGTTCCATCGACAGCACTTAAGGGATTTCTCTAGGGACTAAAAAGTCAATTACTATGACGCAAAAAAATCATATCGATTGTAAGAAAACAGTGTCAATCATTCTTAACTATAATGGTCGGAATGTAAGTTTTTATTAGAATCAAGTAATTTTATAGAGTTAGAAGTGTTAGAAAACTGTCAAGTTTCAGTAAAAGTTCATCATATTCACTTTTAGCTGAGCTCAAAAGAGTAATTCCCCCACCGGCCTGGTAAGAATAGGTGTTTTCCGTAAAATCAAAAACTCCTGAACGAATGTTTATTGAGGCCATGGCCAACCCAGAGTTGAGCATGACTGTTGATCCACAATAAAATCCTCGATTGCGATTTTCAAGCAGCTTTAAAATGTTCATAACTTTATTTTTTGGAGCCCCTGTAATGCTTCCACCTGGAAACATTTTAATAACAACATCTTTAAGAGTCACATGGGAGCGAAGATTAATTTTAATTTCAGAGTACTGATGAATGATTCCAGGTGCCAGAAGTGGCGCTTTCATTTTTGTGACAACTGCTTTTGGTAAGTCAATTCGGCTTAAATCATTTCGGAGGAGATCGGTGATCATATAAAGTTCAGCTTGTGATTTTTGATCGCTAGTTATTTCTCTCCAAAGAGTTTTTACTTCTTTAAGGCTACTAGTCTTTCTCCTTAACGTACCTTTCACTGGTCGTGTGAGTAATTCTCCTTTTTCATATTGAAATAAACATTCTGGTGAATTACTAAGAAATAGTCTTTTAAAATTACCTATGTAAGTCGCTGAGCCATAAGCCCCTCTTTTATCATTCTCTTTCCAAATTTTTGAAATAAAATCACAAGCGTCATGAGAAGGATCGAATTGATAAAGAAAATCTTCTGTTAAATTAAACTGATAACAATTTCCTTTTTTTAGTTCATCGTAACCGAGGTTGAATTTTTTTTCATACTCACTAAATTCTGGATACTTTAATGCTTTTAGTTTTATTTTCCTATTATTAGACTTTAAATCATAATCACTCATTTCTGCATAAGTTACATCAATGGCCAAAAGATCCTGTTCATTTACTAAGTTCTCTAAATTTTCAAATAAATATCCACACTCATACATAAGATGAATAAATCTTTTTGATTCCACATGATCTATTAATTTAAACGTTAGTGAATCAATCCATTTTTCTATAGGAGCACAAGACTCTTCACCCGTTATGAGATTAACACTTTTATTTTTATAATAAAGAAAAGCTCTTGTTGGCTTAGTGAATTGAAGCAATTTATTTTTATAAGGAATGACAGTGTAAAGACTATTGTCCGTCACGGTGGTGAGCTAAGTTTTCAAAGCTGGTATAAGCTCCAACCCATGCAAGTTTGGCTGTTCCAATTTCACCAGCACGGTTTTTACCAATAATAATTTCCGCCACTCCTGGCTCTTTTGTATCAGGATAATAAACTTCATCTCTATAAACGAACATGACGATATCAGCATCCTGCTCAATAGCTCCAGACTCACGAAGATCTGCAGTCGTAGGACGCTTATTTGGACGAGATTCAACCCCCCTATTAAGCTGAGATAAAGCAATGACCGGACAACCCAATTCCTTGGCCATGGTTTTTAGTCCACGAGAAATTTCGGCAATCTGCTGCTCTCTCTGGATGTTTTTATTAGTCGATCCCATGAGCTGAAGGTAATCGATAACGATTAAACCCAAACCTTGATCTGCTTTTATTTTACGACACTGACTTTGAATATCTAGTATCGTCGTATTTCCTGAATCATTAATATAAATAGGAAGATTTGAAAGCTCTTGAGTGGCGCGAGCGATACTTCGTAAATCCGTATCTAAGAAAGCTTTTTTTCTCACTCGTTTCGAGTCGACCTTGGCCCTACCAGTAAGAAGTCTCATGGAAAGTTCTGTCGCTAACATCTCGAGAGAAAAAATAGCAACCGGTAGTCCCGACTGAATACATGAACTCACGGCTACATTTAAAGCAAGTGATGTTTTTCCCATCGCCGGTCTTGCGGCTAAAACAATGAGTTGCCCTGGTTGCATTCCCAGAAGTAATTCATCTAAGCGTGGATAGCCTGTAGACAGACCTGAAATTTCTCCCATGAGTCTCGTCGTATCTTCTAATTCTTTTAAGTTTTGTTTTAAAGTTGTATTAAGCTTAACCATGCCACCAGTTTTGGCGTCATTAGTAAGATTAAAAAATTTTGATTCTACATCTTGAATAAAATCTTCTGTATCGCCAGTAAAAGTCATTCCCATTTGAACAACTCTCATGGCCGTCTTAATAATTTCTCTCATCGAGAATTTATCTTTAACAATTTTGGCGTATTCATAAACATTGGCCGAAGAAGCTTGGTCTTCTGTAAGTGAAGAAATAAAAGATTCACCACCAACTTCTTCTAGTTTTCCTTGGTCTTTAAGTCGGTTACAGACAGTGATAAAATCGATAGCACGATTTGCCAAGGAGAGATCTCTGATCACATCAAACACGCGGCCATATCTTGGATCATAAAATTGCTGACCTTCAATTTGAAGGTTAGAAATTTCATCAAAAGATGATCCATCAATAATCAAACATCCCACTAAAGCCTTTTCAGCTAAAAGATCGTGAGGAAGTTCATTATTTGTATTTGGATTATTCGCCATAAATTTTGCCTCTAAAAAAAGAAGGACCCCACATGGAGGTCCTTCTTATTTTATCATTTTTTTAATAAAAAATTAAGATCTTAAAAGTTTATCAACTTCCATTTTTAATCTTTGCTCTTCAGTCATTTCAGCAACTGGAGTCGCTGTTTCACCAAGTTCTTTAGCGAGAGCAGCAGCTTTCTTACGAGCTTCTGCAGCTTTAAGAGCCTCTTCTTGAGCTACTTTTAACTCTTCAGCTTGCTTAGGATCAATTAAAACTTTAACTTTGAAAGTTGCTTCAATATCTTGGAAAATTTTTGCTTTTGCAGTAAATACCCCAAGACCTTTAATAGGTGCTTCTAAGTGGATAAGTCTTCTTTCAACAAGAACACCTTTGCTTTCTAATTCTTTAGAAAGTTCAGCGTTTGTTACAGTTCCGAAAAGTTTTCCAGATGCCCCAACTTTTTTAATAAGTTCAAGAGTCATTCCTTCTACTTTCTTTTTGATTTCATTAGCAGCGTCTTTTTGAGCTTGGATTTTTTTGCCTAAGCTTTTTTGTTGAGCAGCTAATAATTTTTTGTTGCTATCGTCAGCTACCATCGCCAATCCGTTTGGAACTAAATAGTTTCTCGCGTGACCTGCTGATACGTTAACGATTTCTCCGATGTTCCCTAAAGCAGGAACTTTTTCAGTCAAAATAACTTTCATATAGTATCTCCTTCATCTTTTTTTCTGTTTATAAAAAATTTTCTAAAATCAAACCATAGATCAAAGATCCCAACCAGGGCCAAGAACTTTGAAGCTAATATTAATGTAAAAGCAATAAATAAAGTCTTGATGAATCCGCCGATCTTTAAAAACTTTAGGAAGTCGTTATACACTCCAAAACCTTGGAATAAATAAAACACTCCTAAGCAATATAAAAGATTGCGACCAACAACTTCCGATCCTGCCGGTAATCCATGATCTGCTCCAAGTAATAAAACCAGTGAGCCAATCAGTGGGTACACGAAAAAATCTGGCACTTTAAAATAAGTCAGGTCTCTAAGATTAAATGCATAAGAAACTTTATATCGCCATACGACGGAGTTGCGAAGAGTGACATACAAACTGATCCACAATCCGAAGTACGCGATAATAAAAACAATGAGAGGAAGTGAACTGTAAACATCGTTAATAAGCACTTCAGGCTTACTCACGAAATCATCAAAGGCCCTTTCTTCTTCTCCAGAAATTTCTGAAGATTGTTGTTTATTCTTTTTTAACTGCATCATCACAGTCGAAACTGTTTGACTAATTTCTCCCTTAAGCGATGTGGGACTCAAGCGATCAAACGCTAAAAGCATTGAACCTGATAGCACCACAAGAATTAATCCTGTGTTGATCAAGCCCTTTACTGGATTTACGTTGCGAAAAATAATTTCCGCAATTAAAAGCGCGTAAAGAAATGCGATCACGTAAAGCTCGGCCACATGAACCGGGAAGCCTTTCACCAAGCTTGTAGCCGTCCAAAGTAATCCAACTGAAAAACTCCCTACCGCAAACGTCATTAAACGCCCGTACAGTAAAAAAGCAATCGCCAGAGGCACTGGAGCAAAAACACTCATTGGTGGAAACGTGCAAAGTGCAATCGTCATAACGGCTAAAAACAACAGTTTGGGAACTGATGAATGGCTGTCAAAAAATTGTGAGTTTCGTTCAACTTTAGTCATTTGCTTTTATAATCCGCTCTTAAGCTCTATCAGCCGTGTGGTTAGATAGGTAGCTTGAAATCCCAAGATTTCTAGCTTGCTTAATAGCTGTGTTAGCAAATCTCTGGTGTTTTTTAGAAATACCAGAAACGCGAGCTGGAGAAATTTTTCCGAACTCAGAAACTAACCAGTTCCAAGTTTGAGGATCTTTCCAGTCTGCTTTGATTTTCTTAGCAGTAAACCAACAAGATTTCCTCTTGGCGAATTTACGTCTATCGTCTTCCATGTCTTCGAACCCAGCTTCATCATCATCGTCAGTCTTGTTATCAAGAACTGAACCACGGTGAGCTTTTGAAAGTGGAGACTTGAAGTTTTTAACTAATTCGTCTTTTTCAACATCTAATCCGATGTTGAACATAGCTGAACGTAAAACACCTTCATTGATACCAAAACGTCTTGTTAACTCAGTATTAACTTGAGTTGTCGCTTTGTACATGAAGTAATGGAAGTGACCGTGTTTTGAACCGTTAGCGTATGGTTGAGCAAGAAGTAATCTTCCCCAATCATCAGCAATTAAAAGTTCCCCTTCGAAACCTTTTAATGTGTCTTTAACGATCTCTGCGATCTGTGCGTGAGCTTCTGCGCCAAGCTCCGGCTTTGTCACTACTGACAACTCATAAATCATAAATCCCCCTGGACTAATAAAAATTAGGTCCTATGGCACCATTGCCATAGAACGAGTATGTTTTTAGAAAACAGGGGGAAATTTAACACTAAAGAGCTGACATAGGAAGGAATTTCATTGAGACTTCCTTGCTCGCATCAATGCACAAGAGAGTGTAGTTGGCCTTGGTTTTATCCCCCAGAGTTTCTGGTAATAATGGGATACATCCGGCCGGAATCGAAATAGAAAGACCCAATGGTCTGACTAACCCTTCTGATTTTGACTCTATCATACTGTAAAGACGTTCTCCGTAAATGAGAGTTGAATTAACATAAAGTCCCGGTCGTCCATCCGCTACAATCGGAGTGAGAGTTTCAGAAAAACTTTGTCCTGGAAAACTCGACTCTCTGTAAACCGGAAGTGCTGATCTTTCGCCATTGCTGCCAAGCGCAGTCACTGTTGAGCGGCTTTCAACTAAATAAGTTAAGCCTTGAGTTTCTTCAAAAGTAGCTAAGAGTGAGATGATAGGATTATCCCAAGACTCTTTTAAAACCGTCATTGAGCCAATATCAGAATCTTTTTTGACTAAAAATTCTGCCGTCGCACGATTTAAAAGTGCGGTGAAAATTGACTCTGCTTTTATAGCTCCAGTCTGTGTGCTTATAATTGGATATTGCAATGACTGGCTGACATTATTATCAGAAGTGAGTGACGTTATCTTGAGTGAATTCCAAGTGAGTTCGTGAAGTTTTCCGACTCCGTCTTCATCAATCACTACCAAGGAACGAATAATTCCTTGACGGCTTTCTTCTTCAGTTTGTGGAAAAGGCTTTTGAATAATTAAAGTTTTTGTATCAAAAGATCCAGCAATGCCGAGTTTGTTTTCAAGGGCCTTTATGGTTTTTACTGAATCTAGAACGCGCAGTTCAACTTCTGTTTTCTCATTTGTCACAACTGGATTGAAGTAAAACTGGTGAGGAATGATTCCGATAACTCTCTCACTTATTTTTTTAGAGTTATCTTGTTCTGGCATAGTGTAGGATTTAAATATCGAAGGAACGGTAATCAGACCAAAACTTGGAGTATTAATTTTAACCCATTCGAATTTTTCACTGCCACCGTCGATAGGAAGTCCTTCAAATGTTGAAAGTTTAAAAGTCCAAACATTATTTTTAAATAATGGATTTAAGTTTTCATCTAAAAGATAAAAAATGATTTCATCTTTTTTATTTGAAAGAGTGTAAATAAAATAATCAACTTTTCCATCGAGATTGATGTCTTGTCTGTGAATCGAAATCACTTTGTTCGCTTTTGGCAAAAAAATCGATTTTACCACGAATTGGTCATTAGATTTTGTCAGAAGTGACACAACAGATTGTGTTTCTGTCTGTTTTAATTTTTCAAGATAAAAATATTCAGGATAAGTGATTCGCTTATGCTTATCAAAAACTCTCGTCATTCTCGAAAGCCTGCGGTCTCCACTGATGACGGCCATTTCCTCAAAGCTAGCTTTACCAAGCGGCATCGTCAACACTTGTGAATCGTTCTTGATATCGCGACTAAAAACTAAGCTGGCTTTATAAGTATTCGTTCCAATTTTAATTTCAAACGTAATATGGGAGTCGAGATTGAGATTATCAATTTGTCCTGAAATCAGAAGTGAGATGACTTTTTGATTTTCTTTAAAATCTAAAGGGAAGCATTCTTGATCTAAGCTTAGTGAATCAGATAAAGCTTTCACGCAAGCTTGCGATGTCTGAGCTTTGCCCGAAAGATTTTTTAAATTGAGTTCGAAAGAAAATCTTCTATCTGAATTTTTAAACTTAATTTCAGTTAGAGACTTCAAAAGCGGATTAATTAAATTAGTGTTTTCGACCTGATTCGTTTCTTTAGCAGCTAAATCTAATAAGGCTTTCATGTCGAGCATACCGAACTTTACATATCTCTTGTCCGATCCATTATTATTTGGCAACTTTTGAGAGCTTCTAAAAAGTAAGCTTCTCACTTTGTCGTTAGTAAGATCCGGATAGAGTAATTTTAAATTGGCTACAGCTGCTGCAACAAACGGAGAGGCCTGGCTCGATCCTCTTTTTGTTTCGTAATTATCTATTCTAAGCACTCTTGATTCAGCATTTTGTGGAAAAGTACTTACGATAGACTCACCTGGAGCAACAATATCAACTTTGGCTCCATAGTTTGTAAAATCTGTCAGGTCTCCGCGGTTATCGATGGCACCAACACAAATAACATTTTCATAGCTACAAGGAAAAACCGGAAGATCTTTGTTGTTATTTCCAGATCCAGCGATGACAATAACATTTTTTTCCTCGGCTAAATCAAAAGCTTTTTTTACTTTAGGTAGATCAATAAGTTTTGGCCACCCGAGTGAAAGATTGATGACTTCAGCACCGTTATTAATAGCAAAAATCATCGCATCAGCAATTACGTCTGTTATCACTTTTCCATTATAAACAAAACCATTCACCTGACTGTTGAGTGCCTTAAGTGGCATGATCTTGACTCTTTTATCAGCTACTCCTGCTATACCTATCGTATTTCTGTTAGCAGCAATAACACCAGCGACGTGAGTTCCGTGTCCAACGTCATCAGTTAAGTCAGTGTTGTTATCTAAAAAATTAAACCCGTTGCAAGCACGATTAGGAGTGTTGACTGCTGGATTACAAATTTTTTCGTTAAACCAAATACGCCCTTGAAGGTCTGGATGTTTAATATCTACACCGCTATCAATGACGGCTACGATAAGTTCTTTTTTAGAAGTTGCAAAATTATCAGTGTTAACCCAGTTAATATCGATTCCGGCCTTGCCTTGAATTGGCAAACGCTCAAGATCAGAAATATTTTTAAAAACGACTTGGCCTTCGTTTTTAATGGCCCATTGTTTTTTTGCCAAAGGGTCAGTCAAGGAAACTTCTGCCTGAAGATTGCCTATAAAAAGTGATTGAAGTGTAATAACTGTTAATAATAAACTTTTCATAATTTTTACCTATAGCCCCTTACGAATCCAGCTACCGCTAGATTCACCTTCAGATAATCCTAAAAGATCTCTGACAACTTCTAGTGGGCCATTCCACTGTTTACTACCAATTTTA
>JAYSPR010000033.1:0-3637 GCA_043721975.1 Bacteriovoracaceae bacterium
GTTTCCTATTGAATTAAAAGAATCCTATATAGGTTTAGAATTTCTCTTTCACTCGGTGGCCTTCTTCGATAAAAATGTCCAAACCTACGCTCCAGCAAAAGAGGGCGGCTACGGTTTTGCAGATTTAGGTGGGAATGCTTACTCCACCATGGTTTCTTATATCTTTAATTGGTAAAAAGCTTAATTAAAATAACTGGCCCTGTCTGATTTTCCTTCGCCTCAAAACTTTCACCCATTTTTAAAACAAACAGTTCATTTAATGCGACAAAATAAATGTAAAGGTCATGATCAGTGGCCTTATAAAATTTAATTGGTGAGCTTTGAATTAAATGCTCAACCCGACCAAAACTTCTATTGACCATTATATTAAAATCCAGACAACTTGAGCCTAAAAGCTCACAATCAATTTCTTCTTCACCTGGAAATGAACAAGCCTCAAATGGACTTTTCAATATCGCAGTACCTGAAGCTTTTTTGAGTAATAGTCCACCACCACTTAAAAAAATAAGAGTTCGATCGACTCCAAGAAAAGTTGAAAACTCACCATTATTATCGATGGTGGCCTTAGATAGTTTAAAATAAAAATCATCTCCACTTTCTTTACCATTAACTTTGGAAATTCTCAGTAATTCAGTAGTAAACCCTTTCTTATTTTTCCAAGGAACGACTTTAAAATCAGCTTCAGTATAATTTTTCAAAAAGGTAATCTCTTATTCTTTTATAAAATATTTTTCATAAGTATCATCTTTGTCATTGCCCAGGTCTTCTCGCCTAGGCTTTGGTGCTTTTTTAATTTGACCTGTAATATCGTTATTGAGTACTCGAAGCTCAGAAACTTTTGAGTCATTTGTTGATTCAGCAATGAAACCTAGCTTCGAATCGAGCTTAATGCCTTGAGGTGGAAGATAATTTCCAATATCTGTAACACTTCCCTTGTCTGATTTAAATTCATAAATATTTAAGTCTTTTACATAATTGCTCTCAGTACTACTAGGTGGGACATAGATACCACTCGTCAAATCGACCACCCCTCCGGCCGTAGGACGAAAAACTTGATTATCAGTATTAAATAATTTCGCACCTAAGTTTTTGTTCTCAACTTCTTTTTTTGAAAGTTCGTTATAAACAACAAAAGTTTTTTTAAGCTCTTCTTGAAAGACTTCATTTGTCACAGTTGTTTTTTCCATCATATCGGGATTTAGTTTTAAAGAAGTGTACTGTGTTGGAGAAATTTTAATGGGCTCAGTCACATTTTTTAAGGCCTCTGTAACTGTTGCAAATTTTCCACCTTCAACCATGACGGCCGTTTTACTGCCCAAAACAGCTTCAAGTTCAGGTACATTTTGATTTTCTGTTTTCACCATGGCCACTTTGCCGTGAAAAGTAATCAGGTTTGTAATTTTACTTTCTGGATTGTAGCTTGTTTGAAAATCTGTTCCTCTAATACCCATTGCTGCAGTTCTTGACTTGATATAGAGCTTATCTTTATTAGTTTCACTCTTTGCATTCTTACTTTCATCTTTGATAACCTCGGCCCTAATCATACCTTTAAGTAAGCTGATCACTCCGACTTTTCCCCCGTTCACTTGATCAAGCACGATTTTGCTATTAGGCCCTAAGTTAATCTGCGATTTATCGAGCATCAAAATTTGCACGAAACTCTTATCAGCAGTCAAAATAGAAGCTTCCCTAGAAACTGTTTGTCCCATCTCTATCGACTTTGCTTCCTTTGCACCCAATTCTAAAATAGAAACCTGCCCACGCAGTTTACTAATAGTCCCAATGACCTGATTAGCAGAAGCCTCAGAAAACTTATAGAATTGAAAACAAAGTAGAGTAATTAAGACAAGTAGTTTCATATTCATCCTTTTTTAGGAAATGCTTTTTATTTTTTTAAAATCTCATTATACTCATTTAATCAAAGGTTTTATTAGTTCGTACAGAAGGATTTATATGATTAAGAAAAAATTGTTAATTGGTCTGGTATCTTTAGGATTTTCCCAAGTCTCTATGAGTGAAACAAATCTAAGCTACCCAGAATTAGATGTTACACCAAGAGCAACAGAAAGGCTTAATATGCTGGTAGAAAAAGAGAGTAACTCTTCTGTCTTCTCACAGCTTCCTATGCAAATTTCGGCCCTCTCAACTTTAACCACTGGTCTTCTTCAATTGGGAAGTATCGATGAAAAGAAAGACACAGAAAAGAAATCACCAAATGCTGGTATTCTCGTCGGTGCTGCCTGGATTGGAATTAATTATTATGTAGGCCAGAAATTTCAAATTTACGCTAATACCATGGCCGAAGTTAATAAAGTTCAAGGCAAAACAACGAGAGATCAACTCATCAGAGAACGCCTCGCTGAAGAAGGTATTAACAGAGCAGCTTCTCTAGCGACACGCCTTAAATGGATCTCTGTGGGAACGAATTTTGGTGCTAATGCTTTTATGATCTCAAAAGTTAAAAAAGACACTGCTGCTCAATATGTTGGGGTCTTTTCTCTTGTGGCCTCTCTTGCTCCAATCTTTTTTGTTTCTGATTGGGAAACTGTAGCAGCAGACCAACAGTCTTATAAGAAAAAAGTTTACGGACCTATCTTTACGACAAGTCTTTTTGAAACAAGTGAAGGAAAATTTAGTCCAGGTTTTTTACTGACTTCTACTTTCTAGTTAATTTTCTTAAGGTATTTTATTTGATTTCTGTTTTTGATCTAGTGGCCATAAGTTCAGCGTAATTTATGGCCTCACTTTTTCCTAAATCTAATCCCGACTTTGACGAAGCAAACTTAAAAGCATCTTTAAAATTATTAACTGACATAGGTCCTGACCCAATGAGTTTTAAACTAAGCTCGAGTGCCTTATAAGTTGGAAGATCCGCTCCCGATTTATCTGTTAAAAAATCATAATGCCCTAAAAAAGTTGAGCTCATTTCTAATTGAAACTTAGTGCCACTTAAAACAACTTTTTTGGCCATATCACTACACTTAGTTCCATTTAAATCTAGGCCTGATTGCTTCATACAAAAATCGACAATTTTTTGAAAATCGCTTTTAATCATTTTTGGATCACCCTCTGTTTCAAGGGCCAAATTGAGAGCAAATTCAATTGAGTCTTTTAAATCTAAATCTAAGTATTCTTTTAAAAAAGTTTCTTTAAAAACAGTAATGAAGACATCTGCCATCAAGTCTGATTTGTCAGTGAATTTCATGGCGATTTTCATGGCATCACCTGTTTCAACCGCAGACTTAATTAAAAGTTCATTGATATCGATAAATCTCTTAGCAGCTCCAGAACAGCCTTTGGAAGCATTGTCTGCAATCCTCATCATGTCATCTTTTTTTAGTGCAAAGGTTTTTTGAGCTTCAAGGTATCTAAAAACGGTAATATATTCTTTAGTTGATTCACAAAGCTGAAACTTTGATTTTGGTGCTTCAACCGCACCAAAAACTGAAGTTGAAAAAGCCAAATAAGACAACAAAGACGCCAATAAAGTGACCGTTTTTTTCATAAATATTTTCCTTTAATTTTTAAGATCTATTTTAACTTAGTTTTACATAAAATATCAAAAAAAGAGCAGAAATAGCTCTTTAATACCCGACATTTTCATTCGCCTTTATTCTCATTGTAACTAATTAATTAA
>JAYSPR010000034.1:0-2863 GCA_043721975.1 Bacteriovoracaceae bacterium
CAGCAGACCTAAGGTCTGCTGGCACCTATTATAAAGTGATTCACAATTTGTTTATTAATAACTTTTAAATTTAAAAGCGTCATAAAATGCTTTTTTTCAAATTGGTATAAATTTAAGAAAATGTCTATTTCTTCAGGGCCATAAAATCGTCTACCATTTTCATAGTGATCTATATCCATCGCCTTTAATTGCATCTTATCTGCGACATCTTTAAGTGAAAGTTTACGAATTTCACGAATGAAACGCAGAATCTGCCCTTCCTTACTTTCGCGATTATTATGAACGTGTTTTCCTATTAAAGGGTTATGTTTCATTTGAAATCCTCTTTTGAAATCTTTTCTCGTTAATATTTTTTATGTACCATGGCTCAAAACTTTTCCAATCGAGAACGGTCTCTTCAGAAAACCTGCCTTCGGCAATCATAGTATTCATCCAATTGTACACAATGAGCAAGCGGTATTGATAGAATTTTTCAAAATGATTCAGCCATTCAACTGAAATTTGACGTTCACTTTGATAACCATCAAAAAAATCTCTGATGATTCGAGATCGTTCATTATTTGAGTCAGCTAGCTTTAGTACACTGGACATCGAAGCAGCGATATCGGACATGAACCAATGTTTACTTGAATCATCGTAGTCAAATGAGATAATTTTATTATCAACAACAAAATAGTTTCCCAAATGAAAGTCCCCGTGGATAAGTCCGAAATGACTTGAACTTGTCTCAAGACTATTGAGCCAGTCAATGACTTCCTTATAGGTCCTTTGAATCTCACTAGGTGCACTGGGAATATTTTTTTCAGCAAGCTTTTGTACTGAATCGTTTTTCCAGAAAGCTCGATTGCTTTTAAGACCAGATTTTGTAAAATCTTCTGAAAAATTATGCAGTTTTCCTAAGTATGCTCCCCATCTTTTTAAAAAATGTGGGGTGATTGCTTCTTCATTTGTAGATCTAGTGCCTTTTATTTTCACGAATACACAAACATGAAAAGTGAGCTCTGAATGTTGGATCGTTTCAACAAAATGACCGTTTAAAGACTTTACAGGGACTACAGTCTCTAAACCTTTCTTTGACAGAAAATTTATGAATTCTACCTCAGATTGCACTTCCACTTTCGTTCGATGAGTTGAGGGAGTTAGGCGCAAGACGAGTTCTCTATTATCTTTTGAAACAAAGTATATATAATTGGCGACATAGCGATGAAATAAAGTGGTCTCGTCGAGCATCCATAGTTGGCGTGCTTGATCAAGGTGTATTTGTTGTGGTGTGAAGTCATTCATCTCATTAGCTTAGCAAATAAAAAGAATTTCACCAACGAGTTTATGGATCACTTTTGAATCCAAGAAATCAAAAAGGTGCCAGCAGACATTAAGTCTGTTGGCACCTTTTTCCACCTTTTTCCAGTTAAGCAACAATTAATTGAACTTCGATATTTCCACGAGTGGCATTCGAATATGGGCAAACCTGGTGGGCTTTTTCAACTAGCTTTTCAAGCACTGATTTGTCTAAACTAGTTGCACTGACAGTAAGTTTTGCATTGATGCCAAATCCTCCAGGAATTTGTCCGATTCCTACCTCTGCTTCAACTTTTACATCATCAGGCAATTTAATTTTTTCACCCATTGCAACGACTTTGAGAGCACCGATGAAGCATGCTGAATAGCCAGCTGCAAATAATTGTTCGGGATTTGTTCCCTGGCCATCATTGCCACCAAGTGCTTTTGGAGTTGAGAGAGTTATATTCAAACGTCCATCGTCTGTTTTAGATGTACCCTCACGACCACCTGTTGAAACTGCTTTTGCGGTGTAAACGACTTTGTCTAACTTATTCATAAAACTCCTTAATGTTAATTATCTTGTTCACAAGGTAAATCTACCATCGATTAAAACTTCTTGCAATTACTTTGTTAACAAGATATTATATATTCTATGAATTACGAAGGCTTAAAGCTTAAAAATCAACTCTGTCATCCACTTTATAGCGCTGCCAATGCAATCGTCCGTGCTTATGACCCCCACTTGAAGAAGCTCGACCTTACTTATGCACAATATTTGGTCATGATGGTTCTATGGGAAGAGGATAAAGTCAGTATTACAAAAATTTCAGAAGAAGCATTTATTGATTCTGGAAGCATGACTCCTATCTTAAAAAGACTGTCTGATAAAAAGCTTATTACAATAGTTAATTATAAAAGTGATCTACGTCAAAAAGTTATTAGTCTTACGAAAAAAGGTAGTCATCTTAAGGATGAAGCTTTAGAAATTCTTCCCGAGTTGGCCAATTGCTTCACTTCTATTACTAAAGATGAAGCAATGACACTGAAAAAGATTCTGAATAAACTTTTTATAAATCTAAGCAATGAATGAAATTTTATCCATGAGAACTACCACGGTGAAGTTATTTGTATAGTTTTTGGCTAAGTAAAAAAATATTTATTCGAATGTCAAAATTATTAATCCGACAGTTCTGGTTGTCTTTTTTGTTAATTTTAAAAGATTTATTAAAATAACATTTAAGCTAGAATAAATCTCATTGAAGAAATAATCATAAATCAAGGATGATGTATGCTTTTGAAATTTACCTTACTTTTTTTTATAGTATCTTGTACAAGTTATAAATCAAACCTGGCATATAAAATTAAAAAAGATATTTCCTATGGCGCAGATAATAGAAATACGGGAGATCTCTACCTTTCATCTTTGAAGAATGCTCCTATAATTTTTGCTGTTCACGGTGGTGGTTGGTCTAGTCGAAGTAATTCAGATATGGATAGTATTGTCGAGTCACTTGCAAGCCATGGGTTTAATGTATTTAACATAAACTACAGGCTCGCCCCGGAACATCTTCATCCAGCACCA
>JAYSPR010000035.1:0-1821 GCA_043721975.1 Bacteriovoracaceae bacterium
TAACCTCAATAAAGAGGTGCGACTGAATAGTTACGTCAGATATTTTTGTTTGGGACCTTTCTCATCTTGAATCGCAACCTTTCGGCTGCAAATCTTTTAACTCTATTTGAATTTTAAAGAACGTTGCTTGAAGGAAAAATGGTGGACATGACAGGGATCGAACCTGCGACCCTCTGCGTGCAAGGCAGATGCTCTCCCAGCTGAGCTACACGCCCATAATATCTATATATTTCTACTAGATGTAAGTGCTTGCTAATCAGTTTTCGCTTCAAACGTGAGGGAGAATTTAATCAAAGCAGATCGATAAGTCAACCCATAATCACAAATTAATTAATAAAAATAAAATTTTCTTTTTAGTCGCTCAATTATCGGTATAATTTTTTATAATTATCAATGCTTAACTCGTGACAACAAATGCAAACAATAAAGCTTATTTCTCTTATTTTTCTAGTGGTTTTTTCTGGGTGTTCTAAAGGTGGAAGGCGCGTAGAAATTATTTCAAGTCACACTGGTGAAGAAATAAATATTGAAAAATTAAAAACTGATATCGGTGGTCTTTCTACTGCATCGGCAACAATGAAAACCCTTCATGGTGATATTGTTTTTCGCTTTTATACGAAAGCAGCTCCTCGAACTGTCTCGCGAGTGATGCAATTAATTCAGAGTAAATTTTATGATGGGCTCTTAATCAACAGAGCTATTCCGAATTTTATTATTCAAACTGGGGACCCGACAGGGACTGGTTTTGGTGGCAGTGGCACAAAACTTAAGTCGGAATTTAATGAGCTTCAACACATTAAAGGAACCATGGGAATGGCGAGAGGAACTGATAAGGATTCTGCCGACTCACAATTTTATATTAGTCTGACAACATTGCCTCATTTGGATGGAAACAATACTGTTTTTGGGCAAGTGGTGGACGGACTTGATATTTTACCGAAACTTTCTAAAGGCGATAAGATTATCTCGATAACTTTAAACCTTCAGGACTATAGTACTAATTAAGTTCGTGAAAAATTTATACTTTTTTACTTAAAAATCTCTACGTGGGTTATAAGCTTCCAAAACAGGAAGGTTATCTCATGAAAAAAATATTATTCATTTCATTGTTTCTTAATTGCAGTCTTGCTTTTAGTGCACTTCAATCCTCAATTCCCTCTACATTTACTGAGATTGAAATACCTAATTCGCATCTTGTGGTTGGTGAAAATGTTATTCGTGGAATGGCACCTAGAAATCAAAAAGATCTTGAAGATCTAATCAATATTGGAGTTGAAAAATTTCTACTATTTAAGATTGATACTAACGGAGATATAGCTCGCGAAATTGATAATCTTTTAAGTCTTGGAGTGCAGAAAAAAAATATTCTTCACCTCGCTTTTCCCTGGAAAGATATTACAGATTATGCTCCGGTTTGTGAGATGACTATTGATGCTCTTAATATGATAAAAGCTGCTGATGTGGCCCGGAAAAAAATATTTTTTCACTGTACCGTTGGAGAAGATAGAACTGGATATCTTGCTGGGCTTTATCAACTTTATAGTGGATCAGAACAAAGTTTAGAAGAAGTTTTTCAAGGTGAATTATGTGATAAGGGTTATGAAGCTGGAAATCCTAAAAAAATATATTCTGTTGTAAAGCAAGTGCGCGAGAGTTTAACACCGGCTTTTATTGGAATGAGTGAACTCATTTCACAAAATAAAGGAAAGAAATTAACGAAAAGTTTGTGTAAAAATTTAGTGATACCAAAAGTTGATTTTAAAAAATTTAGCTGCAAAAAATCTAGGTTGCTATAGGTGCCAGCAGACCTTAGGTCTGCTG
>JAYSPR010000036.1:0-19725 GCA_043721975.1 Bacteriovoracaceae bacterium
ATTTTAATTTTACCTAGGCGCAACTTTTCAAGGGAACTTTCTTCAGGAATTTTTTCGACTTGGGCCCAATAGGTTTTTTCTTTGTCATTTTTTGGATTAAGCATATCGTCAATGAAGCGGCCATCATTACTTAAAATTAAAAGGCCCTCTGAGTCTTTATCAAGTCTACCAACGGGGTAAACATCTTTAGGTAAATTAAAGTTTGCCAGTGTTTCACTTTGATTTTCTCCAGAAAACTGAGACAAAACACCGTAAGGTTTATGAAAAGCAATATAGATAGAATCGTTTATCATAGTTTATTCTAGCATATTTATAATTAAAATAATTCGCAGATTACTGCAGGTTTTTATTTAAACTTGCCACTTAGTTTAAGACGAGTAAAAATATCTTATAAATTATAAATTATAATGAGTTAATAAAAATTATCAAAGGCTAGAAACTTATGTATAAACTAAATATTATAGCTGTAATGGTTTCATTTTTCATTCTTTCACTTTGCTTTAATCCAAGTGAATCTATGGCGAAATCTCAAGCGAAAAAATCCAAAGAGCATTCATCAAAAATGCATAAAAACTCTAAAACTAAAACCAAGTCAAACTCAAAGAAAGATAAAAAAAGCCAGTCTAAAAATAAAAGTAAATCAAAACGTCATAGAAAATCCGGTGGCCCTGACTTAAAGGCCTTAACGACAGGTTCGCCTAGTACTGAATTTGCAGAAACACCCGCAAACGGTGTGAACTCAATTGAAACGAAATCTGATTTATAGTTAGGCTTAGGAGCAACAATGAAAAATCTTATCTTACCATTTTTTTCACTTCTTTTAGTTTTTCCTTTATCGAGTTTTGGCGAGACTCTTAGTTTTCAATGTAAATCCGTTGATGCCCAAGGACTTCATAAATTTGATGCTCAAGGCGTGATTTCAGTTGATGATTCTAATATAGTTGAAGGAATCGTTTCGGTTTCGACTCAAAAAGCAGACGCCATTGAATCACTTCAAACATTTGAAGATGTTAAGGTGAATGGTTTTTTACGTCACTTTAAAGCTGGTGATGTTTCTAAAGAAGCTTTTGATCAATTAGTCCTAACAAGTGATGTTCCCTATCTTAAAATGCTCAACTTATTATTAGATTTTGAAGATAAAATTTCTTCAAGAGTTCTTTCTATCGATAATTTTTCATTTCGTTCCAATTGTAAAACGATTCAAAAATAAGTCTTTTGCAAATATTTCCTAGACAATGTTCTTTAGAGATTATGAGATAATTCTTAGAATCTTTATAAGGCATATTTATGACTGGTTCCACTTCTGAAGACAATGCTTTACTACAAAATTTGATAGACCATTTACCAAAGGCCATGGTCTACATTATTCGTGGGAAACTTTTTTTAAATCTAAAAGCAGAAATACAAACAGGTTATAAGACTGGTGACTTTAACGACCTCAATGATTGGTTTAGGGTTGTTTATAAAGATCAAGCAAGCTTTGTTCGCGATCTATATTTAAAAGACAAAAAAGCGGGATTTAAAGTTCCAGCGAGAGTTCCATTTTTAAGAAAAGATGGTGTCAGTCGTATTATGGATTTTCATGCAACTGCTCACAATGATATTGAAGTTTGGATATTAGATGATGTCACTGAAAAATTAATCGCCGAAGAACGCTTCACGAGTTTGTTTACTTATTCCAACAATGCTCACCTCCTTTTTAGTGAAGATGATGGAATTATTGACTGTAATCCAGCAGCAGTATCGTTACTAAAAGCTTCATCAAAAGAAGAACTCTTAAAATGTCATCCGGCCCAATTTTCTCCGGAGTATCAGCCCTGTGGGATGAAATCTTTTGATAAAAAAATGATCATGGACTCTCTTGCCCGTGAAAAAGGTTTTCATCGCTTTGAGTGGATTCATAGAAAAATGGATGGAGAAGATTTTCCAGTAGAAGTCACCTTAACTCCCATTATTGTGACGAATAGACAAATGCATTTAGTTGTTTGGCATGATCTCACTGAATACAAGCTTTCTCAAAAAGAGTTAGAATCTGAAAGGGTAAAATTATTTAATGCCACCAAGATGGCCTCTCTTGGTGAAATGGCCTCGGGAGTCGCCCATGAAATTAATAATCCTCTAACGGTCATATTAAATAAGGCCAGTCAGATAAAAAACCATATTTCACTTCATGAAATTGATAAAAATTATATTACTTCAGCAGCTGACAAAATTATTATTACGGTCGATAGAATTTCTAAAATTATTAAAGGATTAACTCACTTCTCAAGGGATGCCAGTGAAGACGATAAACATCCGGTACTTGTTATAAATATTATCAATGAAGTTTTGGATCTTTGTAAGGCGAGGTTTGCCAGTAATGGTGTTAATGTTAAAATCAATGTGAAGGAAACTGGCCAACTGAGTACACTCAGTGTCTTTGGCAACTCAATTCAAGTTCAGCAAGTTCTTTTAAACTTACTCAACAATGCCTATGATGCGATTTCTTTATTAAAGGATCCTTGGGTAGAAATTGGCCTTGAGCAGTTTGACCCTGACACTGTCGATATTTTTGTTATGGATTCTGGCCCAGGAATTCCAACTGAAATTAGAGAAAAGATAATGAATCCATTTTTTACGACGAAAGAAGTTGGAAAAGGAACTGGCCTTGGACTTAGTATTTCCCAAGGAATTATTAAATCTCATCAAGGTGAATTGTTTTTATGCCCAAAATCTTCTCAAACTAAGTTTGTGATCAGGCTGCCGATCCATAACTAATTTTAATTATTACAGAGTTTTGTTACGCCATTATTATAACCAACAATAATAGGACAGACGTAATCAATTCGACTGCCTATGGGAGTGAAAAATCCCCATGCCGCTGTATAGACATCTGGCTTAGCTGAAATTTTATTGGACCAAAGCAATTTCCCAGTTCCCTCTGGTGAAAAAGAAAGGATGTATTGACCAGAAGCGCTCTGACCTTTAGGTATTGAGCCCGCTAAAAGTAAGGAATAAATTCCTCCTGCTTGTGACGAGGCCATATGCCCATTAATTTTAAAGGTACTAGGGAATAAACCTAATTCTTGAATATTATATTGTCCGATAAGTGATCCATCAATGTAGTTATATTTGTAGAGTATATTTTGACCATTTAATTGAAAATAAAGTGATTTTGTTAGTTCATCAATTGTTGGGGTGACTTGAATTGATGAAGTCAGTGGAATTTTCCAATTAACTTTAAAAGAATCACTCTCATCTAAAATGGCCAGGAGCCCATCTTGATTTAAATTTGGTGAACTTGGAGCATGAAAAAGAACTAAATTATTTGCAAGACCTGACTGACTTGGTTTAATCACCACTGGACTTGCACCGGCTGTTCCTTGAAATTGAGTGGAATTTTTTTGGATTAATTTTAGATTAACAGTATCAACGTTAACTGAAATTAAAAATCCTGAATTAGTGAGTTTGTTATAAGCAAGAGAGTATAAAGTTTTATCTGAACCTGTCGAAGGAGAAGCTAGAGAGATAGGATCTTTTGTGAGGGGGTCTAAAAGTGTTAACTGGTCTAATTTTTTCCAATTAACTAAATCAATTAGTGTAAGAATCCCGTTTGTTTGAAAAATAATTCCCAGGTTTTCTGTTAGAGGAGTCATCCCCATCACACTGGCACCAGAAATAGCAATGGCATTAGCTTCTGCTTCTCCAGTTAATAAATTATAACGAACATATTTTAAATTATCACCGACCGCTATTTTTTGGTTAGCTAAAAAAACTGGCACTTGCCCAGGTGAAAGGTTCGTTGGCATTGGGTTATAAGAATTTAAAGCTCCTGCACTTCCCCAGATTGGTAACATTGTAGCTGCATCTAAAACTTTTAAGGTTCCAAGAGCAGTGCCAGTGGCCGTGTCTGTAAAATAAAGACAGCTTATATATTTTCCATCACTAGAGCATCCCTGGGCCTTTAACTGGCCCAAATCAGAATTGCTCGTTTTAATTCTAATGCCCGGAATGATAGATTTATAAACGACAGTTGTGGCCTCGGGATTACAATGAAACATGGGACAACTGATATTTTGAGATTCTGCAAAGACTTGAGTTTGAAATAAAGTTATAAATAGAAAAAATAAAAATTTATTCATGTTTTGCTTTTCCTGGCAATTGATTTCTTAAATGATAGTAGAGAAACTTGTTTAATGTCTAGTTTTCAAAAGCCGTTCGTCCACGAATGACTCTTTCTACCATCATGTCAAAGTGACCATCAAGATTAGTCAATAATTGATCATCATTTTCGAGAATGGCCACGGCACGAGCGAGAGCTTCGTAGGTTGAAAGCCGATTTAAATCAGAAGTTTTTCTAAGTCTGTATCGTCCTGGTTGACCGAGAGGTAATTTCACACAGAGAATATCTTTAAGACCAGGCTCACGCCTGTAAGTTTTAACGGCCTGAGACCAAGTTCCATCGGGAATAATTAAGTGAAATTTTTGAGTTGAGTATTTTGCCATAAATTCATTATCCAAAATGGCAGCGTCTTCATGAGGAAATAAAAAAAGAGGCATTTCACCTTCGTTTAAATTGAGATCACTCACATCAAAGGGTTTTGAAGGAAGTCCTCGCAAGTGAATTTGGCATTGGTTTAAAACGAGTAAGGCGAGATTGGCCGTATTGGATGTTAAGTGAGTTTCTCGGTGATGCATGATGATTGAAATGCGAGTTTTTTTTGTATCATATAAGCGAAGTTGGTCACAAAAACACAATGTGTGATGAATTTTGCAGCGAGTGCAGCGCCTGCCTACAGATGCTCGTCTCTTATTCATGAAGTTTTTTAACTTCTTCGTCGAGTAAGGCAATGGCAGCTTTCATTTTTTGGTAAGCTTCATCCTTAACGATATTGACTTCATCAACAGAAAGTCCGGCAGTAGAAATAGGATCTAGTACTTGTAAAATCATCGTGCCAGCATGCCAGCGATTGAGATTGATATGATTAACGTAATTGCTCCAGGCAATAGGAACAATCGGGACACCTGCTTTAATTGCCGTAATAAATGGTCCTTTTTTAAACGGCAACAAACCACGACCCTTTGATCTCGTCCCTTCAGGCATAATCCAAACTGAAATATTTTTTTCTTTAATCGTTTTAGCAGCTATATCCATCGTCTCAAAAGCTCGGCGCTTATTTTTTCTATCAATGAGAATATTTCCCGAAAGCCAATAATAGAGACCAAAAAATGGAATAAAAATGATAGAGCGTTTTCCAATACTCACCGTTCGCGCTGGCAAGGCCATGGCCCCACCAAAAACATCGAGATTATGTTGATGATTACTAATAAAAACACATGGCCTCTGTTGATCCATGATTTCTTTATTTCTCAAAATAATTTTTATCCCAAGAATATAACGACCTAACTGCAGAACTTTGGTTGTCACTCGAATATTTCTTGGATTAAAAGGGCGCAAAATGCAAGCGATTATTCCCAACAAAGTTGAAAACATAATCCATACTGCAATAAGTGGAAGGCGAATCAGTAAAAGCATAAGGGCCCATTTTTGCATGAAATATCTAAGCTTCCAAGCCTATTTTTAATGAAATCGCCTGGCATGAGAGGCCAGCGTTTTTTTATCAATATAGGTCTGAGTCACCTTTGCATCCTTGTGATTTAAATAGTCTCGGACAAAAAGAAGGTCTTTGGATTTTAAATACAGCTCTGTTGCACAGGCTTTTCTAAAGCTATGAGGAGTAATTTTAGTCGTTATTTGGTTATCAGAGATGGCCCGTTCTATCATTTTGATAATTTTGTTGTACATGGCCTTGGCACTAAGCGGACCACCTTTTTTATTTTGAAAAAGATAAATTTTGTTAAATTCATTTTCACCCAATTGATCCATATAAAATTTTAAATTTTTAAACAGCAAATCAGATTTTATAGGAGATAAGGTATGAACGTAGCCACCCTTTCTTTTAATCGTCATGGTTTTTGTATGCTGATCAAAATCTGAAATTTTAAGTTCACAAACTTCACTAAGCCTCAAGCCTCCGTAGTAGAGCATGTAAAGAATTAAACGCTCATTGGTTCTAAAGGTTTTTTCTTCTATTTTTTTAAAATTCTCCCTTGAAATCATTGTCGTGGGAATGACGTCGATATCTTTTAAAGTGATGGCGTGAATTTTACTTTTTACCGGATTTTTTTCAAATTTACTCGAATGGTCTTCGTGTGTCTCTTTTAAGTATTCAAAAAAGTTTTTAAGGCTAGAAAGATGGCGTCTTTTCGATGAAACGCTGAGCGGAGACATTTGGTATTCTAATTTTCTTATGGTTTTTGGCCGAGTAAAAAATGACTTAAAAAAGCCTAAAAATCCCGAAGTTTTTTGTGGGGGAGAGCTTAATTCCCCACTCAAATAATCTTTATAGCGACCAATGATTTCACCGTTTACTTTAGTTATTTTGATTTTTTGATTGATCTCAATCCACTTAAAAAATTTGTTTAAATCGGCCCTATAGGGCGTGTTGACGTTTCGACTTGGGGCCGTAGCCGCATGGCCGTGTGAATTTAAGTGGGCAAGTCTTTAAGATTGTTGTGACCAAACTTCAACCAAGGAACTTGCCCATGCATCGACTTATGCTCACTGATGAGCTGTGGTCGAAGTTATCGCCTATTTTGCAAAATAATAGAATATATGACAAGCGATCTCTTCGTCTCACAGTAGAAGCCATCCTTTATCGCCTGCGAGTGGGTTGTCCATGGCGTGACATTCCCAAAGAATTTGGAGGCTGGAATACAATTTTTAAACGCTTCAATGACTGGTCTCGCTCAGAAAAAATTATGATGATCTTTAAAACTCTTTCTAAAGACCCTGACATGGAATGGAAGTTCATCGATGGAAGTATAGTAAAGGCCCATCAACACAGTTGTGGAGCACGTATTGGAGAAGAGCGTGCCATTGGTAAATCAGTTGCAGGAAATACATCAAAAATTCATATGGTCACAGATTCAAGTGGAAACCCAATAGATTTTGAAATCACAGAAGGGCAAGTTCATGACATACAAATGGCAAGTGAACTAATAGAAAGAACTCCACGAAGTGAGTATACTGTCGCTGACAAAGGATATGATGGTGAGTATTTACGCTGGGTAATTCGTGAGTGCCAATCAATACCAGTCATCCCTAAAAAGATAAATTCTCGCTCTGAAAATAAAAATTACGATAAAGACATTTATCGAATCCGGCATCTAGTAGAAAATCTTTTTGCACGCCTTAAGCACTTTAGAGGTATTGCAACAAGGTTTGATAAATTGAAAAGAAACTACGTGGGAACACTGGCAATGGCATGTGCTTACCTATGGTTGAAACTTTAATGCGAGGCCATCAAACGTCAACACGCCCTAGTTTTTGACGGTATGATCCGATTTATTAAGGCGTTTGAGATTGAACAAATAGGAATGGATGTGGGCCTTGTGATCTTGATCTTGCGTGATGACTTCTTTTTCCATTCTTTTTTAATCCTTTAAAAAAGTTGCTTTTTTAAAGCGTTAAAAACAAATAAAACTACATATAATTTATATTATAGGTAGTTTTATTTATTTAAGTCAAAGATATTGTTGATTATTTTCTACGAAGCCTCGTTGAGCCCTAAAATTTCTTCTGTGCTGGTCTCAGGACCCATTGGCAATGATTTTTCAACCTCACGGTCTTCCATTTCAAGGTCATCTTCAGTCACTCTAAGATCGAAAGAACGATTAGAGATTCTCGATTGAACATTTTCTAATTCCTTATAAAGCGCCTTATAATTTTGCGTTCCAAATTCAGCACTGACTGGTTTTAATCCCATGGCCGTCATTTCAAGTTTGAAGTAGATCAAATCTTTTAATTTATCTTGCGGTAAAAGAGAGATTAAGAAACCTGATCCAATTTTATCAAAAATCCCCGAATCATTTAGGTTTACTAATCTTGAGAGCATCTTTTCAGCATCATTTTCAGTGTTAGCTAAAATGTTGAAGATTTTAGCGGCCAATTGCCCAAGTCTTTCTTCTTTTACAAAGCGGTTAACAAAAAGGAAGTTTTGTAATTTTTCCCAAGCATTATCATCCCCATTAAGAACTCTCAATTTTTCTTTTTGTGCTACGAAGGCGAAAAGTCTTTCTTTAATTTCAGCCTGAGTGAAATTCTTTAAGTATTTAAAACCTTGAGACTTTAAAATTAACTGGAAGTAGATGCGTGTATCAGTTTTATCAGCAATTTCTTTCCATTCACTGATGTCCACCATTGGTCCAACAACACTTGGGATTTGATTGATCATAAATTTTTCGACTGATCTTTGCTCTCCGGCCTTTAGATATTTATCTTTGCGCTCGAAAGTTAAACCGTAATCTGGAGATTTTACTTTTCCATTTTCATCTTTTTTACGAGAAATTAAGCCGTAGTTGTTTTGGAATGTTTGGTCTTTATAGTCGAAAATCCATTTTCCAAATTTTGTTTCAATATATTTTGAGTACGTAGGGTAGTAAAAATCTAAGTTATTTTCATTTTTATCCATGAAAGTAATTTTGTTTTCAGAGTAAGTGTTATCCTTATTATAGCTCGTAAAAAGTAATGAGAATTTTAACTTCTTCACTTCATTTTTATAGTCGTTAAATCCTTTGAAGATCCTTGAAACACGACGATTTTTAATTTCTCTATTTTTATCAGCTTGAAAAAGAGCTTCAGCTTTATCAAATGTAGAGATCATTTTATCTTTTAATTCACTTGCACCATCTAATTTATTAATAACCAGTAAGTCTTTAAACTTCATTGTTGATTTTAGAATTTGGTTATAAGCTTCTTGAGCATCTTTATCTGAAAGATCAAAAATATAATCGACAATAAACTGAGCACCAGGGTTAATGGCGTATCCCATGTTGACCAAGTCTGTGTCATAAATACGATTTACTAATTTATCAACAATTTTAATTCCGAAGAACTTAAATGACATACCTGCACCTGCCGATACTCCTCTGTCATATCCTCTTTTAGAAATAATTTTTAAACGGACTTTCGTTTCATCAATTTTAAAAACTTGAATAACGAATTCACCACTTAAGATGTAATACACTCCAACATTGGCCGCCACAATAATTGGTGCTACCGTTGTTGTCGAGGCCTTTGCATCTACTGCGATATTTAAATTTGCAGGGATTGATACGAAATCTCCAACATCCAATTTCTTTAAAGCTGATTCAGCTGAAAGTGGAAGTTTAGCTGGAGTATAAGGGAGGGCCTTCAAGGCCTCTTTTTTATCTTTAAATTGTCTTACGAAAACAAAGCTTGTTTCTCTGTTAACTGAAAACCCAAATGGTGTATCGATAATATTTTGGGCAAGATCTCCCACATTAATTTTTGTATTAACATCCCACTTATCAATACGTGTGAAGTATTGATCTTGGTAAGAAGCTTCAACATTATACCTGTAGCGTGCAGCTATGTTGACGCCATCAATTAGGTCGATATCACCGAGATTAGCATTAAAGTGAACATCCAAATTAGCAATTGACTCTCTAATTTTTGATTCAACTTCCTTCTTTTCTAAGTATTCACTTATTGCCCCTGCATTTGCCTGGGAGCTTAAAAGCGTTAGTGCGCTTAAAGCAACTAAAGTAGATTTAATTAGGCTCAATTTTGGCATTTTCATACTGACTCTCGGGTTGTTTATTTATGACATAGCTATATTAAGGCCAGACAACGCGTGGAGCCATGAGTTAGGAGCATCCTGTATTTTTTACTATGGAGTGTCTATTAATTTTGCTAGACTCGAGAGCTGATGGATATGCTAAGCCCTTATTTTGAACCGATTTTGAAGATCGCCACTGATCCTTTGGCCTTCTTTCAATTTTTTGGATACTGGGGATTGGCCCTCATTTTATTCGCTGAAGTCGGCCTTTTCGGCTTTTTTCTTCCCGGCGATTCACTCCTAATCACCCTAGGCCTCATGTCTGCTGGTGGCGATATTGACCTCAAAATCCTTATTCCTTCCCTTTTAGCTGCGACTATTTTAGGAGACCATTTTAGTTATTTTCTAGGGAGAAAATTTTCAGAATGGACGAAAAAAAATATGAAGAGAGTCTTTTTAGAAGAAAGACACTTAACCATGGCCCATGATTTCTACATCAAGCATGGGGGAAAAACGATCTTACTATGTAAATTTATTGCCTTTGTTAGAACGTTTGCCCCTTTTGTGGCCGGTACGTCTAAGATGAATTACTGGCGTTTTACCCTCTTTGAAGTGTCGGGAGCGGTCTTATGGGTGGGGGGAATCGTTCTCGGCGCCCATTACTTTGGTGAATATGTCGACTTTGATATAGGCGAATACTTCCATTATTTTGTTATCTTATTGATATTTTTACTTGTGCTGCCATTTCTTTTAAAATTATTTAATAAAGAAAAGAAACAATCAAAGTAAAATGAAATAAGAGGTCCCTATGAAATCTAAAGCTAACCTAACATGCACTCTTCCTGATTATGCCCATAGAGAATTTCGTGCTGATGAATTCTGGAAAGTCATTCCAGCTTGGAAAGATGTCACGCTGGCAGAATTCTCAGATCATATGTGGCAGATGAAACATTCAATTAAAAAAGTCGAGCAAGTCAAAACTGTCTTAGGTGAACTCTGCACTGAAAAATTTTATCTCGATATGCTTGAAGGACAAAAAATTACACCAATGAACATAAGAATCACTCCTTATGTTTTTGCTCTAATAGACTGGAAGAATCCCGATGCTGATCCTCTTAGAAAACAATTTCTTCCACTAGGTTCCCAGTTTCTACCGGATCATCCTTACTATGAAGCTGATTCACTTCACGAAGATGTCGACTCTCCCGTGCCAACGATCACTCATCGCTATCATGACAAAGTACTTTTTTTACCAACGACAATTTGTCCGGTTTACTGCTCATATTGTACTCGTTCAAGGCTCATAGGTGGCTCAACTGAAACCGTAGAAAAAGAAACCTACGGAGTGAATGCAGGAAAAATGGATGTGGCTTTCGATTATATTAGAAGTCATCCTCAAATCGAAGATGTCGTCATCTCCGGCGGTGATGCTTTCATGTTAACAGCAAAGCAACTCACTTTTATTGGAGAGAATCTCTTAAATATTCCTCACATTAAGCGCCTGCGTTTTGCGACGAAAGGAATTGCTATTTATCCTCAAAAAATAACGAGTGATCATGAATGGTTTCAGGCCCTCTGCGACGTTCATAAAAAAGGCCGTGAGATGGGAAAATCTGTGGTGGTTCACACGCATTTTTCATCCCCAAAAGAAGTGACTTTATTTTCAAAGCTTGCTTGTGATCGTTTGTTTCAAGCGGGAATTATTGTGAGAAACCAAGCGGTCCTCCAAGAAGGGGTTAACGATAGTATCAATGATATGATCCTACTTATAAGACAAATGGGGCAGATGAATGTTCAGCCATATTATGTCTATATTCATGACATGGTTCCTGGTTGTGAACACTTTAGAACAACCATCGCTGAAAGTGTGGCCATTGAAAAAGCGGTGCGAGGAATGACGGCCGGATTTAATACGCCAACCTTTGTATGTGATGCTCCTGGTGGTGGTGGAAAGCGCCATATCGCTTCTTACGAATATTATGACGAAGAAAATGGAATTTCAGTTTGGACAGCTCCCAACGTAAAACCTGGTGAAGTCTTTTTTTACTTTGATCCCATTAGAAAATTATCAAAAGAAGCTCAGGCCAGATGGGCGAACCCTGACATGAGAGTAAAGATGATTGCCGATGCTCGTGCTAAAGCAGGATTCTAAAATGTTTAAAGAACTCACGGAAGTGAATATGCTCATTGAATTAATTGAGCAAAGCAAAGCTTCCGTTAAGTCCTTAGTCACAACGAAGGCCCTCTCACAGATTTCTTATAAAAATGAAGACTATCCTATCCACGCTTTTATTTTTGGAAGCCAGGATCAATCAAAGCCTACGCTCGGTTTATTCGGTGGAGTTCATGGCCTGGAGCGAGTGGGGTCTCAAGTCCTATTAGGTTTTTTAAAAAGTTTTATTAATCAACTCAATTGGGATGAAAATCTAAGGGACTCTCTCAAAGATTTTAGAATAGTGGCCATTCCTATAATTAATCCTGTAGGAATGAAATTTAAAAAAAGATCAAACGGCCAGGGCGTAGATCTCATGAGAAATTCGCCGATTGAAGCGAGCCTTGATTCACCTTTTAAAATTTATAGAGGACACCATATTTCTTCAAAGCTTCCTTGGTATAGAGGACATAAGCTTGAATTAGAATCCCTAACACTCATTGATTTTGTAAAAGTAGAGATGTTCAAATCGAAAATCTCTATGAGTGTTGATTTTCATTCTGGCTTTGGTTTAAGAGACCGCTTGTGGTTTCCTTATGCTAAATCAAATGAAAAATTTCACTTCTTTGATGTGGTCGAAAAAGTCGTCGATCTTTATGAAACAACTCACCCTCATCACATTTATAAAATAGAGCAACAATCGGACTCTTATACGACTCATGGGGATTTGTGGGATTATTTATTTTTTGAATCAAGACAGCTTTATCCAGATCACCTTTTTATTCCTTGGACTCTTGAGATGGGGTCGTGGTCATGGCTTAAAAAAAATCCTCTTCAAATTTTTTCTCTTGATGGACTTTTTAATCCCAAAATCGAACATCGCTTCGAACGAACGATGAGACGCCATTATATTTTGATCCATTTTATCACTAGACTTATGCAAAATCCTAAAGCTTGGGCAGTATCAGTAAATTTGAAGTAATTGCAAGGTTCAATACGCTTTAATCGAACTTTAAATTCAGCTTTATTGAATATCTTTTTCTCCAGAGTTTGCTAAATTTATTATGGGCTTGACTAAAATAAAAGTGGCCCCATATTTAGTAAAAATAGTGAGTCTTTAATTTAGGGAGATATAGTTATGATGAAAAGAATTGCACTTTTCTTTGCAGTCTCGCTAATGGTGTCCATCACTGTAAGCGTTCTGATGTCTATTTTAGGAATTGGCAGTTACATTGGAGCCGGCGGAATTCAGTATGGATCCCTCATGGCGTTTTGCTCGATCTGGGGTATTGCTGGGTCAATGATTACGCTCCTCATTTCAAAACAATTGGCAAAATGGTCAATGGGAGTTCAAATCGTGACATTAGAGGGCCCGCATAGAGATCTTGTTCACCAAGTTCATCGCCTATCTCGTCGGGCAGGTTTAACTGAAATGCCTGAAGTTGGAATTTATCAATCCCCTGATATAAATGCATTTGCCACTGGTCGATCAAAAAATAGCTCACTTGTGGCCGTCTCCACAGGACTTATCACACGAATGAGTGACACTGAAATTGAAGGTGTTCTCGCTCATGAAGTCGCCCACATCGCGAATGGTGATATGGTGACGATGGCCCTTGTTCAAGGTGTAGTGAATGCCTTTGTTATGTTCTTTTCTAGAATTGCGGCGTTTGCAGTTTCTCAAGCTTTAAGAAATAGTGATGATGACGATGCTCCAGTGAATCCTTGGGTGAATATGGGATTAACTTTTTTATTTGATATTCTTTTTGGCCTACTGGCCTTGCCAATCGTCGCGTGGTTTTCTCGTTATAGAGAATATCGTGCTGACACCGGTGGAGCTGACCTCGCTGGTAGAGAAAAAATGATTGCGGCACTTGAGTCTTTAAAGCGAGCTTATCCTCAGCTAATAGAATCAAAAGAAGCGGTGAAACCTAACTTTCAGGCCATGCAGATTTCTTCGAAATCGTCAGTTATGAGACTGCTCTCAACTCATCCACCGCTGGATGAAAGGATTGCGGCTTTGAGAGCGAGAGGAATTTAAGTTTTATTTTTATAGGCTCCCTAAAAATATTTAGAGATTTTTAGGGAGCTTCACTAGAGCTTGCTCATAATCACGAACAATCTCTTCCATAACTTCGGCCACACTCGGAATAGTTTTAATAAGACTTATAATTTGACCAACTTCAAGCTCACCATTATCAATGTCACCATTAAGCATTCCCGCGCGGGCTCTATATTTACCTAAATGAGAGAGAAGGTTATTTTTTAATTCTTCCCCTTGATAACGACTTTCAAGGGACTCAATTTCATGGCTAAAATTATTTTCTAACAGTCTCACCGGAACAGTCTTCTTCATAAGTAGTTTAGTCGATTCAGGGGATGCTTTAAGGGCGTATTGTTTGAAGTTTTCATGAGCGCTGGATTCTTTGGTCATTAAAAAACGCGTTCCCATTTGAACAGCATCAGCTCCAAGGGCCATGGCACTTAAAACGGACCTGCCAGTTGAAAATCCTCCAGCTGCAATGAGAGGGATTTTAATTTTTTGTCTTACTTGGGGGATTAAAACTAATGAAGTGATTTCATCTCTTCCATTGTGTCCACCAGCTTCAAATCCTTCGCAAACCACGGCATCGACTCCAGCAACTTCGCATTTCATGGCGAGAGTAGGTGTGCTCGTGACATGAACGACAATGGCATTCTTATTTTTTAAATAAGAAGTCATTTTGCTCGGGCTTCCAGCAGAAGTAAAAAATATTTTGATTCCTAAATCTAGGGCGCAATCGATTTGTTCAAGGGAGCCTTCATATAAAAGTGGGACATTGATACCGAGAGATTTGTTAGTTAAACTCTGGGCCTTTAAAATATGAGTTTTAAGAAGCTCTGGCTTCATTGACCCAGCACCAACGAGACCTAAACCACCAGCATTGGAAACAGCCGCGGCCAGCTTCGCTCCTGAAACCCAGACCATGCCACCTTGAATGATAGGGTATTTGATATTGAGGAGTTTACAAATTGGATTAGGCATAGGCTTTTACTTATTTTTTTACTTATTCTTTTTCTTTAAAGTTTTCTCTAAAGATTTAATAATAATTAAAGCATCAGCACTTGGATATCTTTTATAGAGCTCATCTGTAATTGGCTTTGGCTCTGAGCCTGATCCGTCTTCTTTATACTTGATTAACTCTAAAACAAAATTGTGGGCGATAATAAAAACTTTCGAAAGATCGGGAAGTTTATCAATCACGTTAGAAAAGCCCTTGCCGTGAACACTTCCATGGTGGTGCCTGATAATGTCATCGGAACCAATGGGAGCCTCTGGGTGATTAATCACTAAATCAGCGGCTTCGTGAGCATGATTAAAGATAAGCTCCCAGTCCAGTTCATTGAGTTCTGCTTTTTCTAATTCATCAAATGAATTTATTTTTGAAAAATCTTCATTTTCCGTGAGCATGATATCGTGAAAAAAAGCAGCGAAGGCCACTTTTTCATAAGCATTTTGTGATTTTAGTTTCAGATTCTTTATCATCTCACATGCAACGATTGAAGTCATATGACTTCTTTGAAAGATGAGTCCTGTTTTTGAGTTGATGACTTTATGAAGTAATCCCGACATTTCAGGTGATTTTTCAAAATTCTTAACCATGTTACTGATGATGGTATCGGTGAGTTGAATGGTTTCACTATTAAAGCCTAATTTTACAATTTCTCTCGTGGCTATTTCGTAAGACTCTCCCATGAGCTGAATTCTTTTATTGTCGCTAATGTCATGGGATTCCATTTTTTCAACCAATTTATTAGAAAGAAAAATAGCAAAATTTCGGTGATTTTCTTTAGGAATATAAAAATAATCGAGACCTTGAATTTTATATCTTTCAATTGAATCTTTTGAAAATGAATCACCATTATGAATTCTTTTAACGTACTGGTATTCAGTAGGAGATTTTTTAATCCTAATAAAGACATCGCAATTTGTAGATTCTAAATTTAAAAAGTAATCCACAGGAACTGGAACATAGTCGGGTATAATTTTTCTTGAGAGAACTTTTTCATTTATACCGAGTGCCTTTGCAGATAGCTGAATAACTTTTTCCCAATCAAGGACATTTTCAATAATAATAGAATTTTTACTTTTTACCTTTAGGGCCTGACCAACAACGATCAAACCAATTTCTAATTGATTCTCTAATAAATATTTATTAATTTCATTGGCAGTGTCTTCTTCATCAACATGAGAAGTTGTAATGATGAGGTCGATTCCAGGTAGAATAGAAAGTAGACTAAGTGTTTCTTGAGCATTGTGGCGGTGAATGAGATCAACACCAAGGTAGCTAGTCAAGTTTACAGAGAGAAGATCATTCATCGTTTTATTGTTTTCGATTAAAATCACTTGAGACATGAAGCTTCCTTTTCAACTTTATTACCAAGACAAATATTTGTCTCAGGTACTATTCTAGCTTATAGATGTCTCTTAATTCAAGCGTGGGAGACCTGGACAATTCTACCTGTAAGGATTCATTTGTCTCTCCAATTAATCTTGCTTTTGTCATTGTTCGTTTCATCGCGAATCCTTTTTCATTTGAAATGAACCAGCCGGAAGCAACTAGTGACTTTCTGACACTGACTGAAGAGCTATAAGTGGAGAGTTGAACCTCGGTTGATGACATTGTCTTACACTCAGTAAACCATTCAGTCGTCCAAAGGATAGGATTTTTTTTAGGTGAAAATGCATCTTGAAAGATCGCTGTAAATTTTGGGAGATTATTTTTTTTAAAGGCCTCTCTTAAAGTGATTCGTCCATCACCGATATAAACAGTGACATGCAAAGTACAATTATCTTTTATATGAAATTGTGATGTGTAGAAATTCTGATTGGAATTTTTAATAAATTTTTGATGCGGAAAAGTGTGAGCAATAGACCACAAAAAAAGTTCTTCATCTAATTCGATAGAAGTATAAGAATAATCTTTTTTAGACTCACTTGAATGTTCTTTTAGGCATTCAACTAAGGCCTTAAGACCAATACCTAGGCCAAAGCCAACATCGAGTACGTGGACATTCGCATTTGAAATAATTTGAGAGGGGATATTGCAGCCTTGAATATAGTTATAGAGGGTTTCTTCATAAGCTCCTGAAAGATTATGGCAAGCTTCAGCGAAGTATTCCGACCAAAGCGTTTTGGTACTATCGTCAGTCTCAATAATTTTATAAATTCCCAGTGAACCTTTAAATTCCATTTTTATTCCTCTTAAACTTTCTTCTTTATAACCGATAACTCTCACATGGAAAAGAGTAAAAATAAGACTCACATTCATTCAGTTTCACTTTCAATTTTACTAGTTTCATCATGTGGGGCCGGCAATCTAGGAAGAGGTCCATCGTCATCATCTTTGGAGTATTCAACGACTGAGGCCCTAAGTACGACTCGTGAGCTTACAAGTGATGAAAGGGCCATTGCCACTAGAATTTGCTATGCTTATCAATCTAAGAACAATAGCTTCAGAACAATTCCTTATCTAGGAAGTAGTTTTACTTTTGGTATTAATACTCAAGACTGTAACGATCGAAAAAATCAATATAATATGGTCTCAACACTGATCATGAATGAAGATGCTTCTGTTTTAACCTATAAGCCTTCTAATTTGTCAGAGTTTTACAGTAAAGTTCAAACGAATCGAACTGGCTACCTGACTCAGTTATGCACTAAGATTCAAAATAACCAAAAAATTTCCAACACCATCGAAGCCGTTGATAGCACTGTTCAGATCAATTTTACTAAAACTAGTGGGATGGATAGTTTCACTATAAAATACTTTGCCCTCAATGCCAGCGGTGGATACAGCATTAAAAATGCTGAACAGTTTATGGTGCGCACTCAGTTTAATCTCGGAGCCGGGCAGATTTTGGGAATGGATGAGGCATATTCTTCGTTTAAGACATGTTCTGATGCCAAAAAATATTCGGTTTTTAGTCAGAGCTTTTTGAATTTTAAGGCTAAGCCTTAGGGCTTTTTCTTTTTTTCTAATTCATCATAATTGAGAAATGATTCATTGATTGTATCTACATCTAAGTCAGCGTTATTCTTTTTTTCAACTAACTTTGCATCTTTGATTCTTTCACCGAGAATTTTCGCTTCATCCTTATTCATCGTTTTAACTTCTGCATATAGTGAAGCCGTATTTCTTTCGATTTTTTTGTTACCTGTATCAATCGAAAGATAGGAAGAGACAATATTGTTAAACTGGACAAGATTGGCAAGCTCGCTACTTTTATTGGAAATAGCACTTCTAATAGTATCGAGTTTACTTTTATTGGTAACCGTATCTAATTTTCCATCCTCAGATGATGTTTTAGAATCAATTCGACGGGCCATCTCTTTAATAATCGCATCCTTTTCAGCCGCATACCGGGCCAAGATTTGTGTTTTGATTTTTTCAAGGGATGTCTTATCTTCAGTGATACTTTTTATTTCTTTTTCCTCAAAACCTTCTTCTTTTAAATACGAAACTACTTTAGCATTAGAAGAATTGAGTTCCTCTTTAAGGGCCTCTTCTTTGGCATTTTGCCTTAATCCTAACTCGGTTATAGAGTTACTATTCACATCAGTTTTTGTATTTAAGAACTTCTTGCAAAGTTCTTCATTAATATTTTTACTTTTATCTAAACAAGCATCAAATTCAGCCAAATTGTCTTTAGTGGTTTTTTTAAGATTGTCTTCTACATCTTTTGAGGTAATCGCAAGGATGCTATCTGCTGATGTTTTATTTTCATCGGTAATGGCCTGAAAATTTTCAGCGATTCCACCACCAGTGCCATTAGCCTTTGCCAGATCATCATAAAATTTCTTTTGCTCGTCAGCGACCATGATAGATTTTCTGGCAGCTTTCACGTAATCGACAATGATGCAGGCCCTTTGTTTGGAGTATTCTTCGTTTTCTGAAGCCGCAGCAGCGGTTGTGGCAAGTTTAATTTCACAAACCTTAGGAACTGAGACAATGCAATTGTTCCATTTTTTTGATTGATTACTTTTAGAGTTTAGATCAAGACCATTTGACTTAAGTAATTTTAAATTTTCTTCTCTATCTTTTTTTCGATCTTCATCCTTTTTAGCAATTAAGCAATAAGGATCACCTGAATGACAAGTATCATCCTTAGTATCTAAACAGTAAGATGTAAAAGCACTGATAATGGTTTTTCCTAATTCTGACTTATAAAGATCAATAAATTTTTTATGATCAGTGCTTAATATTTTACCAGCTTTTTGTTCTTCTAATGTAAGGGCCTGGCTAGGATCTAGAATTTCATTGAGTTTTTTTCCGTAGTATTCGCTCAGGGCCTGAACAGCAGGATCAGAAGAATAATCTGTCTTTGCAGGTAAAACCTTACCAGTTAATGTCGTGTCACCTTTATCACTTGCTGGAGCACGAGAATTTGATCCTGCATTTGATTTGTTGGCCTTGGCTTCAGCTGCGTAAATGGCCTGTACCGCTTTTCTTTGGTCATCGCTTATTTCTTTCCAGACACAAGTTGGAACATTTTCAGTAAACTTAGCATTTCTTTTCACACAGTCTTCATGTTTGGCCTTTACGCCTGGAACTTGAAACATCTTAAGTAATGTTTCATCGACTGCAACGTTGCCATAAACACCATCTTTTTTTGTGTCATCTTTTTCTGCAGCAAATAATAATGAAACCACACAAAAATTGTGAAGGATGAAGATCGTAAAAATGGAAGCTTTAAGAACTCTCATAAACACCTAGAGATTGCTTAAGATTATTATATCAATCTTGTCGGTTATTTCCTAAAAAACCTTACTATTTGCTAAAACCGTGAGATAGCTGCCCTTCATAGGAGGCTGTCTAAATTCTGAACGATTATGTCCTACTCTAATTTCTGAGCGATTATGTCCTATTCAATAACAATTATGTACCCTAAGACCTTTAAAATCTTAGG
>JAYSPR010000037.1:0-16070 GCA_043721975.1 Bacteriovoracaceae bacterium
TTCGTAATTCATGAGCTAGAAATCCAAGATGTTCAACTTCACGATTTGCTTCTTGGGAGTTTTGGTCAAGTTGAAATCCTGTGACAGCTCCTGCAATCGCAATATCTAAGCATCGATTCAAGTCATGAAACTCATTCGGTGAAATTTGGGCATTTTTTATTGTTGCGACCTCTGTGATCGACTGACAAATAGCACCGTATGCATGAACTACGTGTGAGAGCGTGTAACCCAATCTGAGCAGTTCTGTGCCATGGGCCTTTGCTGTTTTTGCCAATTCAACTTCATCCGGACGTCCCGAAACTTCTGTCAAAAATTGTTCATCGCTTTCGCTCGCGGCTTTCACCATGCTGGCCTTATTTCTTGAGCGTACTTTTTCACTCTCTGACTTATAAATTTCATGCTCTTCTCTCTCAAGTAAAAGCACATCCATGAGTTGTTCAAAGAAAATTGGTAAACCTGACTCTAGTTCATATGAACTTGGACGGTCACCAGCTAATTCTAATGATTTTTTTGCAGTCAAATTCAAAATTTCTTCTTGATTTTTTTGCAGAAATTCATAAAGCATAATTTCATCCTTTAATTGTAAACAATGACTAGATAAAGTTAGTGCAAGCGCTATACCAAAAGATGGCGCAAAGCCAACTTTGAAAGGAGTGGGATTTGTTTAATCTGCATTTTAAAAAATGGGGTATGTTACATAAATGGGACTAAAAAGTTCATAATGAAATATTAAAGACTTTGAAGCATCGGCATAATGATCCCTAATTTGTTCTCGTCCACTGAAGTTGAGTGTCTATTAATAAGAAATTGATTAAATGAGAATTATCCTCAAGAGTATAAGCCTTTAATCTTATCAAGCTAATTGCATAGTCACATTATTGCGTTTCCAATCGTATTAGTTTTAATTGTCACAAAAATTAGAGAAGTGACGTATACCCATAAATAATTGACACCCCCCTGGGGTATCATGATAACTTAGTGACTAATTTAAAAAAAATTGTTTATGTGGAGATAGTAGTGGCAAAGCCAAAAAAAATCTTGTCCCAAACCAAGCCTATGAATCAAGCATGTAAGCATTCCATGCATCCTGATCACAAAAAAGAAGGCATTCGCTTAAAAAGAGTTAGAGGTCAGATCGATGGTATTTTGGGCATGATTGATGACCGTCGTTATTGCCCAGATTTACTTATTCAAATTAGGGCAGCCAAAGCAGCTCTTCAGGCCGTAGAACTTTCAGTCTTAAATACGCATTTAGACAATTGTGTTAGTGAGGCAATTCATTCTAAAGATGAAAATAAAGCTAAAGAAAAAATTAATGAATTAATTCAATTAATCGGGCGACATAAATAATTAAAGGACATCATGTTAAATTCAATTATTAAATTTTCTTTGAAAAATAGACTAGTCGTTGTTTTTTTATCTGTTGCCATCCTAATTTATGGTGGATTTATTGTTGCTCATTTACCAGTGGACGTTTTCCCAGACTTAAACCGTCCATCGGTCAATATTATGACAGAAGCTGAAGGAATGGCCCCTGAAGAGGTTGAAACATTAATCACACTTCCCCTAGAAAATGCTTTAAATGGATTACCAGGGGTTAATAGAGTGAGGTCTACATCTGGAGTTGGCCTCTCTGTTATTTATGTCGAATTCGAATGGGGAACAGATATATTTAGAAATAGACAGCTTGTTTCGGAAAAGTTAATTGAGGCAAAAGAGCATTTTCCTTCAAATGCCACGCCTGTCATGGGGCCAATATCATCAATTATGGGTGAAATTCAGTTAATTGGACTTTCGTTAGATAAAAACTCAGATGAAAAACTTACGCCAGTTGATTTAAGAACCTATGCAGATTGGGTTATAAAGCCACGTTTGTTAAGTATCGCGGGTGTTTCACAAGTCATATCAATTGGTGGTGGTGTAAAGCAATTTCAAATAAAAATTTCAGCGGACAAATTAAATTTTTATCAGTTGAATCTTGATGAAGTTGAAAAAAACCTTAACCTCATAAGCCAAAACACTACAGGTGGATATTTAAATAAAGAAGGACAAGAGTATTTAATTAGGAATCTTGCTCGTGCAGAAAATATCGAAGATATAGAGATGACTGTTGTTGGTACCCACCTCGGAAGAAGTGTTCTAGTAAAAGATATTGCTAAAGTTGAAATTGATGCTCAGATCAAAAGAGGGGATGCGGGGATTAATGGTGGTCCAGGTGTAATTCTAAGTATAGCAAAACAGCCAGGTGCGAGCACAATTGATTTGACCGAAAATATAGAAAGTGTTCTAGCGAGCGTTGAAAAATCACTGCCTAAAGGCATTAAGCTTCACCCTCATTTGTTTAAGCAAGCAGATTTCATTAAGAATTCAATCACGAATGTTGAAGAAGCTTTAAGAGATGCAGGTATTTTCATAGTCATTGTACTTATTTTATTTTTAATGAATGTGAGAACAACAATTATCACATTGACTGCTATTCCGTTATCCTTTGTTGTTACATTTATTGTTTTAAAATTTTTTGGTCTTTCAATAAATACCATGACTCTTGGAGGTCTTGCTATTGCGATTGGTGAGCTGGTCGATGATGCCATTATTGATGTTGAAAACGTACTTAGACGATTGAAAGAGAATAAACAATTAGAAAATAAAAAAAGTGTTTTAGCTGTTATCTTTGAAGCCTCTTCCGAGGTTAGAAATTCAATTGTATTTGCTACAATTATTGTTGTTTTAGTTATGATTCCGTTGTTTTTCCTCGGAGGTTTAGAGGGAAGACTATTCATTCCACTAGGGATTTCATATATTGTCTCTCTTATAGCCTCGCTTTTTGTTTCACTTACAGTTACCCCTGTTTTGTGTTCATTTTTCTTAGGGAAATCAGACGTCCTTGAAAAACCAGACGGATTTCTAGTTAGGTTTCTAAAAAAATACGATAGAAAGATTCTGAATGTTACTCTTGATAGACCTTGGACAGTTTTATCATCGCTGGCAATTATGCTTTTATTGTCACTCACTTTGATACCTCAATTAGGAAAAGATTTTCTTCCTAAGTTTAATGAAGGAACAGCAGTCATCGGGCTTCTTGCTCAACCAGGTATATCCCTAGAAGAATCTAATTTAATTGGGCAAAAAGCAGAGCGATTAATTTTATCGGTTCCAGAAGTAAGTTCGGTTTCTCGTCGTACCGGACGAGCAGAGCAGGATGAACATGCGGAAGGTGTTCACTCATCTGAGCTAGATGTAGATTTTAAAAAGAAAGAAGACTCAAAAATAGTGATTAGAGAAAAAGAAGTTGTTTTAAACGATATTAGAGCTAAGTTAAAAACAATTGATGGAGTGGTTTTTAATATTGGTCAGCCAATCTCTCACAGACTTGATCACTTATTATCAGGTGTAAGAGCAGCTATTGCCATAAAAATTTACGGGCCAGATTTAAACACTTTGAGAAAAAAAGGTTATGAAGTTAAAACTCTTCTCGAAGATGTAAAAGGATTGGTAGATTTACAAGTGGAGCAACAGGTATTAATTCCACAGATTAAAATTCAAATAAAAAGGGACATGGCCAAAAAGTACAATTTGCCGGTTGGTGAAGTGACTGCAGGGTTAGAAAAAGCTCTGAAAGGTGAAGTCGTCGCCCAATTATTTGATGGGAATAAGTATTTTAATATATTTATGCGCTTTGATGATAACTCACGTTCAGATCTTCAAAAAATAGAAAATACAGTTATTAAGATTCTTCCTGATGGGTCAAAAATTAGAGTGTCCCAAGTTGCAGAAGTTTATGAGGCAACTGGTCCTAATATTATTAATCGTGAGAACGCTCAAAGAAGAATAGTCGTTTCTGCTAACACGTCCAACACTGATGTTGAGACAGTAGTTAGTGCTATTGAAATGAAACTAAAAAACCTTAAGCTCAAAGAAGGTTATTTTATTAATTATGATGGGCAACTAGAATCTCAAAAAAAAGGTATGCAACTTCTGATGTTGTTAAGTGCTCTAGCGATCGTAGGCGTGTTTGTAGTCCTTTATATGCATTTTAAGTCTTCAATGATTGCAATGCAGGTTATGATCAATATACCTCTCGCACTTATCGGTAGTATTGTAGCAGTCTATTTAACAGATAAAACTTTTTCACTTGCGAGTTTAGTTGCTTTCGTAACCTTATGTGGAATTGCTAGTCGAAATGGTATTATGATGATTACACATTATATCCACTTGGTTAAATATGAAGGTGAATCTTTTAATAAAGAAATGATTATTCGTGGATCATTGGAAAGATTGGTACCAGTTCTTATGACAGCCCTCACTGCGATCCTTGCCTTAATTCCTATCATTATGGCCAGAGGTGAACCAGGAAAAGAAATTCTTTACCCATTGTCTGTTGTTATTGTTGGAGGGTTATTTAGCTCGACTTTATTAGATATTATCGTTACGCCCGTTATCTTTTATAATTTTGGAAAAAAAGCTTTAGAAATAAATACACAAGGAGATTCAGATGAGTTTTAAAAAAACAGCACTAGCAATTATTTTTTCATTCACTTCACTTTCAATCCATTCGCATGAAGGACATGATACAGGTGCAACAAAAAGTTTACATGGTGGTATCGTAAAAAAATCTAAGAACGCTTTTGTTGAAATTATTCAGGATGAGAAAATAGAAATTTATGTAACTGATCACAATTATAAAAATTTAATTTCTCCTAGTTTTTCAGTGTCTGCTTATGCAGATATTAAAGGTAAAAAAACTCCTTTGAAACTTGAATCTCATGGAACTAATTTAAGTGTTGCTACAGATTTAAAGAAAGAAAAACACTTTAAGTTGAATGTTGTACTGAAAGTGGATGGGCAAGAAGAGCAAGTCTCTTTTCCATTAGAGAACTAAAACCTTATAAGGAAAATCTTATGATTATCGATTACGATCAGATTGCAAGACTTATTGAATCGAATTTAGAAGTGAGGGTAAGGCAAGAAACTCTTAACTCTTCCAAAGCAAGAGTTGGGTCACTGGCAACGACATTCGTTCCAGAGGTTTCAATTTATGCAGTAGGTGAAGATTCAAATTTAAATAGTATTGGCAAGAATCCAAGTGCTGGTGTCGTTGCTAATGTGAACCTTTTCAATGGTTTTAGGGATGTTGAAAAAAATAAAGCAAATAGTCTTAGTTATGAGACAAGTAGTTTAGAATTTAAAAAATCCTACAATGAGCAAGTTTTTAAGGCTAAGAAATATTACTTTGATGCTCTGAAAATTTTAGAGGATATTAAGATTTTAACAGAGCATGAAAATATTAATAAAAATAATAGAGATTTAATACTAAGAAAAGTAGCCAGCGGCTTAAGTCCAAAATCAGAAGAACTTATATTTAAAAAAATTGAGTTAGAATTGCGTGAGCAGCGTGTACAAAAAGATAATGAATTAAGAATTACTTATAGTCATTTGAAAAACATTTTCGCCTTAGAGAAAAATGAAAAGATTGAGATTGCAGGTGATTTAGACATTTCAAAATTTAACTATTCCCCTAATCCTAAGAAAATTGATTTGGCCATAGTAGAATCAAATGAATCACTTATAAATGCCGAAAAAAAGGTCAGTGGTTTATGGAGAATGCCCAGAGTAAACCTCTATGCTGAAAAGTCTTTTACAAATAATGTAAATGGTGAATTCTTAGATGATAAGGATGGTGAAAAACAAGTTGTTGGTCTCAAGGTTACACTACCAATCTTTAGTGAAAAAAATATTGAATCAATTGAAGATCAAGTTAAGTCTACAGAAGTTAAGGCCGCTTTATTAAGAAAAAAGAATCAAATTCGTGAGCTGGAAGCCAATGAAGAGCAAGTTTTGATTCACCTAGATCATATGAAAAATATGATTGAAATATCCAAGAGTAAAGTTGAGCTTTCCAAAGAAATCATGAATAAAACATTTTCTGAGTTTAGACTTGGATTAAAAGAAGCACTTTCGCTTAATGAGGCAACTGCTGATTACTTAAATGCCAGAGAGGACCTTATCGAGCATCAGATTCAGTATATTCTTAGTGTTGAAGAGTCAAAAGTCAACATTTTGAATTGATATATATCCGCGTGTCACATCTTTCTATCCTGCAGCGTATACTCTAAGAAGCTAAGCTAATAGCGAGTAATGGAGGATTATGAAGAGATTTATAGGAACATTAGTTACCTTAGTTAGTCTAAACTCAGTTGCATTTGATCATGTTTCGGAGGTATTACCTAGCGGTAAGATTCTTATTTGTAAAGAATCTGATCAAGTACGAAATGGTGAAAGTGTAGAAAATTTCAGGTTGAAAAATTTTTCAAGTAAGTTTGATAAATCTAAAGTCAAAGTAAATGAATTTAAATTGCCTCTTGTTGGAGACAAAATTAAAATATTTCGTATTACAAATTTGAGAAAAAATAAATTTGAGACCGTTTCTTTGAATTCAGAAGTTGGAGAAGCTATTGTAATTGAGCCAAACCTAAAAGATGAATTGATTACCAAAATTACTTATCCTTTTAAAGGAATACATGAAGAAATACAAATTGCCTTTTCCAAGGCAGAGCTTGAAAGTGCAAAAAATGATTGCATCTTAGCACTTCCATTAAATTCTGCAAAATTTCAAAATTATGATTTAGTAAAGTTCTAGTTCCCAAGTAATTTTTCAAAATCGAAAAATCATCTCTAGTATCAAATAAATGTTTCTTCTCATAACGTTTGATCTTTTTTAGGAATAATAAATGAAAACTTAAATTACAATTTTTCTCAATCTGCTCGTTCTTTCAAGTGCTTCATTTGCTCATGAAATGAATAAATATGGACCAAATGGTGGGTATATAAAAATGCCAGGAGCCTTTCACTCGGAGCTTGTTGATAAAGGTGCCTTGATCCATGTCTACTTATTAGATATGAGTTTTAAGAATCCAATGGTTAATAATTCAACGGTTAAAATTATTTATAAAGGAGCTAGTAATACTGAATTTTCATGTTCTAAAGATAGTGACTACTTTGTCTGTGATAAGCCAGCAGGCGGACTGCAGCTCCATAAGGAAATTGCTGTAAGTGCAGTGAGAAATAATAATAAGGGCACAGATGCAATCTATAAATTGCCATTAACATTAGATAAATAATTGCTTGAGAGTCTTAAAACGAAAATTAATAAATTAGTCTTTGGCACCATTAGTGATCCATTCCTTTAAAACTTCAATTTCTTCTGGCTTGAGCGCTGTCAATCCTGATTTCGGCGGAGGCATTCTCTTTCTCGCATTTGGTAATGTGACTAGTACTAATCCACTTTCATCTGGAACTTCTGGAACAATTATTCCATATGGGGATTCAATCATTTCTTGTGGAGAATTGAGGTTGACTCTCTCAGCTTCATTTCCTGAAGAGTGACAAACCATGCACTTTTTTTGCAAGATATTCTTTTGAATAGATTTAAATGTAGGCTTGAGTGGCTCAATCTCTATGGGGGAAGGAGCACTGCCATCCTCTGCCGTTTCTGGTGCTCCAGCTTTAATCCATGTAGAAAGCAGGATTAAATCTTGCTTGGTTAGTTTCGAGTAAGGGGATTTTGGCATTGTCTGATCAATGATTGCACTTTGATTGATTTTATCTAAATGCAATAGGATTGAATTATAAGACTCCAGATTAATACCTCCAGAGTCTCCGTGGCACGAAATACATTTAGGGGAAAAAATTCTTTGGTTAATCAATTGATAAGAAACTTTTTCTAAAAGAGCTGTGTTAGATATAAATTTTAATTTAGTTGTTTTTTCTTTTTCTAAAATACAAGAAAAGAGACTCAAAGCAATTCCCAAGATGAAAGCTAATTTGAGTCTCTCTGAAATCATAAAATCCTAAATTAGTTAATTGTGTTAGTTGATTCTACTGAACCGTCTTCATTTAAGTTCACTTCAAGCTTTTGAGTTGTCGTTGTTGAAGTCATTTCAATCCTAGCAACTTTTACTCCTTGATCATTTGAAACTTGCATTAAGACAAGAGTCTTAAGACCAACTTGAAAAGGCTTTAATTCAACATGTTGTGCTGAGTGGTCATTTACGTAATGTAGGGATTGCTCGATCAAGGTTGAAGCGTCTTTATCGCCCCAAACAGGAGCAGTGTTAGATTCAGTGCCGTCTTTTACAACTTGGGCCACTCCTTTTCCGTTAGCATCCATCATCATCTCAATTTGCTTAGTCGTTCCGTCTGCACCTGAGAACTGACTAGCGATAACTTTAAATGAAGGATCAGTAGGTTTTGTTGGAGTAAGTACAACAAGTTCCAGTTGTCTTAATTTTTTTAGAAATGTTGCATCTGCTTTTCCTAAATCTACCAGACGCTCAAGACGATGAACTCCAAGTTCTACGATTTTTGCATTTCCAACAGCTGCGTACGATACTGATGTCACAAGTGTCGAGATAAAAAGTGTTAAGAGGAAATTTCTTACGTTTTTCATAGTAGCTCCTAATAGTGAATTATTTAATAACAATAGTACCTTTCATTTGCTGTGCCTCCGGCCCATTATGAGGTCCACAAGTAAAATCATAAACTCCCACTCTAGTGGGAGTAAAGCGTTTTTTAATTTTTTCATCAGGCTGGGCCATTAATTCAAGACCTAATTCTGGAGAGAACAATCGAAACATTCTTGTAGGGCTTGCTTTGAGTGAAATTTCTACTGCTTCATTAAGTTCTAAATTAATAGTGCTCACAGAACAACCGATGCCATCATTATTGCCCAGAACATCAATAACTTTTTTAACGGGTAAAAGTAATTCAATGATATCATCAAGTTTAGATTTTTTAGCAATATCATATGCACTTAAGCCTTTTTTATTTTTTAGTTCGGTATTTGCATTAAAATCTAGTAAATCTTTGACTAAAAAATAATTTCTATTAGTGACGGCCATCATTAAAGGTGTTGAGCCATTGATATCTTGCACATCAATGTTTGCTTCGAGCTCGGCAAGCATTTGAACGATGTCAGCATCATTTATTAGAACAGCTTTGTGAAGAGCGGATTGTTGATTAAGGGGATCAACACTTTCTAAGTTTGCTCCGTTATCAATAAGTAAAGATGCAATCTCTTTTAAATTAATACCTGATATATATTTTATTGCCGTGCCTTTGATTCCACAGGTTGGATCAAGTAAATGTAATAAAGGCGTGCATCCCATTTTATTTAGACTATTAATGTCTGCGCCACACTCTAGTGTGTAATTGATTTCATTAAGATCAGAAGTTAACAATGAATTAAATAAGGATAAGTCATTTTTTTCTTGGTTTTCAGCGCATTGGTATGGTTCAGGTAAAGTTCCTGTTAACGAGCAGCTTAGTTGGCTAATGGTATTTTCAAAAGTGGAGCCTTTATTAAGTACTAATGTCCCGGTAAATTTATTGCCTGAGATTGGAGCTAACGTTAATTTGAAATAACTTGTATCCAAGACAGATGTATACACATATTTATTTTTTGAATAATATCTTTTAACTTCTGACCTAAGTCCGGCGTAACCGATCTGTCCTTTTGCTTTTAAGGCCCCTAAAGTTGAGCCAGGAAAGTATTTTTCAAATTGAATTGTAAGATCTTTTAATTGATATGCTTCATGAATATCAGTTCCAGTATAATCCTTTTTACAAATGACAACTTCAGAAAAAGCATTTTTGCTTATGCTGACAAGGAGAAAAATTAGTAAAAGAATAATATGTCTCATTTTTTGGTTCCTTATTTTTTTGATCCGTAGACTAGTTTATTTATTTCGTTAATTTTATTTTGAATGTCTTCAGCATTATCTGAAGTAAAAGCCGTCATGATACAGCCTTTAAGGTGGGTCTCAAAAATTGCAGATTCAATTATTTGAACACCGGCCTTGATGGCCTTTAGTTGATTGATGATATCGATGCAGTATCGACGATTCGTTATCATTTTTTCGACACCGTCTAATTGTCCTCGGACTCTGTTAAGTTGTTTTAATTGACTCTGGTGGTCAGGGTGAGTATGAGTCGTTAGGTTTTTTTTCTTACTTTTACTTAAAATTAAGGTTTCTTTTTTTTTCATCTTTAGTACCTAAAAAAATATTTTTATTACATTTAATACCCTACCCGGGGTAGGATATCAATATGTATATTTCTTTAACTTGGAGGTCATATGAAATTAATTAAAGTTCTTGTGTTTTTAGGCAGTGTTACAGTTTTGAGTAGTTGCTCGACTCATTCGGCAATGCGAGGGAGTGTTGCCATGAAGACGGGTCCACACGAAGCCCATGTTTGCTTGGGAAATAGTGAAGTAAAAATAGGTGATAAGGTACGAGCTTTTGTGAATGTATGTAAGAGTTCTCCCAATGCTATTGCACAAACTGGTGGTAAAGGACCAAAAGTCGTGTGTGCAAAAGAAGCATCTGGTGCAGGAGTTGTAACTGAACTTATAAATGAGCATTATTCAGTTGTTAAATTTGACGATTCTGTCACTTTTAACGAAGGCACAATTGTCGAAAAAGAATAAGACCATAGCAAAACTTTATTTTTATTTTTGGTATTTAAGGCGTGTCAATTGGATAAAAGCCCAAAATTTATAATTAATGCCAGAAGCATTTGTCATCAACTGACTAAAGAGATTTATCTCTTTAGTCAGTTGTATTTTTATTTATAATCTTAGAAAAGAAATAACTTCTTAACTACTGTTGATTCAAGTCAATCTCATGTGGACTTGGGAGCGAGAAGCTCATTTTGCAAATAATGTTTAGAAGTTGGATGCTGCCAACTTCTAAACGTGAAAACTGTTTTTAACAGCAGCCTTTTTTATCTTTAATTGGATCAACTTTGGGCTTATTTAAAAGCCTAGAATCAGTTGCATTGTCCTTAGATTTTTTAGGTTCTAATTTCTCAGCTTGATTTAGTTTTGGCATTTTTTTATCTTTACTAGCATTCATTCGTTTCTCCTTTTTTACAGTCTCGTTCAAACGCTATGATTGTTTATTTATGCTCTAATTGGTGTCATTTTATGAGTTACTTCGATATGTTCGTCTTCTTTGCGTTGAAGGACATTATTGATTGCTCCGTAGATATAGCCTGCAACCATTGCATAAAGAGTTATATAAATAAGTCCTATAAAAAATTCCCCAAAGGTGAACGGTATTTTTCCGATATCAAGAGACTGTAAATTAATCCCGTGATTAACAGTGTTTAGAAAGCCAGTGGTAAGACCAGGAAAGAGAACAAAGGCTAACGCACAAAGTGAATATAAAATTGCTACACTAAGCCCAGCAGCTAAAGCTTTAGTTTTTGGTTTTTCACAGATCATAATATAACTCCTTGTTAAAATATAGTTACTCAATCTGGCAACTATATTTTTAATATGCAAATAAACGACCAACGTGCAATTGCCTTCTTTTTGGTCCTTCACTCCACTGAAGCATCACTCAAGATATTATCGCGACTAATGTTTTTTTATAAAGTTGAGAGACCATCGCACCCACCATGTAATCTCCTGCACCGACTGAAGATCTAATTTTCACTTTGGGAATTTGTCCGAAGTATGAATTGTTTTTGGTAATGAGTAAAGCTCCACCTTCAACTGAGGATACGCAAATATAACTCACTCGATTTAAAAGTTTTCGTGCTTCTTTTTGAACATTTCTAATACTCTTTGCAGAGGATTCAGTCATTTCTTGAAATTCATTGAGATTGGGTTTTATGAGAATTGGTTTTCCAGCAATGAGTATACGCAAAATATTTCCAGGACAATCAACAACACATTCAATTTTTTGCTTTCTTGCAAAATTCATCAATTTTATGACATCGGTCGGATTTAACCCTTGCGGTAAAGATCCACCAATTAGTAATATTGAAATATTTTTTTGACTTTTAAGTAATTTAAAAAGCTTTTCAAATTCTTGGTTTGTTATATAAGGGCCAGGAAAATCTAATCGAGTTTCTAGATGATCCTTTTTGTTTGATACTGTTACGCAAATGCGTGAATGGCCTTTTATTTTTATAAAATTATTTTTTACATCTTCCTCATCGAGGAGGTTTTTAATTTCTTCTCCTGTACTACCACCCAAAAAACCTGTAGTAAGAGTCGGTACTCTCAATCTTGTTAATATTCGTGCTGCATTTATAGCGTTTCCACTAGGAGATCTATTTTCATCTTGGATGTAGGATTTCTCATTAGGCCTTAGATTGTCTGCAACTCCACTCAAATCAAGGGCGGGGTTGGGGGTGATTGTGAGAATGTAATTTTCATTTTTTACCAATCTAATTTAGTTATTTCACTTGAGTGCTGAAAATCATTTATTGCTAATTGTTAAATGTGCGCAAGTTCAAGGCCATCTGGCATATTCCCTGCACGTATAAAGTTTGTTAAGGATTAAGTATCATTTTTAATTTTTAAAAAAGTTGATGATGAGGCTAATTACCACTGTTATGGGTTTTTTTTGAGCAAGGATACTTGAATAAATTTCAAATATGAGGAGATCTAATGGAAACACATGAGAATAGTCACAGAATAAGTCAATATAACGAATCTTGGTTAAGCAGGCATCGATGGATTAGTTATGGAGTGCTAGTCGTCATCGCTTATTACTTATTTATAGAGCATCGTGAGCATGTCATCGCATATCTTCCATATCTCTTATTGGGAGCCTGTCTTTTTATGCATGGAGGGCACCATCATCATAGTAATAAACAAAATAAAACAGAGGATAATAAATCATGAAACACACGGAAGGATCGAGTTATGGGCTATGGGGTCTTGCATTTGTTAATGCACTAATCTTTATCATTTTTGCATTTGGTTTTTTTAAGCCTCAAACCAAGAGAGATTGGTGAACATTTAGTACATTCTCGGCATTTATTGTCGCGCTCTTCGCTGAGATGTATGGTTTTCCACTAACCATTTATCTTTTTTCCGGATGGCTTTCTAAACGATATCCACAAATTGATTTTTTCACTCATGATAGCGGTCATTTACTTCATACAATGCTTGGTCTCAAGGGAGATCCTCACTTTGATATTCTTCATATAGTGAGCACTGTAGTTATCGTGGCAGGATTTTGGCTTCTATCAATGTCTTGGCAGGTACTCTATAAGGCGCAGAAGGTAGGCAGGCTTGCCATGAATGGTCCTTATCGGTATGTTCGCCATCCACAGTATGTTGCATTTGTTCTTGTTATGATTGGATTTCTATTTCAGTGGCCGACACTTGTGACTCTAATTATGTTTCCTATTTTAGTTTGGACTTATGTTCGGCTTTCTCTTAGAGAAGAAAAAGAGGTTGAGCTTGAGTTTGGAGATACTTATAGAAAATATGCGCAAGTTACACCACGATTTTTTCCCCATTTAGAGTTCAAGGGATCACATAAAAACCTTGAATTAAAACATTAATGGAGAAATCAGTTTTCAAATTTTCTTTGATTTTAATCTTAAAGCATTAACGATTACAGAGACAGAGCTCAAACTCATTGCTGCTGCGGCAATCATAGGATTTAAGAGAATTCCAAAAACAGGGTAGAGAACTCCGGCTGCAACCGGTACACCAATAGCATTATAGATAAAAGCAAAGAAAAGATTTTGTCGTATATTTTTAATTGTTGCTTCGCTTAATGAGCGGGCTTTTACTATTGCCATGAGGTCCCCTTTTAGTAAGGTTACTCCAGCACTATTCATAGCAATGTCAGTTCCTGTACCCATGGCAATACCAACTTGTGCCTGAGCAAGTGCCGGGGCATCGTTAATTCCATCACCTGCCATTGCAACAAATTTACCTTCTGTCTGCATCACTTTTATAATTTCAGCTTTCTTTTGAGGTAGTACATCTGCAAAAAAAGAATCAACTCCAATCTTATTCATTACGGCCTGTGCAGTTTTAGCATTATCACCTGTAACCATGATGACTTTTATTCCAAGATCCTGGAGAGTTTTAATAGCATTTTAACTGGTTTCTTTAATCGGATCGACAACACCTAGGAAACCCGCAAATTTATCAGCAACAGCTACAAACATAACGCTCTGGCCATCATCTCGGAGTAAATCCATTTCTTTTTCATAGTTTTGATAATTAATAGAAAGATTATCCATTAATGCTTTATTTCCCACAGCTATTTTTTGGTTACCAATTTTAGCGAGAAGCCCTTTACCAGTCACAGAAGAAAATTCTGTAACGTTTACAAGGGCAATTTTTTTTTCCATTGCTCCATTAACGATAGCTGATGCAAGTGGATGCTCACTCACTTTTTCAACACTAGCAGCAAGTAAAAGAAGCTCATTGTCACTCATTGTAGTGACACTCTTAATAGTTATAAGCTTTGGTTTTCCAATTGTGAGTGTACCTGTCTTATCAACTACAAGTGTGTCAACTTTTCTCATTTGTTCAATGGCCTCTGCATTTTTAAAGAGAACTCCCATGGTGGCACCACGTCCAGTTGCGACCATGATCGACATTGGTGTCGCAAGCCCCAGAGCACACGGACAGGCGATAATAAGAACTGCAACGGCATTCACAATGGCATGTGCAAGTTTTGGATCAGGACCAACGAGACTCCAAACAATTCCTGTGATGATGGCGATGAGGATAACGATTGGAACAAAATATCCAGATACAGTATCGGCAAGTTTTTGAATTGGTGCACGCGAGCGTTGGGCATCTGAAACCATTTGAACAATTTGGGCAAGGAGAGTATCCTTTCCAATTTTTTCTGCTTTCATGATGAAGCTTCCCGTGGCATTTATGGTAGCTCCCAAAACTTTTGCCCCCGGTGTTTTTTCTACTGGCACCGGCTCACCAGAGACCATTGATTCATCGACGGATGATTGTCCAGATATAACTACACCGTCTACTGGGATTTTTTCTCCTGGTCTAACTCGAAGTTGATCGTTAATAGCAACTTGCTCAAGAGGAATATCAATCTCTACTCCATCAACATTCACTCGCCTTGCGGTTTTAGGTGAAAGTCCTAATAAAGATTTAATGGCAGCACTTGTTTGACCTCGAGCTTTCAGTTCTAAAACTTGCCCGAGCAATATAAGTGCAACGATCACTGCTGCCGCTTCAAAATAAAGTCCTACTTCTCCAGTCATAGAATCTTTAAATGAATCTGGAAAAATTTTCGGAAATAAAACAGCAATTAAGCTATAGCTATAGGCCACTCCAGTACCAAGGCCTATGAGAGTAAACATATTTAAACTTTTATTTTTTAGCGACTGCCAAAATTTAACGAAGAAGGGCCATCCCCCCCATAAAACCACAGGTGTAGCGAGAGATACTTCTACCCATTTCAAATTTTGAATTAAGTTTGCTTGGTGAATAAGATGTCTGCCACCCATCGTTATAAAAAGAAGTGGCAAGCTTAAAGCAGCACTGATGAAGAATCTTTTAAGCATAGAAAGATACTCAGTTTTGTCTTCACTACCAATTGTTATTTCTATAGGTTCGAGCACCATTCCACAGATAGGACAATTACCTGGACCTACTTGGTGAATTTGGGAGTGCATGGGGCAAGTGTATTCCATATTATTTTGTGCGACAGGTTGATTGAAAATTTGGTGATTTAGATGAGCTTCCATTCAGAGTTCCTATTTTAGAGTACTTTAGCTTTGAGGCTAATTAAATTTTTTACAACGTATTTATAAAGGCAAATAAAACTGCGTAAAACCAATATTATCTATGACTCCGCTATTATCAATAGAATTTAGTCCTACTCGATTATGCATATATCCAACTCGAATAAAAGCTTGATCATGTACGAAAAATTGGATGCCTGTTGATAAAGATTTTTCATCTTTAATTCCTAGACGTCCATCATGATACTGATCAAATTGAAGCTGAAGAATGAGTGATTGAGGTTTTATGGTATAATCTAATCTAGAGAAATATCCTCTAGTGTGATACTTCAAATTCATTACTTGGTCTTGATCTAATCCTCGAGAATGCTCGAGAGCTAGCTCAAATTTTTCCCAGTTGACTAAATAATCTATGGCGGCATGTTGTCGATAATATAAAATCGTTTGATCTGCCATTCCACCTGGATGCCTAGTTCTGTATGAAGTATTGGCCATATGATTCATGAAATTTGTATAGGCCCAGCTTTTAC
>JAYSPR010000038.1:0-2160 GCA_043721975.1 Bacteriovoracaceae bacterium
CTCCTCTTAAATTCAAGCGAGTTAATAGTCTTTTATCGGTATTAACTTATCTATAATTAACAATTAATTATTAAATCTGATTTATTGGAAAAATTGTTAAACGTTTTAGTCTGATAAAGGATAAGCGAATACTTATTTAGACTATATTTTTTTCACAGAACTAGTTATTGAATGAATTTTTATGTAGATAGGCTTATTCAATTCAAAATCAATGGGAAAAATATGTATAAACAAACGATGCTTTCACTTTTAATGATCTTCAGTTCATTTTCAGCAATGGCCGATATTGACTGGAAGAATCCTCCTGTTATGTGCCCTGAAGAAGTTTTTCCAAAGGGATTAAAATGTTTAGATTTTTCGAATGTAGCAAACCCTCTTACTGATTTTCCAGATTCAACAACAACTGAAGAGATTAAAGACTGGAAAGCTAATAAAGCAGCAGATCTTAAACTTTGTCGAAATCAAGAAGTTTTAAAAAGAGAAGCAAAAAAAGCTGGAACATATGGACCTAGCCAAATTGAAAATTCTTGGATGATTGTTAATGGCAGTTTAAATGTGACAGAAAAATTAGCAGCGGTTAATGAAGCTTCAGAAAAATATGAAATCCCACCACAAGTCCTCTTAGGAGCGATGAAGCAAGAGTCACTTTTATCATCTCTAGGAGTCTCACCTGATGGTGGAAATTACTCTTGTGGAATTTCACAATTAAATATTAGAGAATGGTGTAGTTCAATTAATAAACTTTCTTCTGAAGAAAAATCAAAATATGGATGGCCTGAAGATATCGATTGTGAAGATGAAACAATTCCTACTGACATTGTTAAGCCCTTTTATGATATTGCTGCTAGTAAATTAGGAAATAGGCCTTCTTATCAATTAGTGACTTCAGATTTTGCTGGAATAACTAAGGATCAAGTTAAGAAGAGTTTTCCAAAAGCTTCTAGAAGCATTCAAGATAAAAGATTCCAGGCAATTAATTCATTTGTTAATAATTGCCAAGATATTCGCCTGGCTATTTTATTTAAAGCTAGAACATTGAGAAGTTTATTTTTAAATTTTGTTCCAAAAGAAATAAGAGAACAAAATCTTTATACTGCCGGAGAAACTTTTAATAGAGCTTGTGCAGCTCCTTATAAGAGTAAAGCCTATCCATTACACACAGGTTGGATCTTAGCCGTTGCAATGTATAATGCTGGGCCAATACAATCTAAATTAGTTGATCATTACTTTCAAATTCAAAATAATCAATATCCTTCATTATCGCCACTTGATTTAATTGAGGCCCTTCATTGGGGTGGGAAATATTCAGAGGCCAGTTCAACATTAGAATTTGGTGATCAATCTGGAAAAAAGTTTTCTCAAAAATGGTTTAAGAGTTGCATTGTTCAAAGACATGTTGCAAGAGTTATTCAACACGCAACCCTGCCAGTAGAATCGATAGCAAAATCTCTCGAGAGAGAAGGTTGTAAGCAAGATACTGTTCCAGAATATAGAAAAACATCGTCTGGTGTTAAGTAGATAGATAACCAAAACATAGCTGCTCAATAAATTATTGGGCAGCTATGTTTTTAAATTAAAATTAATTAAATAATATTTTTAGCAAGACTGTAGATTCCTGCAGGTAAAATCCGAGAATCGTTCGAATGTCTGATTCCTAGTTCACCAACAATAACTTCTTTTTTAGACTTGTGATCGTTCATAATATTTTTCAAAGCTTCAGATTGCACACCATGAGTATGTGAAGAGAGAAAAAAGAAACTTTTTTCACGAGCAAGCACACTGTAGCAATCCATGACTAGTTCATGAATCATTTGGTCGAATTCCCAAAGTTCTTTATTCGCTCCATGCCCCCAGCTTGGTGGGTCAGCTAAAATGGCATCGTATTTAAAACCTTTTCTTAGAGAATGTTTAATGAAGGCCTTGACGTCTTCTTGAACAAACTTAATTTTTTTAAGATCGAGTTTAGAGGCCTCGACATTTTCACGGCCCCAAGTTAAAACACCCTTACTAGAATCTACGTGAAAGACTTCAGCGCCAGTTTTTAAGACAGCAAGACTCGCACACCCTGTGTAGCCAAAAAGATTTAAGAACTTAATAGGGCGACCTAATTCTATTTTTAGTGCCTCTGATTCTTTAGTGAGTAGATCCCAGACAGCTTGT
>JAYSPR010000039.1:0-1152 GCA_043721975.1 Bacteriovoracaceae bacterium
GCTCAACTTTCGAAACTATTAAATAAAAGTGAAACAGTTACGGTGCTCGCAGGACAAAATGCTTTTTCTTCAGATGAGTTAAAAAAAACATCAAACCCAGTTAAAATTTCAACTGCTCAGTTCAATGCACTTTTTAAAAATAAAGAATTAATTGAAAAAAATATTCTCAATTTAAAAGCGGCCAACATTGAAAAAGAGCTAATTCCAGTGGTTCAAACGGCCTCTCAATCAGCACCTGTAGAAGGCTTTTTTGATAAAGAAACTGGAGATTTCAGTCCTCGAGCTGGTGGGTATATAGATCTTTCGTCAGGTCTTTATATTGCTCCTGACTCTAGTTCTTTATTTGATGATAAAAATAAAATCTACTTGGCAAAAAACAATGGTGATATCGACAGCGATACCGGAGAGTACTTTCCACCTGAAGGATTAAAACTTAACCCCAAAAAAGGTTTTATAGTTTTAAATGAGAAAGATGCAAGAGTTGAAATTTTATCTCAAAGAGAAGATTTGAATATTGCCATGTCAAAAGACATTGTTCTGGGTAACAAAGATGAAATTAAATCGATCGCAGTCAAAGGGAGAGATGAGAAATTTATTCGCAATTACCTCACTCTTGGCTTAAGTGTGGGGTCTTATCAGATTCAAGTGAATAAAAATCAACTTCGGCCTTATACCGAAGGGCAAGAATCTTCAGCAAAAAAACTCAATTTAGAGTATCAGTTTTCTTCAAAAATAAGGCTTACGACATTGGTGGGATTCTCTTTTGCAAAAACAGAATATAATCTCGTAGGAACTCAAATGTTTTCAAAAAACACGAGTTCATTATGGAGTCTTTCGGCCGGAGCTAAATATGCAATTAATGCAGATTTGGATATTCTGGGACTTCTTACTCTTGATCAAAAGGATATAGCTGAAACAACTTCTTTATCACCAGACACGGTGAGTATAACTAAAGCTGCATTAACGAAAATTAGCGCTAGTGCTCTTTATGAGATTTGGAAATATGAAGCGATTTCCCTTTCTGCCAAAGGAACAGGAAGTTTTTCTTTTAGAAAAAAATATAATTCTTTAGTCATCAATAACATGAAATCTTATATGCTTGGGCTTACGCCAAGTTATCAATTAGATGAAAAAAAGTTTGTTTCCCTTGGG
>JAYSPR010000040.1:0-12178 GCA_043721975.1 Bacteriovoracaceae bacterium
TTGCATTCTTCACTTGGTTATATGAGTCCGAAAGAGTATGCTGAACAAAACCGTTATGCTGCTTAAAAGGGACTCCGTTAAAGTAGGTAAAGATCAAACTCCAGAATCTCTCGAGACAAAAACTCCACCACCATCTATATAATTTCCAGATACATATCCGTATCCAACTAACCCAACTAAATTATCAGCGACAGCAGGACTAGTCGGACTTGCTTGTGTGCCATTGGCACGATACCCAGCAAAGGTTGGGGCAAAACCAGCAACTTTATTTGAGATGTATGAAGTCGAATTTTCTCCGGTGACTTCGAGCTTTGTTAAGGGAGCTGTTGAACCTATACCGACGTTTCCACGTGAATTCGCAAGGATGACGTCGCCATTAACTCCGGTTCCGATTTTTGCTCCACCATTAATTACAACCGCACCACCATTACCGTTTCCAAAAAACGGGGCGCCACCGGTAATGTTGACCGGACCACCTGGTTGGAATGAAGATCTGCCACCTGCAATGTTCACTGCGCCACCGGATGGACCATCACCACTGATTGAATCTCCTGCTAAAATATTAACATTGCCGCCGACACCGGAGACACTTCCACCGTTACCCGACGTTATATTAATGTTTCCACCGTTACCATCTTGACTTGTAGATCCAGAATTTATTAAAAGCGTGCCGCCATTTCCTGTGCCGGTGGTTACTGCGCCGGATGAAACGGTTAAATTATTGCCACTCGTATTCCCAACACTTTTCATCGATATCGTACGATTGGCACCATTTGTTAAAGTGATATTGCCGGTGACTTCAAGAGCCGTAGTCGGCGCTGTTGTTCCGATACCCACATTCCCACTTCCTGTAACAACCATTTTTGGTGTCACACTGGTAGAAGACCGGGCAAGTGAGAGATAATTATTAACTGGAAGTGAATCAGGAATTCCACTAGCAGTTGTACCATATAATCCTCTAGTTAATCCCGTGAATGAAGTTGCTGTTTTCCCAGTGTAAGAGACGACTTCAGATCCCACTAAAAGTGTTCCAGTAGGTGGATAATCTGTCGTTGAAACTACCGGTAATATAGTCGATGCAGCAGAAATTGTTGAACTCGTAATCGTAAGTGTAGTGGGAGCATAACTCGATCCACCTGTGACTGCATTGGAAACATAATTTTGTACATACTGCACGTTTGCCACTTCTGTTGGACTCACACCACTAGGAAGTTGTGTATATAGAAATGATGTCGGCGAAGTAAAACTAAATGTTCCAGAAACAACTTGTGATGTAGCCGTCTTTGAAACGTAATCAGTATCCAAGTCATTTAAAAATTTTTGGATCTTTCCAAGTGCCGCTCCAATTTTATCCGTGATTCCTACAACTGGTTTTACCGTCGCATTTAGTGAATAAGTTGAAAGTGGTACATTGAGTGTGTCCGCCGCGAAATTCGCCCAGGTTTTATCTCCACGCAAATATAAAGCAGCATCTATAGAGCTCGAATAAATCTTTGAAGGATTGATCGTGTTTTCAGCGATGTCTGCACCAGTGATTGAAAGATCTGTGATCTCAGTTGAACCAATCGCACCAGCGGCACCACCAGCAGTTCCTGGAACCCAGGCAACTCCGTTATATTTTAAAACATTTCCGTTAACAGGAGCAGTCGTCGTTAAATCCACATTCGCTAAATCATTTAGGCTTGATCCAGGAAGTTTTCCACTCCCATTTTTTAGTAAGATATAATCGGAAGGCAAAGTGACAACGATGCCTTTATTTCCATTGTAGCTTGTCACTGAGTTTGTCGACATGGGAATCTTAACCCAGAATCCATCTTCTTCAATGATCCAATCCCCAGCTGCGTAGGTCACGCCGTTGCCGGCATAAACTCCACCTTTTGAAATTATCCAATAATCACCAGTTCCTGCAGTTCCTACGTTTGGAATAGATCCTGGTATAGTTGGATCCCAGGTTCCTTTGTACAATTGAGGAATAATTGGAGAAGAAGGGCCCCAATCTGTTCCATTAAAAGTTAAGACTTCACCAGATTGTGCACTCATGTTTGAAAGCATGACTCCCGTGACACTTTTATTATTTAATGTAAAAGTCACAGGCACAGTCGCAGCGGCACTGGCATTTGAGAGAATCATATCAAAAACTTTTCCCACTCCGATAGAGACAGCAGAAATTCCGTTGGCAATTAGCTGAGTACTGCTCACACTTTCAACTGAAAATATTTGTGTAATTCCACTATTGACTAGCTTCACTTGAGTGACATTTGTGAGATTTGTTCCAGTAATGATGAGTTGATTATTTTGGACTTTAACTTGAGCGACATTAAGATTTAACAGTGACTGCTTATTGGGAGAGAGCAACGAGATGTCGACTCTTCCTTTGGCGATACATCCAACTAAAATGATCCAAGTGCTTAAAAATAACAAATGGGTTACTTCTCTAATTTTTTTAAACAATCTTATAACTCCTATCAATTATCTAAATACATCACTAAATAATTTTAGCATCTAAATGAGAATTTACCTCGAATGGAGATTCATGCCTCTAAAATCAGAGAATTGCATAGTAGACTTTAATAGTAAGTCTTGGGAAATTGAGACTTTTTATTGGCATATACAGCTAACCATCTGCCAGAAAAATTGGCTATTTAACTGCAAGCCAGTATTTTGAGAGGAGCTTATGATTTGATTCAATCGCTGTAAACTTTAACGATTCCAGACTAACCCTAGTATCCCAAAGTGTGTAACCCTTATAAAAGGGCTCATGATAATCTATTGGGAACTGTCTTAAAACATCATTTAAGATTGGATCATCATCTACTTGAAGAGAATCGCAGAAAGCAATGACTCCATTTTTTTTCAGAACTCTATAACTTTCCGATAAAACTTTTTCTCGGATATCACTGGGAAGTTCATGAAAAAGATAAACCGAAAAAACTAAATCAAATTCTTCGTCTGAAAAAGGTAAATTCTCTGCGGGAGTTTGAGTGTAATGAAATAAATCTGCATATTCTGTTTTTTCAGTTATTCGCTTTTTAGCTAATTTTAAATAAGGCCCAGAAACATCCGTGACGAAGTATTCTAAAAAATCAAAACTCTGAGAAAAATCAATTGTTGCTGTTCCGACTCCCGCTCCTAGTTCTAAAATTTTGAGAGGTTTATTTGACTTTATTTTTTCTTTAATCATTTTGATTAGCATTCTTCTCATGGGAGCTGCTGTGCCAGAAAATAAAACCTCCACTTGATGTTCATAAATAGCAGCGGAACGATCCGAAAAATAACCATCCGTCTGAAAATGATAATTTCTATCTAAATAATCAGGTGCATTTTCTGTATTTATTTTAAAATCTTTTTTTAAGTTTAACTTTCTTCGTCTAGAAATCTTTAATGAGTCATATATGATGTAGGGTAGGTTTTTCAGATGATTAAGCGCTGATTTCGGTTTAATAACACTGATGGGATAAAATCCTTTTTCTATGTTTAAAGCATCTTCTTCATGCAACTTAATCACGCCGGCCTCTAGGTGCTTTACCAATTTTTTATCTTTTTCTTCTTTGGGTGGCTTCACGAAAGCTGAAAAGGCTTTTGAGAGATTCATAAGCAATCGATACTCCATTGAGTACACAACTGTTTTTGATAGGTTCGAAGCAAAAATAGCATTTTTAACTAATTTATTCATGAGATCATTTATATTCCTATTTTGTTCATTTTTTTAATAAAAATTTACTTGTAGAATTATTGTCTATATTTTTAAAATTCCTATCTCTGCAAGATGAGCTAGTATTTGAATATGGCAACTCTAATACACTTCTTATTTTTAACAATTACACTCCAGGCCCAAGACCTATCTCTGGGTAAAACGAATGTACTTGGGTCAGCTCTTACTAAATGCAGTGATTCACCAACCACTGGATTTTTTAGAAACGGTTATTGCCACACGAACTTATCTGATCAAGGAACACATGTTATTTGTGCGACTGTCACAAAGAAGTTTTTAGATTTTACGAAATCAAAAGGAAATGATCTTTCAACGCCTAGACCTGAGTATAATTTTCCGGGTCTAGTACCGGGAAACAAATGGTGTTTGTGCGCTTTACGATGGAATGAAGCTAATGAGGGTAAGAGTGCGCCACAAATAGATCTTAAGGCTACTCACTCTAAAGCCCTTGAGTATATAAATCTTTCTACACTTAAAAAATTCAGTCATTGATTAATCTCTTTTAACTCTCCCCCATCTCCTATAAACTCAAATCTATGGCCTTAAAATCGACAATTTTTAAAATTAAAATTTCACTTTCAAATATGAATATTCATCACTACGAAGAGTGTTCACTGACAGTGGCCCGTCATCCGTCAGAAAATAACTTAAGGATGATGACACGGGTTTTAGCATTTTGTCTCGGGGCCCAAAATGAAATCCAATTTACGAAAGGAATTAGCTCAGACTCAGAGCCTGATCTGTGGAAGTTAAATCACGATGGTTCAATTGAATATTGGATAGAATTAGGACATCTCGATGAAAGACGAATTCGCCAGGCCTGTTCTAAGGGCCGCAATATTGAAATTTACACTTATCAAGACCAACAAAGCACTCAATGGTTTGAATCCGTTAAGAATGGACTCAGTCGATTTTCTAATTTATCTATTTTCCAATTTCACTGGCCATTGAATCTAAATTTTGATGATTTTGTCGATAGAGGAATGAATTTTTCTGTCTCAATCGAAGACAATGAAGTTTGGCTATCTACAGGTGAAGACCGTTACCTCATTGTTATCGAAAAAAAATTTTAGCTTATTTGTCTGATAAAGCAGCTATAACTCTTCTATTTGTCCTTCTTCCTTCTTCTGTTCCATTATTCATAAGTGGAACTGATGATCCGAAGCCTTTAGCACTTAAACGACTTTTTTCTACTCCGCGACTTAATAGCGCTTTCATCACAGACTCCGCTCTCGCGCTTGAAAGTTTCACATTTCTTGCTTCGGCTCCCACATTGTCAGTATGCCCTTGAATTTCTATTTTTATATCAGAATATTTTTTTAAATAGTCGGCAATTTCATCTAAGTGAGAATTAAATTTTTTATCAATACTTGTCTTGCCACTTTCAAATTCAATATTGATAGGCACTAAAGCTTTTTCATCAAGGCTGCATCCGATAGCATTAACCTTTATTCCCTTAGGAGTAATCGGGCATCTATCATTTGGATCTGTGATACCATCGTCATCGCTGTCGAGTTTACTTTCATCGACAATGTTTGATGGAGCTTCTGTAATAACTTTTTTTACTTCTTTGGTAATTTCTTCGATCGGCTTAAGCTTCTTTGATTCTCCACCAAAATACCAAGTTAAGGCCAATTGTGGAATGAGCATATGGGCCCTAGTTGTCGGCATATCACCAAGCCATTTTGAAACATATTGATAATCAACTAATACACCCACTGAAAACCATTCCGAGACGCTGGCCTCTAATCCCACCCGCAATATTCCCGATAATTTTAAACTTTTTGGACCAAAGTTTTTTACACGTGTTAAACCAAGTCCGGCTCCGAGCACTGGAGTGATTCTTTGGGCACCAGAAATTCTCCAAACTCCTAAAAGATTTAAATTATCTAATCTAATTTTTGTGTCAGCAAATTCTAGCCGACTAACATTTAAATCTAAATTATAAGATTCATTAAAATGATATCTTCCATGAAGATCGTAGCCAAAATCAGCGTCGGCTTCAGAGTTGAAGGGGTTACCAGAAATAGGAATTGAATAACCACCCGTTAAACCAAATCCAAATTTATTGGATAAATCAAAAGCAAAAGTGCTCTGCGCGATGCCGAAAGTTAACACTAAAGCCAAAATCTTATTTAACATTGATACTTCTCCAGAAAAGTCTCACTAAAACTACACTTAAGAATGCTTTTAGAAAGCCATTTTGAAAAGAATTGATTATGATTTTAAAGAAAAAAACAAATGGTGCATCATGTATTATTATCAAACATTAAAATCTCCCTTAGGTCAGCTGCACCTTGTTGCGGATAAAGATTCCTTAGTCGCTCTCTATACAAAAGAAGACAAACTACCGAGTCTTTTAAAAGAAGCCGAACTCGCTTCTAATCATAAAGTTTTATCTCAAACGAAAAAAGAATTAGAAGAATATTTTGACGGTAAAAGAACGCATTTTACTGTTCCTCTCAACCCAGCCGGGACAACTTTTCAAGGTCGTGCTTGGGGAGCTTTACAAAAAATTCCATTCGGAAAAGTATGGAGCTACGGTGAGCAAGCAAAGTTTTTAAAAAACCCTAAAGCCCAAAGAGCTGTGGGTGGGGCGAATGGAAGAAATCCTATTCCCATCATCATTCCTTGCCATAGAGTCGTTGGCTCAACTGGAAAATTAACTGGTTTTTCAGGTGGGATGAAGATGAAAATCTTTCTTTTAAAACACGAAGGCCATGAGCTTGATACCCATGGCCTTAAAATTATCTAAAAATTCATATTAGTCTTATAAAACTTTATCGAAAGCTTTAATAATCCATCTTTTCCAAAAGACGATTCTTTGCTTTTCTGTCAGCTGCTCAGAGATCTCAAGGTATCTGTGATAAAGATTTGTCATGACAGCAGTAAACTTTGGATCGTTAACAACGACACCGTTTTCAAGATCGTGATAGTAACTTCTCTTATTTAAATTTACCGAACTAATAAAAGTAAATTCATCATCAATCATTAGAAGTTTTGAGTGAAGAATAACTTTTGGTTCGACATATTCAAAAACTTTTATTTTCTTTAAGAATCTATTTACACCATCTTTATTAACGGCCCCTAAAATAAAATCGGCCGTATCTCCTTCCAGGTCAAGTCGTGTAATAATTGTAATATCAACACCTCTATCAACTGCTCTATCTAAGGCTTCAGCAATTTCTTTAACCGGTCTAAAGTAAGGTGAACTGACTAAAATTTTCTTTTTTGCTGAATCGATCATGCGAGCATAATATAGATTTAAATTAGGTTCATCTTTAAATGGTATTGAAACATAACTTCTCAATGTCTCAGTTTTAGCTTCCATAGCATCAGCTTTTGCGACAGCTAAGCTCGACATTTTCATCACAAGATTTTCTTTATTGATATGATAAAAATTTAAATAGTGACGAACTAAACTTTCTGTCAGTTTTTGTCCCTTCACCACCATTTCAAAATCTCTCCAAAAGGCCCAAGAATCATCCCCTGTCGCGTAGTTCACCATTTCTGGGAATCTTGAAACATCCACTGGTGTTTTAAAAACAAAGCCGTCGTGAATATTTTTTCCACCGAAAATAACTTGAGAGGCTTCTGGATTTTCTTTTGAGTAAGTGATGAAAAGTTTAACGTGATTTGTGCGGTGAAGTTCTGAAATCCATCCCCCCCCTTTTTGACTGCTATCAAATCGGTATTCGATAAATTTCATGTTAGGGTGTTCGGCCATTATTTTTTCAAACATCGCCTCATCTTTTTTAAGAGCGATAACATCTGAAGTAATAACTCTTACAAAGGCTCCTCTATCGGCATGATAAGCAAGTAATCTTGCCATAAGAGTTCCATAAAAATCTGATCTAAAAACAAGATATGAAACTAAAATAGCATCAAACTTAGGAGCTTTTGAAAAATCTAATTTCGCATAAGGATCACCATTTTTAATAAAATCAGCTGGCAAATCATGTCCTATTAATGAGACAACACGTGCGTGTAAGCTGTCTTCTGGCTCTGGGAGAATCGTGATTGAATCATAAGCAACAGGACAAGTCATATTCGAGAATTCAGTAGTCATAAAAAACTTATCTGTGTCTTTTTTTACTGAACAAACTTCAGTTGTCTTCATGAATTGTGAGATAGCACTCATTTTTTGAGTTTCGTTCACTAACTTAAACCCATAAGTTTCCCCATCTGATGTCAGAGAGCTTGTAAAAGTAAATGAGCATGATTTAAAATTTGGATCAAAACTAAAATCTCTATAGTCATTAGAGAGTTTTTTATCACCTAGCTTAAATTTAAAATTTTCGTTGGCCCTTACTTTTCTATTTAAGAGACCGTATTTCATTGTAAAAGGAGCATCACACCTAACGTTGAAATCCATTGTTGGTTTTTCTTTATCTGCTTCAGTGTCTACGACTCCCGCATTTGAAAAGAAATTGTGAATAAGGTGAATTTTTGATTCTGTCGTTTCAAATGTTGAGATTGATCTCTCGACTTTTTTATCAAGCGTATATAATTTGACTTGGTTCAGTTCAATAGCTTCTCGCTCGACTCTCCAGCTTTTTGGTTCGTTGACAATGAGCTGACTAGCATCATCCTGAAGTGTTCCAATGCGTGATTCGATAGCATCGACTTGAGCTTTGATAGCTTTTCGTTCAACACTTATTTTCTCTAACTCATCCTTGTTTCTTTTTTTCTTATAATAAAGATTTAGAGCTGAGAGCTCTACTTCTCTTTGCTTTAACTGGCCCAATGTCTGCCAATCTTTTAAATCTTTTGTCTCAGTCAGCATAACTGAACTTGGGACTCGAGGATTTTTAATAGCAGGGGGAGTCTGGCATCCAACAAAAGATGCTAGAAGGAATAAAGGAATGAGTTTTTTGGAATTTAACATTATTTAACCTCTTAAAAAGAACTTACAGAGAATATCTTCATTATTTTAACAAGATTAAGGAAAGACCATAAGACGGATAAATTTACCGAAATGCCCGACTAGATTGTTCAAGCCTTGATCAGGTCAAACAATTTTTAGACAAGCTTTGCAAGTGAAATAATAGAGTTATACTGATTAAAAAAATGGAGATAAAAATGAAAACAGTTCTTAGTCTTTTACTACTTTGCATGAGTTCACGTTTGATGGCAGAAAATTTTTACGATTATAAATTCACTGATGCTAACAAAAAAGAAGTGAAATTTAGCGAGTTTAAAGGAAAAACTGTCATGATAGTCAATATTGCCACCCGATGTGGTTACACTGGTCAACTCGATGATCTTGAAAAGCTCTATCAAACTTATTCTAAGAAAAATTTTGTCATAGTGGGATTTCCCAGTAACGATTTCGGTGAACAGTCTCCAGAATCAAATAAGGAAATCACCAATATTTGTCGCCTAAAATACGGCGTCACTTTTCCTATCATAGAAAAGCAAATTGTTTTGGGAGATAAAAAAATTCCACTTTATAAGTGGCTTACTTCCGAAAAAGCTTACGAAGGAGAAATCGCTTGGAATTTTACAAAATTCCTTGTCGATAAAGAGGGCAAAGTCTCTGCTCGTTTTCAATCAAGTGTCGAGCCAATGGCCAAAGAAATTACAAATCAATTAGATAAAATTCTCTAAAGTTATTCTGCGTAAATGAGGAATTCTTGCTTGTGTGATGGCAGCTGAGTTGCCATCACCACTTTGAGTCCCATTTTACCGACAATATTAAGATACATTGGAACCCGCGAGACTAATTCGAACTTAGTCATTTTGAGAGTGATGAAGGCCCCTTTCAAAGAAGGTCTAATGGCCTCAACGACTTTCTCTATTTCTCTCAAGCTTCCCTCGGGAGCTAAATTCATATCAACAAATAACCATTGCACATGATCTTTCAATGAAGACACATGAAAATCTTGAATCGATTGTCTATGATGTGTGAAATTTGGGTGATTAAAACAAACTGCCGCCATCTCTCCTGGATCAATTCCTTCAACTCTGAGTCCAGCTTCAAGCATGGCATAAGTCGCTCCACCTGGACTTGACCCAATTTCTAAAGCGTAGTCATTTTTGGGAAAATTTACACCCATATAATTGGCTCCATCAATCACTTTTAAATATGCTCTTGAAGGTGCTTCTTCTGGTAAATTTGCGAGACTCCAGCCCCCCGGAGTAGGAGCTGTTAAGATACTTGCCTTAAACTCCCCAAGGTAATACTGAGTTTCAGAGACTTTAATAATTTCTTTAACCCAATCTCCGTTTGAAAAAGGATGAGTTTCAAAAACTTCTCCTTGGATAGAATAAAAAAGTGTTTTTCCAACATAGCTTGCACGCAATTCTTCTAAGCTTCCACGCTTGATGAATCTTCCAAAGTGACGACAAAAAACGGGACGCAACGTTTTTCCCAAGCGCCTGGTTTCTTTGAAAGTCAAAAAGCCTTCTGTCGAATAGGCAAATGCGAGTTCAGGGTAGATCAGCCTAATTTCTTCTTTAAGAAATTTCTCACTCCCTGGATTACAGAGGAAATAGTAAAAATTTGGAGATGCTTGTTCGATTTGTGACATATCTTGTGGTAGATAGCACTAAAATGAACAAATTCAAACGCGTTTATATTGAGATCAGTAATATTTGCAACCTCCAGTGCTCGTTTTGCCCTGTTGTTGATCGCGATAAAAGAATCATGCCTCCCGAACTCTTTGAACAGATTGTTCGTGACGTCGCTCCTCAAACCGAACAAATTTGTTTACACCTCATGGGAGAACCTCTCGCTCACCCTGAATTTGAAAAGATTATTTCTATCTGTGAAAAAACAGGTGTAAAAATCAATCTCACAACCAACGGTTTACTTTTAAATCGCTATAGAAAACTGCTCACTGAATCTCCTGCTTTTCATCAAATTAATTTTTCAATTCATGCCTTCAAAGATAATTTTAAAGACAAAGATATTAATCCTTACCTTCTAGATATTTTGAATTTCTCCAAGGAATCCCAAGAAGCTCGCCCTGAACTTTATATTAACTATCGCCTGTGGAATATTTTTGAAACCACAACTCAAAATGATTCAAACTCAGATATCTTAAAAACTATTGCCAATTTTTTTGAAACCGAGATTTCCGAATCTATCGATGTTGGCTCGATTAAAAGTAAACGCATCTATAAAAGAGTCTACCTCCATTTTGATTCACGCTTTGAATGGCCTAGTCCACTTATGCCCAAGCAATCAACAAGTGGATTTTGCCACGGACTGTCTTCTCACATTGGTATTCATGCTGATGGCACCGTCGTGGCTTGTTGCTTAGATAAAGAAGCGAGACTCGATCTTGGCCGTATGCCCGAAAAATCCTTGGGACAAATTTTAGAGGGGCAAAGGGCCCGCTCTATGAGAGAGGGCTTCAAGGCTCAAAAACTGGTCGAAGATCTTTGCCAACGCTGTACTTACATCAAGAGATTTCAAACAGTTAAAGAGCAAGAAGCATCAATTTAATCTTTCAGTTAAAATAACCGAGAAGGAAGGTAGATTACTCTCATCAAGGTTCATTTATGACAGAAGACGAACTGCAGAAAAAGCGCCAAGACTTCCGAAACCAAGAGGTCGCAAACAAGATTTCGGAGTACAGCTCTGGCAGTGCTGCTGAGTATCGTCACCAAGTTATTAAAACTAATTACACTTATAAAAAAGTTGATAAAAGTTTAGGAAAAATGGGATTGGCCATCGTGGCTTCTCAGGCCACATTTCTCGTGTTTTTTTCTGTGCTTTTTGTCTTCAGTTACATTCCGCACACCAAGAAAATTGTCGCTCTCATAATGCCATAATTAATGCCATAAAATTGCAAACTCTCGTCTTTTGTGAAATATTTCAGCAATGAAAATATTGTTAGGTGTCAGTGGCTCAATCTCAGCCTATAAATCAATCGACCTCGCCAGGCTTCTAGTGAAATCGGGCCATGAAGTTAAAGTTGTTTTAACTACTGGTGCACTAAAATTCGTGGTGCCAGAAGTTTTCACTTATCTTGGTGTTCAAGATGTTTATGGGTCTCAAGATGATTTTACTCATAAAAATGTCTTACATGTCGACCTTGCTCGTTGGTGTGATGTCTATGTCGTCGCTCCTTTATCGGCCAACACACTTTCACGGCTCGCCAGTGGTCAAGCTTCTGATTTATTGAGCTCAGTGTTCTTGGCACTTGAGCCTAATAAAAATATTTTATTTTTTCCTGCGATGAATACTCATATGCTTCATCATCCTTTTACTCAAGACAATGCAGTTCAATTAACAAAATTAAAAAGCCTAAATAACGTTTTTGTCTCTTCGACAGATACTGGTATTTTAGCCTGTGAAGAAGTCGGTGCAGGCAAACTTCCTTCAGTAGAAGAAGTTGCGGCTCTTATTGTAACAATGACCACAAATTTTAAAAGTCCAAATCAAAAACATTTTTTGGTCACAACTGGTGCTACGATAGTTCCCTTAGATCCTGTTCGTTATTTAACAAATTCATC
>JAYSPR010000041.1:0-36508 GCA_043721975.1 Bacteriovoracaceae bacterium
TCTGCTCTTTTCGCCATTTCATCCATTGTCCTTACCCAACCGGCAGTCTCTTCTGGAGTCATGTCGTCAGCAACAATTTTCCAAAACTGGTGTGGATCTTTTGGATTGATGATGTTTGCTTGTCCATCCTTAGTCGATAATCTAATGATAGATTCAACAAGAGATTTTTGATCGCTATTTCCATTTGTTCTCAAGGCAATAAAAAGCGCTAATGTTTTTTCATCTTGTGGAGCAACTAAATCCGGGCTGACTTTTGAATAATCACCAATTGATTCCAAATTCCCTTTTTTCTTCATACCATTTGCAATGAAACGGTTTAAGTCTTTTGGATTTTTTGGAATAACTTTTTCTAGAAGTTCAGTAGATTTTGCGTTTTGAATTGTTTCAACCGTGAATTTAAATCCTTTTGCAGCTAAAGTAGGATTCACACACTCAGCACATGTAATAATGACTGATGAACCATATCTGTTGGCTACATAAATTAAACTGTTGATAGTGGATACAAGTTGCTCTTCATTGAATTTTTCTACTTTTTCAACTGGTGTATCTAATAATCCTTGAAGTCCACGGATTCTATTCATGTCTTCTGATGAAGCTACAATATTTCCAAGAATTGTATTAAGTTGTTTTCTTGGATCCGCACCTTCTTTAACTCCGAGAGCTTTAAGGGAGCTCGCAACATAACTTTGTACTTGTTTGGCTTCATTGCCCACAATACCTTTTTTGGTTAACATTTCTGCTAAACCAGAACTGCTAGCACTTACGATATAATCAATCAGCTTTACAGATGACGCGTAGGTGATGTTAATGGCCAGTAAACAGATCAATAAATACTTATACATAGATTTTTCCTCGCTAAGAGATTAGACTACTTGAGAATTTATTCGGTATTTCAGGGTAATAACTTTAGTGATTAGTGAGATGCGTGTCATTGTTTTTTTTAGGTTAAGAGCGTCTTATTAATGAGTTAGATAGTCAATTTATTCATTTAACAAGTTGAGTTTCCGTGTTTTTAATTGGTAGACTAATGGCGGATATTAGTCGAGCTAATTGCTTGGGGATTTTATGACCAACATGTTAATTACTGTTTTGATCTCGTTTAGTTTTTCACTTCATGCTGAAGTCGGTCTTACAAAGACCCCCGCTAGCGACGAAGCGAAAATCGAAGAATATCAAGCTAAGTGTGATGCTAATAGAACACTTATTGTTAATAAAGAATATCAAGTTGAATGTTTTTCGAACTACAATCATTATTTTCCAACGACACAAAATCTTAAAAGAACATCATCAATAAAAATTGCCAATTACAATCTACTACATCCAGGAACTTCAAAAGCCCTCTTCAAAGATTATGCTCTTATTGCAAAAATCATTAACCAATATGATGTTGTGTCGGCCCTTGAGTTATTGGCGACTGTCGGAAGAGATGAGCAAAGTAATAAAGCAGTTTTAGCTTTTATTATGGAGTCTCCTACTCTTGTTTCAAAGCTTAAGGAGCAACGATCAAAACTTACAGAAGCAGCCAAGATTCAGCAAATGGATATGAAAATTAAAAAGCTTTTAGATGATACGAGAGCTGCTTATGATTTATATCGAGCTCCAGGTTATTTAAGAGTCCTGCAAGAATTAAAAAAATTAGATTCAAGTTGGGGCTTAGTTTTATCTCCGAGAGGAGACTCTGCACTTGAAGGATCAGTTGAAGAGCTAGCAGGCTATTTTTACCGAGGAAATACAGTTTCATTGGCAGAAAATCCACACTGTAAAAAATTTGCTGGCGAAGGCGCAGGATTTCCGGCGGCATGCTTTATTACATTGACTCAAGAATTTATGGGACGTGATCTCGTCGAGCATTTTGCACGTAGACCTTTTATGGCGAGCTTCAAAGCAAATGCGACTAAGTTTTCCCTCGTCACATCTCATGTTGTATTTACATATTCTGGAGATGAAGAAGCAACAAAAGACTTACTGAAAAAGACATTTGGAGTTGAAAGTATTAAAGACTTAGGCCCAGGTATTAACTTGGCGAACTTTGCTCGTTTAGCCGAAGTAAAAAATACTCTTGAGTTCATGGAGAAATATAAGAGCACATATAATGACTCAAAAATTATGTATATGGCCGATATGAACTTAGTTTCTAGTAATGTCTTTTGGCCACAAATTCTTAAAGCTTTCCCCGGAAGTGAGCTTTTGATTAAAGAAGCTTCGACTATTTCGCCAACTCGCTATCTGTCTAATGGAAAGGAAACCAACGGTGTTGCTAATGATTATGATCACTTTGTTTTAGATAAAAAATCATTTTCTGGATGCAACGAAGGTGAGGTTTATAATTATTTTGATAAAGGCGTGAACGCTGAGATTGAAAAGAAATATGGAATAAGGCAAGAAGTTGTAGGTTTAAGAAACAAGTCACTAATCCTGCGTTCTGATCCACCACCAAGCGATGGTGATAGCGATATTTTAGATGGGGATATTCCACCAGTGGATGATCCCGCAACAGTTAAACTAGACTACCCATTGACTTCAAATGGGCAAAGTAAAATGGATAAGTATGTAGTAGGTTTTGAAAATTACTTGCATGGATTAAAGACAGTTAGAAACAACCAAATCGTTCAAGATGAGTTTCAAATTCCAGAAAGATTAGATGGACTTAGAAGAAGAGTTTTTTTAAGACAGCTGACAAATCCTTATTACTATCGCCATATGCAAGAGTTATTGAGCGACCATTTTCCAGTCGCCCTCACTTGTCAGTTCTAAGCTAAAGCCGCTTTAACTAATTCATTAGCCAGCTTACTATCAAACTGTCCTTTGATTTTTGGGCTTAGTTCCTTCATGACTAACCCGGCATTGATACCTGGCTGAGCAGCAATGATGTCTTTAATATAAGTCTTCACGGTCGCTTCATCTAACTGCTTTGGCATATAATCATTGAGGATAATTATTTCACGTTCAGTTTTTTTTCTGATTTCATTTTCAGCTGGAAAATTTTCAAGTGAATCCTTAAGTTTTTTAACGTGTTTAATGAGCACATCCATTTCTGCAATGGGTGCTTTAGATGTTTTATTTTCAATAAGCATACTTTTGAAATATCGAAGTGCATCGAGGCGTTCTTTTTCTTTGGCCAGCATCGCTTTTTTAATATCTTCAGTAATAAGTTCAAACATAAAAGCCTCCTATAGTGGAGGCTATTATTGTTTAAATAATTGAATGATTCAAGTTTAAAGAATTAAGCGTGGTACCTTATAACAATATCGTTAAAATCAGTGACTTCCCAACCAGCACCAACTCCACCTTCAATGAAAGGAATAATATCTTTAACGTCTCCCTTTATAGCAACAGAAAGCATAACTTTTCTAATAGCGACTTTAGCATCCATAACTGCTTGCATTCTTCGGAGGTCGCCCTCTTGTTCGTTCTTCTTGTATTTTTGTAAAAGGAGGTTCAGTCCTTCTTCTACTAATGCTAATTGTTCTTCATCCATAATTTATTCCGCCGTCTCTAGTTGCGTCTTCATACTATTTTAATCGGTATCTGGGTTTTATACTTGAGTTAAGTCAGGAGAAGCTTTGAAAGATTCATTGTTTCTAGGAGTTAGAGTGGGGGTTTGGGAATCTCTAGAAAAGCAAATCTAACTAAAAAAGCAATTTTTTATCTTAAAATATGCACAATTTATAAGGCAGCTAGGCTTAAAAGCCTAGCTAACTTAGGGTTATTCTTTGATTTGTTTTGGCTTTGGGACTTTCGGAGCTTTTGGTGGGGCCGGAGGTGTTACAGGTAGATCAATTTTAGGAAATAAAGGCATTGGTTCCGATAGTTCATAAGTTACTGCTCCAAACTTAATGTCATCATAATGGCCTAAGCTAACTCCAAGTGGTTCTAAGGCCTTCTTGGCGGTATCTGGCAAAAAAGGCGATAGTAGAGTAGAGATGGCGTGAATGGAGTACAGGCAGTTATAAACAACCTGCTTAAGTGCTTCCTTATCTTCCTTAAGCTTCCATGGCTCTTTCGTATTTACGTATTGATTCATGCTATTGACTCCTTCCCAGAGTGCTTCAAGAGCGCGGTTGTGTTCACGCTTTTCCATGTGAACTTTCATGCGTGCGAAGTTGTCGTCAAAATTTACTTCTTGAGTAATGCCAGTGCCGTGAAGGGTGGGAGCATTGTCTTTTAAGTAAAGTTTGATAACTCTCATGATAAGGTTACCAAAACTATTTCCTAATTCTGCATTATGCTTTTCTATAAGTTCTTTTTCAGAAAAACGTCCATCACTTTGGGCAGGGATAGCACGCAGAAGATAATACCTGAAACTATCAAGTGGATATTTTGCAAGCATTTCATTTGGATCGATAACATTATTTAATGACTTGCTCATTTTTTTTCCATCTTCAGCGAGAATCATCCCATGAACATAGACTTGCTTAGGAAGAGCGATCCCTGCTGCATGAAGCATGATAGGCCAGATGACGGTGTGAAACCAAGTGATGTCTTTACCAATCACGTGCATTGAAGCTGGCCAGTATTTCTCATTGGGAGTTCCGGCTATAGCAGAATAATAATTTATGAGAGCATCAAACCAAGTGTACATAACAAATTTCGTGTTCCCAGGTACGGGAATTCCCCAACCTTCATTGGGACGAGAGATAGGAAGGTCGCGAAGTTTGTCGCCTTCTAGGCGCGATAACATTTCATTATATGATGAGCTTGGAACAATAAAAGTTGGGTGAGACTTTATGTGATTAATAATCCAGTCTTGGTAAGCACCCATTTTAAAAAAATAACCTTCTTCTTCTTTTTTAGAAAGTTGAGTGTTGTGAGCAGGACATATATTATCTGGAGCTTGAGTTTCAGTATAAAAAGATTCACAAGCTAGACAATAATTTCCTGAGTAGACTCCAAAATAGACATCGCCTTTTGTTTCTAATTTTTTCCACAAATCTATACAAACATCATGATGACGTTTTTCTGTTGTGCGGATGAAATCATTATTAGAAATATTGAGGTCAAGACAAAGCTTTTTAAATTTCTTTGAGTTTTCATCAACGTAAACTTGAGTGTCTTGATTGTTGGCTTTGGCAGACTCAATAAGCTTCTGCCCATTTTCATCTGTCCCTGTTAGAAAATAAGTTTCATAACCTAAAAATGTATGCCATCTCGCATAAGCATCACTAGCAATTTTTTCAAGCGCGTGGCCCATGTGCGGGCTTCCATTAGGGTAATCAATCGCAGTGGTAATATAAAATTTTTCAGACATATTTTTTCCTTAAGCTTTCACAACAAAGTTAACAATTTTTCCTGGCACATAAATTTCTTTAACGAGAGTTCCCACTAAAAATTTTGAAACGTTCTCATCACTCTTTGCCATCGCAAGAATTTCTTCTTGAGTAATCGTTGGCTCAACTTCCAGTGTCCCGCGAAGTTTTCCGTTAACTTGAACAGCGACAGTGATAGTGTCATCTTTCGCTAGTGCTTCGTTATATTTTGGCCATGCTTCGTAGGTCAGAGTATTTTTTCCACCCATGAGTTCCCAAAGCTCTTCACCTAAGTGAGGGGCCATTGGAGCTAAGAGAAGAGTAAATGTTTTTGCAGTGTCTTTTGAAACACTGCCTGCTTTATAACAATGATTCACGAAAATCATGAGCGCAGAGATGGCCGTATTAAATCTCAAGTTGTCGTAGTCACCTGTCACTTTTTTAATTGTCTTGTGAAGAACTTTTAATGTCTCTTCACTTTCAGGATTATTATTAATGTGAGTAGGGTCTGCAAAAAAACGATAAGCTCTACTAAGGAAATTATAAACTCCCTTCACACCATTTTCATTCCACGGTTTTACTTTTTCGAGTGGCCCCATAAACATTTCATATAAACGTAAAGAGTCAGCACCGGATTCTTTAACAACAGAATCTGGATTCACGACGTTTCCACGTGATTTACTCATTTTTTCTCCGTCAGTTCCAAGGATCAATCCTTGGTTGACGAGTTTTTGAAATGGTTCTTTCGTTGAAACGTATCCTAAGTCAAAAAGAACTTTGTGCCAGAAGCGCGCATAAAGTAAGTGTAAAACAGCATGCTCAGCTCCACCGATATAAAGATCTACTGGAAGCCAATATTTTTCGACGTCTTTATTCCAAGGTTCGCTTGAGTTTTTGGGATCACAAAAGCGAAGGTAGTACCAACAACTACCGGCCCAGTTTGGCATCGTATTGGTTTCTCTTTTAGCTTTTTTACCAGTTTTTGGATCTGTGATCCAAAGCCAGTCTGTGGCGTTAGCGAGAGGAGACTCACCACTTCCAGAAGGCTCGTACTTTTCTAATTCTGGAAGAGCAACAGGAAGTTCGTCAGCATCAAGGCAACGAATTGTACCGTCTTCGTACTTTAAAAGTGGAAATGGTTCTCCCCAGTATCTTTGGCGAGAAAAAATCCAGTCGCGAAGTTTGTAATTAATTTTCTTCGTGCCTAGTTTTTTTTCTTCGAGCCAGGATATCATTTTATTAATGCCGTCCTTTTTATTTGACCCATTTAAAAAATCTGAGTTGATGTGTTTTCCGTCACCAGTGTAAGCAGCTTCCTCTATATTGCCACCTTCTAAAACTTGGATTATTTCAATGTTGTATTTTTTTGCAAACTCATGATCGCGTTCATCGTGAGCAGGAACGGCCATGATGGCGCCTGTTCCATAAGTCATGAGGACATAATCGGCAATCCAAATAGGAATGGTTTTATTGTTCACAGGATTTATGGCGTATGAACCAGTAAAGACTCCAGACTTATCTTTATTGAGTTCTGTTCGTTCTAAATCATTTTTTGCCAAACATGCTTTTTGGTAAGCTGAAATTTTTTCTTTATTTTCATTTGTTGTAATCGTATTGACGAGAGGATGCTCGGGCGAAATTACCATATAAGTCGCACCAAAAAGTGTATCTGGTCTTGTGGTAAAAACTTCAATTGAATCAGTGAATTTATCTAGCTTAAATTTGACTGTCGCCCCTTCAGATTTTCCAATCCAATTGCGTTGCATTTCCTTTATTGATTCAGGCCAATCAACATCGTCGATATCTACTAAAAGTCTTTCTGCATAATCAGTAATTCTGAGCATCCATTGGCTCATCTTTTTTTGTATAACTGGATGTCCACCAACTTCTGATTTACCATCCACAACTTCTTCGTTCGCAAGAACTGTTTTTAAAGCCGGGCACCAGTTGACGTTGATTTCATCCTCGTAAGCAAGGCCCTTGTTATAAAGTTGAACAAAAATCCACTGCGTCCATTTATAGTAATCCACATTGGAAGTAGCAAGCTCACGATCCCAGTCATAAGAAAAACCAAGAGATTTTAACTGACGAGTAAAGGTCGCAATGTTTTTTTTCGTGGTGATGTCCGGATGAGTTCCCGTTTTCATGGCGTAGTTTTCTGCAGGCAAACCAAACGAGTCCCAGCCCATTGGGTGAAGCACATTAAAACCCAACATTCTTTTGTAGCGAGACATAATGTCAGTCGCTGTATAACCTTCAGGGTGTCCTACATGGAGGCCATCACCAGATGGGAAAGGAAACATATCGAGTGCATAATATTTTGGCTTGCTCGAAATACTATCTGTTTTAAAAGTTTTCTTTTCTTCCCAGAGTTTTTGCCACTTGGCTTCGATTTTTGCGAAGTTATATTCAGTAGTGGTTTGAGATGAGGGGGATTGGTCAGACATGAAATTTTCCTTGGTAAATGAACCATTATTTTCGAAGTCAAAATTCTAACACTAGGATTCCTTTTTATAAAGTGTATAATAAGAGAAACGCCAATATTGCTTAAAAATAGTGAGACGATGATGAGCGAGAAAATAATTATTTACCCTATCAGTGCAAACCCTCCGACGTGGGGTCACGCCGATATCATGATGAGAGCTGCTACACACTTTGATAAACTTTATTGGGTAGCTGCAACAAATCCTAAAAAAAGTTATATGTTTTCTTTGGAGGAACGCCTAGAAATGATGCAATCCTATGTCGATTATTACAAATTAAAAAATGTTACGATTGTTTCTCACGAAGGAACTATTGCCAGATTTGCTGAAGAGAAAAATGCTCAGTTTCTTCTTAGAGGACTTAGAAATTCTTCAGACTATCAAATGGAGTTAGAACTTTCAGTCGGTAACCGCGGTATCAGTAAAGATATCGAAACTATCTGTATGTTTTCTAAACCACACTTTGCAACCATTTCATCAAGTTTAATTCGCGAACTTGCGACATTAAATGAAAGAATTGATCAGTATGTAATGCCTTCCATTGCCAAAAAAATTCTGACAAAACTTCACGGAGATAAAGCGATTAAATGAGAACGCTGATTATTTTGGGACATCCAGATAAAAAATCACTTTGTGCATCACTTGCTGATCAGTACGAAAAAGGTGCCCAGGAAAAAGGTGGAGACATTTCTCGGATTAATCTTTTCGACTTAAGTTTTAATCCTAATTTAAAAAGTGGTTATAGAAATATACAAAATTTAGAAGCAGACCTAATTGAAGCTCAAAAACTCATTAAGTGGTCTAACCATATTGTCATCATCTTTCCTGTTTGGTGGGGAGGAGTGCCAGCACTTTTAAAGGGTTTTTTAGATCGCATTTTACTTCCAGGTTTTGCTTTCAAATATAGAGAGAACTCTCATCAGTGGGATAAATTATTAAGCGGGAGAAGTGCGAGGCTTATTGTGACAAGTGATGCTCCAGTTTGGTGGCTTTATTTAACGTATTTTCATCCAGCGGTGAACATGATGAAGAAAGCTGTCTTAGAATTTTGTGGAGTTTCACCTGTGGAAGTTACAAGTTTTGGTTCAATTCGAGATTCCAGTGATAAACGCATAGAAGGAATTTTATATAAGGCCTTTAGAGCTGGACTAGATGATAATTGACTAATCCCACTCAAAAATTAAATCTTTTGAAAACCATTTTTTCTTAATTTTAAAATCTTTAAGTGATTCATTGTCGACATAGTTTTCAAATAAGTAATTTTTCATTTCATTTGAAAATTCCTGGCTGCATCCATTAGGTGCATCCTTGGGTAGAGTTGAAAATTCAGAAGTGATTCCTTTTTTCACGGCACCAAGTATTTCTGTGTTTGATTGACTAATAAGGCTGGGGATACTGACTTCAGTACAATCAGGTTTTATAGCAAGCTCTTCTTCAGTTTTCTTTTTTTTAGCTTGATAGAGTTCGGCAAAAAAACTAAGAGCTTCATTGTTTTGATCATTTAGTTTGTATCTGTAACCTAAGTTTTGAGCAGCTACTCCAGATGCAAATGTGGAACTTGTATTAACTTCCATTTCTTGGGAGGCCTTAATACTAAAGAGTGAATTGGTCATGGCTTCGGTTGAAAGTGGTATTTCACCAGAACACACAAAGTTCATCGTGATGATTTTTGTTTGAAGTGAATCTGGCTTTTTTTGAACGAAAATATATTGTTTAAAGTGAGGTGCAGGAATATTTTCAAAATCGAGCTCCATGGGGCTAATGACCATTTTATTTTTTTCTTTGCTTTCAATTTTATAGGATGTTTTTTTCTTAAAACAAGCTTGTTTACCATCAATGGTAAGAGGCACATTGATCGTATTTTTATCATAAGATCCCGCACTAGATTCTCCGCCACCAAACGATATTCCAAAACCAGATTGATGAATAACACCAATTGCATTGGAATTGCATCTAGCATGACTAAGAGTTGGAAGTATAAATAGTACGAATAGTAGTTTTAATTTCATGATCTTTTTTCGGAATAAAAAAGACTAAACTTGATTTGTTCTCCTAAGGATCTTTCTTTACTTTTTTGCTATGGTATTGATGACATGGCCTGAAGCTAAGAAGCCAAATAAAGCAGTGATATGAGAGACAGAGCCCATGCCTGTTTCACAATCCATTTTTAAATTAGAATCTTCATCTGGAGTTTGGCAAACCTCACCATTTTTAGTTGGGAAAACAGGTTCTTCAGGAGAAAAGACACTCATGGCATGAAACTTTTGTCTTTTAGTCGGAGTTGACTTTGAAGCACTAGGAACATTGAAATCCTGTCTCAATTTTTTTCTCATACGAAAAAGGAGTGAATCATTAAAACTTTCTCCCAAGTCGGCCACTTGGATAAGAGCAGGATTAATTTTTCCAGCAGCTCCACCGGTCACGACTAAGGGAATATTTTTTTCACGGCATAAAGAATAGAGTAAACATTTATTGTGCAAACTATCGATAGCATCAATAGTGTAATCAAAGCGTGCATCTAAAATCGCTGCTGCTGATTTTTCTGTAAAAAAATCTTCAATCATCCTTACATGGCAGTCTGGATTAATTGATAAAATTCGCTCTTTTAAAACTTCGCCTTTTTGTTTCCCATAATTTTCTTTAAGAGCATGAAGCTGACGATTAGTGTTTGTTATACATATATCATCTAGATCAACTAAAGTTATGGTACCCACACCAGAACGGGCCAAAGATTCAACGGCCCATGAACCGACTCCACCGAGGCCGACAACGAGAACACTCGCATTTTTTAAATGACTAAGACCAGTAGTACCGTAGAGTCTGGCAATGCCGCCAAAACGTTGATTATAGTCTAATATTGGGTCATTTAATTGGTCACTCATGGGCTTGAAATGTAGTGCTTTATTCATGCTTTGGCTTGAAAAATGTAATCTTTACAGGAGGAGGTCGATTGTTCGCTAAGTTGAAGTATACTTTTTTTCAAACTTACTTACTCAATGAGGATTCTATGGCCTTAGAAAGATTTAAAATTGTTTCTCCAAAAGATGGCCAGTCAGTTGATAATATTTTTGAAACTCTTCTCATTAATACTGATCATATTGTAAGTCTTAAACCTATAAAAATGGTTGTTGATGAAAAGTTAGTTCTTGGATATTGGATCAGAACAACTAATGGGAAAAAATACCGTGCAGTTGATATTCCAGATCTACTTAAAACTAATCTTGGCTCAACTGAGTCTGATATATCGACGACAGTGCTAAATGTATTAAGTGACGATCTATCTCAGACGGAATTGATGAATTAATAATTTTAAAGATCAATTCGCCGTCACCACCAGTAAAAACTAATCGATCGGGATGGGTCGTTTCAATTATTGAATTCAAACTCGACCTTAAATAAATCAAGCTAGCTTTCAAGATAGCTTCAGACGTTTCTTTCGGCAGGTCATTTGTTAAAAGTGGCAAATCTTGTTTTGAGAGAACTGGAAGCAAAGCACTTTCACCGTACATTTTTAAAAAATGTGAAATACCTGGAAAGATATATCCACCTTCAAATCCTTTTGAACTCACGAGATCACAAGTCATGAAAGTTCCAGCGTCAATCACAAGAATTTTTTTATTTGATGTTTCCCACTTTTTGAACAGACTATAAGCTGCCACCAATCTATCTTCTCCCAATGTTTCAGAGTAGTAGACCGGCATATCGAAAAAATGACTTTTAGTTCTCTTCGTTTTTAAATCAAATGACGGCTTAAGAGATAATTTTTTACCAACACTAGAAATAAGAATGTAGTCGTTGGGGTCGGGGATATAACTAGCTAAAGCTAAAACTTGAGTCAGAATGCCATTAGAAAAAAATCCTACACTGGGATTGGTATTTCCATTATCAATTGTCACAACTCTCATTTTAAGTATTCACTAATGAGTTTTACTTTTTGTGCGTAAATATTTCCAATAGGTTTACAGAATTTAGGTGGATCTTTTTTCCCTAAATGCAAAAGATCGTTAATAACTAAAACTTGCCCATCTGTATTTTTTCCTGAGCCAATTCCAATGGTGGGTATTTTTAATTTATCAGTAATTTTTTTAGCAAGGCCCTCTTCAACGAATTCTAATACGATTGCAAAGCAACCAGCTTTTTCAAGATCTGTAGCTTCTTTCATCAGTCTTGCACTTGAAGCCGCATCTTTGCCGTGAGTGTAGTAGCCGCCTTGCTCATGAACTGATTGTGGAGTGAGACCAATATGGCCCATGACTGGAATTCCAATTTGAGTCATTCTTTCGATAATCTCGCAGATAAAAGGAAAAGCTCCCTCAAGTTTTATGGCCTCAATACCAGATTGTTGAAAAAGTTTTATAGCATTTTCTAGGGCCATGTCCATTGTTGCATAAGTTCCAAAAGGCAGGTCTCCAATAACAAATTTATCAGGAGCACCTTTTTTTACAGCCTTGGAAAAAAGAATCATAGTTTCAATATCAACTTGAATGGTGTGATCATAGCCCAATATAACATTACCGACGCTGTCACCGACTAGGATGAGGTCTAGAGTTGTATCGTTTAAAAGTTGGGCAGTTTGGTAATCATAACAAGTGAGCATTTGCAATATTTTTTTTGTGCTCTTCTTTTTGGAATTTCTAATTTTTCTAGTGTCTAATTTCATTTTTATCTCGATAGATTTTTAGTTAATTAAATCTTTTTTTAATTGATTGAAAACTTCACTTAATTCTTCATTCTTCCATTCTTCGATAACTTTTTTTCTTACTTGATTTGCATCGACTTCAACTTCTTCATAAAATTTTTGATTGGAAATATCGTTCCAAAGTTTTTCTAATTGAGAGTCAAATTGATCACCCAATAAAAAATCTCTTCCTTTTTGTGAACCAATTAAAGCATTAGGAGAAATGAGATTAAAAAAAGCTTGGGGGCCAAGTTGCACGAGCGCTTGTGAAATGGATTTTAATTCTAAAAAACATTCCATAAATGCGACTTCCTTAGAAATACCATTTTTTCTTAAGAGATTATAGGATTTGAGAGAAACATAGGGAAGCACAGAACAAAGTAGTGATTGTTCAGAAAATAAGTCAGCTTTAGTTTCTTCGTCAAAAGAGCCTTGGTAGATAGCGCTGATACCAGCGAGCTTGGCCAGTAGGCGGACTTCATTTTCACGCGCTTCTAATTGGTCGCCGACATCGATAACAGCGCCAATTTTTCCTTTGGTTTCATATTGGAAGCGAACTTCGCTAGCAATGGCCTTGGGAGCTAAAAGAGAATGAGTAAATTGGGGATATAATTTTCTTAATTGGGACTTAGACAAACTAAAACCATGGCCATAGATAAGATGAGATTTTGGCGAAAGATGAGTATGATGTTCATTTAAAAATTGAAGATGCTGATCGTCAGGAAAAAGCATAAGAAATATGCTGAAGTGTTTCATTGAATCATCTGGATGTGAAACTTGGAATCCAAGATCTAAAGCGAGTTTTTGAGAGGGGCTATTTTTTCTCAAAATGATCGTCACGTTTTGTTTAGAATCTTTTAAATTTAAGGCCCAAGCCTTTGCTTGAGAGCCAAAACCGACAATCGCCAGCTGATTTTGCGAGAAGGTCATGAACTATTCCTTTGTCATTTCTTCACCGATAAAGTTACACTCTTAGCTATGAAGAGGCTAGTGAATCATTGAAAATTTTATTGAGTAAAGGCCATTCCACCACCACTAATCGCGGAACATGGACTTTTACGTCGATGCTTTCTGATGAGAACACATTTCTTTTTTTGGATGATCATTTAGAAAGGCTGTTTTTAGGAGCAAAATTCCTTTACCCACATTTAGAATTGAAGACTTTAAAAATTGATCTTGCACATTTTTTAAAAGAGCATTTTAAGCCCCAAAGTTATTATAGAATTAATCTAAACGGTGAGGAAGTGAGTGTTGAAGTTAAATCCCACTTGCCTCAATCAAGTCATTTAAATTTGACGAAAGCTGCATCGACAAAATCACAGACAGTTATTCCAGCATTTTTGAAAGTTCCCAACTATCTTGTCGCTGACATTGAATTAAGACAAGCGCAGCTTGAAAATTTTGATGATATTTTATTTTTTGATGAAAAAGAACATGCTCTTGAAACATCAACATCTAATCTTTTTGCTATAAGATCCGATGGAGTCATTTTAACACCGCCATTATCTTCGATGGTTTTGGAAGGAGTCCTACGAAAAAATTTACTGAATTTTTTTTCAAAAAATAAATATAAGGTTGAAGTGACTACACTTAATGAGAGCGATATTATAAATGCTAAAGAACTGATACTCAGCAATTCAATTCAGGGATTGAGATCAGTTAAAAACTATAAAAAGACTAAGTTCTTTAGTGACCATTTGATTTATAATGAGATTTGTAAATCCTTTGGAAGATTTGGAGAAAACTTTAATGAATAAATTATTAAAAGTTAAATGTCCTCAATGTTCAAAAATGTTTTTATACTACGAATCAGAAGCAAGACCTTTTTGTACTGAAAGATGCAAACAAATTGATCTTGGTCATTGGTTTCAAGAAACATATGTTGTCCCTGTAAAATCAAGTGGAAGAAGAGTCAGATCCAGAATTTAATCCTGATGAAGAGTCCCAATCAGGCGAAGAGGATAATAGTGAAAATGATTACTAGTAAAGTTAATCTAGACGAAGCAAATAATGTAGCAATTGAACTTTCAATTCAAGCTTCAAAATTTTTACTTTCTAAGCAAAATAAAATTGCAAGCCTAAAAATAAAAACTAAAATGGCACAGGGCCTCGCAAGTAATGCAGACACTGAGTCAGAGCAAATGATTATTAAAGGTATTAAAAAAAAATACCCTGAGCATTTTATACTGGCCGAAGAATCTGCCTACGAAGAGTTTCAAGGTGAGATGGATAAGTACAAATTTTTAAGTGAAAAAGAATGGGTTTGGATTATTGACCCACTAGATGGGACAAACAATTTTTTAAGTGGGCTCGACTACTATGCGGTTTGCATTTCACTCGCTCATTTCGGTAAACCAGTTGTAGGCGTTGTCTTAAGACCGGCAAATGGAGATTGCTTTTTCGCCATAGAAGGAAAGGGAGCTAAATTCGTCAAGTATACAAATCGTTTTAAAACCAAAAGCCGAGCAAAAAATTTATTGATTAAAAAAAATTTAAAGAACCTGAGCCAATCACTTTTGGTGACAGGTTTTGCCACAGAAAAAGGGCCGATGTTTGATCGTGAATTTGACCTTTTCAAATTTATGATAGGTAAAAGTCGAGGAATAAGGCGGATGGGGAGTGCTGCGCTAGATTTGTGCTATGTAGCCCAAGGGATATTTGATTGTTTTTGGGAAAGAGGTTTGGCCTCTTGGGATGTTGCCGCTGCCGGATTAATCTGCTCAGAAGCCGGAGTGAAAGTAACTGATTATGATGGTCAGAAGTTTCATCCTTTTCAAGCGACAATTGTGGCAGCAAGAACTCCTTTGCACAATGAAATCTTGTCTTTATTTGGGAACAGATTATAATTTTTCTATAAGTTGAATTTGGCTTAATCCTAGGAAGGGACTGTGACTGAGATAATACGTTTAATCCTCACAAAATTTACAGACGAAACTATTACGATTTTTAGTCTGCTGTTGTTAGTAACAATGGTGGGAATAATTATTTATTGGTTTTACAATCGTAAGAAATTTCATCAGCTGTCGCATGAAATTCCAGCGAGTGTTGTAAAAAATTATCTCGATTCAATTATTCAAAATTCTAATTCACTGAAATCTTCATTGTTCAGAGGTGGTGGTTTAGATATTGGTAATGGAATTCCTTCAGTTTTTCCAGTCGGAGAACTTCCATCGTCGATGAGTATTGCTGTTGGTGCAGGGGGAGAAGTATCAAGTTTAAAAAATGCCGAAATTGCTTCTCTTACACAAAAACTCAGTGACCGCCAAAAACAGATTCTAGATTTGGAAAGATCGATTCAAGACCTTTCAGCTGGAAAAGGCTTAGGGCCAGAAACAGAACTTCTTAGAAAAGACTTAGCTTCTACTCAACAAAAGGTTCGTGACCTAGAAGCTCAATTAGCTGAAGCAAATCAAAGATCTGGTGGGGATCCTAATTTACAAAAAGAATTAGCTTCTATTACCAGTGAAAGAAATGAAATAAGAGAGCGCTTGAGAGAGTATGCAATTATTGAAGAGGACCTTGCCAATTTAAAAAGACTTCAACAAGAAAATGATCAATTAAAAGCAGAACTTTTAGCTCTTAGGAAAGGTGCTCCACCAGCGCCAGTAGCACCACCTGAAGAAGAAGAGGACTTAGAAGCAGCGATGGCCCAGGCCATTGCTGAAAGCAAACCGACGCCTTCACAGGCCCAAGTTTTAGAAGTGATAGAAGATGAAGCCCCAACTGAAGAAGTTGAACAAAAATCAGCAGAAGAATTGCTCTCAGAATTTGAAAAAATGCTTGGATAAATTTCGTTTAAGGAGTTCTATGAAAATTTTAATTTTAACCCTATCAATGTTTATTTCAAATGCTTTTGCAGCGATTGCACCAAGTGATTTAAAAAATACTCTTTTGCAAAAATATTCTGTTTCAACAAATGATAAAATTGTATTAGCACAACTCAAGAGTGAAACATTGAAGCATGGTGGTCAATCAGTCGAAGCTCTTATTGAAGTTATGAAAAATGCTAAATACCCAGATAAAAATCGTTGGATGGCCACTTTTTTGCTCGGGCAAATTATGGGTGATAAATCAGCACCATTTTTAGTAAAATTTCTTAAGCACCCTCATTGGGTCATGAGAATGGCGAGTTTAAAAACATTGCTTGCTCTCAAGCAAAAAGAGTACTCAAAGCACTACGCTAATTTACTTAAAGATGATTCATTTATTGTGCGCGCGCAGGCCTTAGATAATATTAGAACACTTAAAACTGCCGATGCTGCTCCTTATGTATGGGCCATGCTTTATGATAAGAAAAATTATTATCAACCAACTTTAAATGGCAAAGCACTCAAGGCAAAAAGATCAAATATTATTAAGTCTGTTATTTTAACAGTTGGCGACTTAAAGTTTGAAAAAGCAAAAGAACCACTCATTAAAATGATTCAAAAAGATCGTTATATTGATATTTTTCCAGAAATGGATCAAAGCTTAATGAAAATTACAGGTCTAACTTCACCCGAAGGGGACAAAACCAAGAAGAGAATTTTTTGGCAAAGAATGGCAATGAGTACTTTCTAATAAATTAAAAACTTTTTTCTGCTTCTTTTGTTTTCTTGTCTTCGATTTCTTGTAATTTACCCTCTATCGCCAGCGCTCTTTCAAGGCGGTAGAGGACAGCTTTTTCAAGGATCCCATCAGTTCGTATAACTTTCCAACCTTGTAAAAAATCTTGCTCAATACGTTGTCTTTTAAAGACGGTGACTTTACTGACTTCTTTACTGCCACGATAACCTTTGACGATATTGATGATTAGTTTAAACTCAGCGGCTTTCACTGCATCGTTTGAACCAAATGAATCAGCAAAATTGAGTTCAAGAGTATTATCAATCCACCTGGTTTTGATAATTCCAGCGTCTTGATTATCAACTTCACGAGGATATTTGTTGACGATTTTCATCATCTCTTGCCAGACTTTATTATAGTCTGCACGGTAAACTTGACTTGGAATTTCTAGGTCTTCAGTGATATTTTTAAAATTTTCATATGAAGAACAAGCATATAAACTTAAAAGAACACTGGCTGTAAGAGTTATTCTTAAGATCTTTAAGACCTTGCACATCATAGACTTTTTTAATATAAATGCTAAATTATTAATCATTTAGTCTTATTATAAAGAAGAAGTAAAAGAAGACAAAGTAGTTTAAATTTAAGTAAAAAGGGAAACTATGACCCATACAAAAACGATCTCAGATGTCTTAAGGCTCGAAGCTCAATCACTGGAGAGAGCAGCGCTCTTGATCGATAAAAATCATCTTGATGACTGTAATAGGCTAACAAATCTTTTTGAAACATTGCGAGCTTCCAGTGCATCCATACTTTTTTGTGGAGTAGGCAAATCAGGAATTATCGCTCAGAAATGTGCAGCTACATTTACTTCACTCGGCCTGCCATCATATTTTTTACATCCAACCGAAGCTCTTCATGGTGATCTTGGCCGAGTTGGACCCAATGATGCTATCGTCTTTATAAGTAAGTCAGGCACAACAGAAGAGATTATTAAGCTTCTTCCTTATTTAGAAATACCTAAGTCCCATAGAATTGCTCTCGTTGGTAACACAGTGTCGCCAATAGCCGAGTCGTGCGCTGTTGTACTTGATTGTTCAGTTGAAAAAGAAGCTTGTATTAATAATCAAGCGCCAACTACTAGCTCGACCTTGGCCCTTGCCATGGGAGATGCCATGGCCGTTTTATATGAAAAACATATCGGACTTTCAAAAGAAGGCTTCGCCATTAATCACCCTGGTGGAATTTTAGGAAAATCTTTGCGAATGAAAGTTCGCGATCTTTTGATTAAAGCGAGCTCTTGCCCTGTCGTGAGCTCAGGACAAACATTACAAGAAGCAATTCTTGTCATGACAAAATTTCCAGTTGGTGGATGTGCACTAGTGGATCAAAATGAATTCAAAGGTATTTTAGTTGAAGGTGATATAAGACGAACTTTTACAAGAGAAAATCTTGGTCTTCAAACTAAGGTTGAGCATATCGCTAATATGAAGCCTCTCATTATTCATCCTGACCAACTTGCCTATGAAGCACTGGAGTTAATGGAGACTAAAACAAGATCAATTCAACTTTTACCAGTTATCGAAGATAAAAAATTTATCGGGTTTGTTAGGCTGCATGACCTACTTAAAGAAGGATTTTCTCTTAAAAACTAATTCAACTAATCCTATAAAAAAATAGAGGATGAGCATGGCAAAGATTCCAAATCTTTGATAAATAGTTTTTTCTCTTGTCGGAAATTTTATATCTAGATCTAGATATGTTTTCTCTCCCACATTAAGTCGATCACTTTCTGTTCCATCAGCATAGATAACAGTCGTGATTCCTGTATTGGTAGAGCGAATAATGGGCAGATTAAATTCTAAAGAACGCCACTTACTTAAAAAAAGATGTTGATGAGGCTCTGCTGTTTCTCCATACCAAGAATCATTCGTAAGATTAATTAAGAACTGGCTTTCGGGTCTCTGTTCTTGCGACTGCTTATTAAGCATTTTAGCAACGAAGTCAGGAAATAAAATTTCATAGCAAATAACAGATACAAAAGGAATATTATTAGATGTTAAAAAACCTGTGAATTGTTTTCCTTCAGCAAAATAGGAGATGTTCGTTATCAGTTTACTAAGCCAAGGATTGAGTGGACCAAAAGGAAGTCCTTCACCAAAAGGGATGAGTTGCATTTTATGGTAAGTATCTTTTAAAATGGCATCTTTTCCAAAATGAAAAATGGCATTGTAGTCACTTTGATAAGAGCCCATATTAAATTGAGAATCAGAGTCATAACCGCCAATAAAAAGTTCTGCTTGGGTTGTTTTAATAATTTCTTTTAAGAGCGGATGAACAAGAGATTGTCCATTTTTTTTCATACTCTCACTGAACATGAGATTGGGAAAAGCCGTCTCGGGCCAAATAATCAAGTCGCGAGGTGAGCTTATATTAGTAGTGCTTAAGTAAAAATAACTATCAAAAACACTGCGTATTGAATTAGCTCCACCGCGTTCTGAATCAACTTTTATAAAATTTCCCACGTTGGGCTGAACAAGTCGAATGTTGAGCTGTTGAGTTGTCGTAGGATTGTCGATTCTAAAAAGACTTGCGGGAATATGAACAATAACAATTAAAACAATGACACAATAATTAAATAATGGCTTTTTCTTTGTTTTAAAATGTTCAGTGATGCTTAGTGAAGCAAGAGCCGCTAAGAACGAATAAAATAAGGCACCTGCTATCGGTGCAAAAATGAGGCGCACACTAGGAACTAAAGAAAGAAACGAGTGCCCTAAGTGAGCCGGAAAAAGTTGAGGAATAAGTTGTTCTAGTAAAATAAAAAGAAATGAAAGAAGTAGTATATTTTTAATTTTTCTTTTAATGAGAACATAAAAATACATTTGAGGAATGATGACGAAAGAAAAAATTAAACCTAAAAGAAAATTAAAAGGAAAAAAGAGACCGCCAAATTCTTTTAAAAGATGAGGTATCCAGTAAAATCCCATTAAGTAAAAGCCCAAAGAATAGATAAAAGCTAAAAGTAATTGCTTTTTTAAAGTCCTGACAGAATCTAAGGCCCAATTGAAAATAGCAAATCCTAAAATAGGTCCAAGAAAAAAAGAGGATCCGTTATAAAGTGGAAACCCAGAGGCATAGAGGGCTCCGGCCAATAAACTTAAAATATAAGAGAGGTTTTTTCTAAAAAAATTCATAACAAGATACTAGTTACATTGAGATTATTTGCCAATGAATTCGTTTGGCTTTAGTATTTTACTATGAATGATTTTTTTAACGATATTGAAAACTTAAGGCCTCTAATTCCGACGAGTGTTTATAAGCCCTTTAAGCGTTGCCAATCTTGTCATTCTGTCTATCTTTCGGAAACCCATTGCGAAGCTTGCGGGCGCTCTTTAAGTTATCACATTATTGGAGAGCCCTTTAGCGCAAAGAGCTTTTACGGAATCAAGGAACGCTACTGCAACTCTCTTCCTTTTTTTGTTCGCTCTTTTCCATTTTTTGAAAATATCGAATCACTTGAGGCTTTATTATTCATTAGGCAACTAACAAAGCGTTTTGATGATTTATTAGAGGGATTTACGCAAGAGGGTATGATTCCAAACGACAGTCGTCGTTTTTTTTATATTGAAATGTTAGCTCTTATCGATACGCTCTATTTGTATGGAACTGAAATAAAAGTTTTGGAATCAAAAATTGAAGAGTCTTTAGCAGAATCTTCACCGCTCCTTTTTCAAGCGTTATTAGAGGATGAATTGTGGACAAAAAGAGGATCCAGGTTTACTAAAGGATCTTGTTCACAACGAATTCTAGAAAAGAAGATTTTTGGAGTTCTTAGATTAGATTTTTTATTAAAGGCTTCGATAATTTCGGCCACTGCGGTTGCAGTGGCCTATATGTCTTTTGAATTAGTTAGTTTGCAAGTCGGTAAATGATTTTCCCTTCTTCTTTTTTGTCATCTCTCTTTATTGTTTTATCATTAGCAAGTTGGCGAATTGGAGTCGTTGCATCTTGAGAATCTCCAGCATATTGACTCGCAAGTTGTAGAGCTGAAGCAGCATCAAGTCTTCCACCAGTTGTGCATTTTCCTTCCATCGTAGGTTCTTTTTTAGCTGAAAGCTTAATAATTTCTTTAATCTTTTCAGTTGAGAGAGTTGGAAATTGAGATTTAATCAAAGCGGCGACACCTGTGACAAAAGCCGTTGCTTGACTTGTTCCTGTTAAGTATCCCACTCTTCCATTTTGCAGACTCGATTTAATTCTGTATCCAGGTGCGAAGATGTCGACACTTGATTTACCATAATTAGATGAGCTTAAAATTTTCAAATCTTCATCGTGAGCAGTGACAGTGATGATATTTTTTAATCCATAACTTGCCGGGAAGTAAGCCTTCTTTTTATCATCGATATTAGACTCTTCATTTCCAGCAGCAGCAACAACAAGTATACCTTTTCTCTCTGCTTCTTTTAAAACCCGAAGCTCTTCTGACGCTGCTTCTGGTCCACCACCAGAATAATTAATCACATCGACGTTGCTATCAACGGCAAATTTTAAGGCTTCAACCGTCGAGTTTAAATTATCTAAACCAGAGGCATTTGGATTGTAGTATTTAAGAGCTAAAATTCGCACTTCGGGAAAAATGCTCTTTATAATCCCAGACACGTGAGTTCCATGTCCATGTTGATCGATGGGAGTATTTTTTAACTTTCTATCTTTTGAAAAATCCACCCCAAAGTTGTTGGCGTCGACTTTTCCGTTATTCACAAAAATATTCTTTTCTAAAAAAGGGTGAAGTGGGTCTATTCCTGTATCGACAACTGCGACTACAATTTCTTTTTTCTTTTTAAATTTAATCCAAGCTGGGTAAAGATTAATACTCGCTGGATTTTCAGGATTAATTCCCCAGCTCACATAATTTGAAGTCAATTCACGTTGGTCGAAATAAGTTTTCTCGTCCACCTTAAATGACTGCGCTTTTTGTGGTGGTGTACTTTGCGACCATGCACTTAGTGATAGGGTTGCTACCACATTTAAGATAATAATCTTTTTCATCATCATCTTGTTCCATTCATTTTTCATACTCTTAATCCTTTAAAGTTACGCCAGTAGGTTTAAACCCACTAATTGGTTCTCTAGATATAAAAGCAAGCTTCAGGCCAAGGAGAAAACCTTTGGTTTAAAAGAGTTATCTATTGAAGTGTCGATTAAATTGATAAAAAAGTAGTGGGGTGTAAAAAAATTAGACAACATTTTAACCTCCGATCTTAACTTCATCTTAAGTCAAAAATGTTTGAGCGATAGCTTCAGTGAAAAAATGACACTAAAGCTGTGGCATCTGGCTTGCTTAGTTAAATGGTAATCGCCCGATAAGGGCACCCCTTCATGGATGAGAGAGGTTATCGGTATGAAAAAGAATGGATTACTTAGGTTTTATTTACTCTTCTTATTGCTCTCACTTGCACTCTTTTCTTGTGAGAACCACGATCTGACTATCGACTCCCAGAGCGATTCAGGCCCTACCACACGCCGTCACCCAGTTGATCCTAATATGACTCCAAGTGAGTCACCTCATGATGTGGCCCGTGGAAAAAAAATTAGAAGAAACTATACAGCTCGGTCGAGAACTTGGTGCTGATCCCCCTCGGTGGCCATAGAGTCTTGATCAAGAACTAAAAAAGCCTCCCAAAAGGAGGCTTTCTTAATTTATATGTGTTGTGTAAAGGGATTAGATAGCTTTAATAAATTTTTGGTTCTCACGTTCTAGTTCTTCAGCGTGAGTAATACAGAGAGTTGTCCAAGCTTGGTTTTCAAGTCGTTTTTCGCCTATCGCTTCATCACACTCTTCGCAGTGTCCGAATGAACCTTGTTCAATTCTATAAAGGGCTTCATCAATTGCTTTTAGTTTCACCAGTTCTCTTTGGCGCATATTAAAAGTGACTTGTTGGTTAATAACTGAAGTGGCCAAATCAGCTTCATCTGACAAATCGTCTGAGGAAACCGTGAGATCTTCGGTGCTCCTTAAAATACCACCATTCATGATTTTCATCTTGGCAGTAAGGAGTAGATTCTTAAATTTTTCCGTCTTAGCTTTATCCATAAATTCCTCTTATTGGAAGCGAAACATAAATGTAGCTCTGTCTGGCATTCTTGCCAAAGAAACTTACGAACTAGTTTACCCTGGTTTTCGAATTTGACACAAGGGAAAAAACTGCCATTAACTATCATCTGAGCAACTGATGAGTCCTAGTAATGACTGAATAATCGACAAGAATGGGTGGACGTTTGTCAAAAAAGTTTACAAGTTTTTTAGAAGCCATTATGATTGGTGAAATTAGAGATTAGGGGAAAGTTATGTTTGCTGAAGAATACTTAAGCCTTGTTCGTGAGTGTCGAGATGTTGAAAAGTGTTTTCAATTTCTAAAAGAAGATAAGCCTGGTGTTGCTCTTGAACTAGCAAAATCTAAAAATGTCAGCCCAAGAATTCTTGATATACTTACTCGCCATGCTTCTATTACTGTTCGTCATGAAGTAGCAAAGAATCCTCTTACACCAACTGAAACACTAAAACGTCTTTCAAGTGACAACGATATGCTGGTTCGCGATTACGCTCGAAGAAATTTAAAAGCACTTCAAAGTCTTTAATCTATCTATTGATTAACTTTGTTGCGCCAACTTTTACCTTCTCTATTTCTAGCATCCTTTTGCCATTTGTTGACCGCTGCCTGATGATCCCCATAGTTCTCAGAGAAAATATGTCTCCCATCATTTTGACTAACAAAATAAAGATACTTGTGTTGAGCAGGATTTATAACAGCATTGATCGAAGCTAGACCTGGATTAGCAATCGGCCCCTTAGGGAGGGCCTTAATCGTATAAGTGTTGTAGTCACTAGGTGTGAGTAAATCTTTTCGAGTAATATTTCCTTTATAAGTTTCAAACATTCCATAAATCGTTGTGGGGTCTGATTGAAGTCTCATATTAATGGCAAGTCGATTGTGAAAAACGCCAGCGATCATTGGTCTTTCACTTTTATCACCAGTTTCTTTTTCCACCATAGAGGCCAGTGTAATGATTTCTTCTTTTGATAAATTTCCATATGAAAATTTAATATTAGTAGTTTTTTTCTTAAATTCTTTAACCATAGTTTTTAAGACATAATCTGCTTTTAGGTTGGCAGAAAAATCGTAAGTGTCGGGGTAGAGATAGCCCTCGAGAGTTTCACCCTTTATTCCAAGACTGGCGACAAAGTCACGATCTTTACAAAGACCAATAACATCATCGTAATTTGTTATAGATTCTGCTTCGAGCATTTTTGCTATCTCGTACATATTCTTTCCTTCGGGAATTGTAAAATATGTCGCATAGTTTTTTTCATTTATAAGCGTATTAAAAACTTCAAGTAAATTTGAGTTTTGTTTTATTTTATAAGTACCCGACTTAAATTTGGTCATGACTTTTTTATATTGAGAGTATCGATGAAAAAGTCTAGCAGAACTAATGAGCCCTTCTTTTGAGAGTCTTCCATTTATTGAAGAAAAATTTTCAGCTGGATTGACCGTGAAGAAGACATCGGGACCTGAATACCTCCAAAAGATGGCAGAGTAGTAAATTTTGACCGCGACTAGTAAGACCGCGAAAAGGGGTGCACCCACTAAAAACATAATAAGATTCTTTTTCATAATATCTAGAGGTTAAATGAGGTTGATGGGACTTTCAATTAATGGATATATATTCCTAGTTTCAACTAAAGTGCTATGGCCCTAAAATGATTTAATGGAGAATTTCGCATGAAGATTTTTGGGCTATTAATAATGATGTTTTTGTCGACTAACCTTTTTGCTCGGACTCAATGTCCAGTATTACCTAACACTGAAATTTTGCCCCATATGGTTGCTGCTTCAGACACCTTGAGTTGTCTTGCAACTAAGGAGCAATACAATTGTGAAGAGCTTGAAAAGGAACTTGAAGGCGATGAAAAAAATCGGATAATTAAATGTGATAAAAAATCTTTAGATGAACAGTCTTTGGGAAATACAAGTTTCAAAAGTTGTATTTGGAACGGAATTGTTATGAGTGGTGAGAGCTTGTTAGATATAGCTAAGTTGCCAGGCAACATTGCAGGAGCTATCGCTAAAGGTTTTAAAGAAACACAACTTTGTAATAATAGCATTGAAAAAAAACGTGAAATTCTTAATGCCTTTAACCTCACAATTGAAGATGAAAGATTTAAGCTTACAGAAAATTTTGTAGGAAAATGGTTGGAAGATGCTCCTTGCTCTGAAATTGAAAAACTTCTTTCCGCTCGATACCAAAACTATCAAAATACGATTTATAGAGATCGAATTAATATGATTAATTCTGGCAAAGGTAAAGACTTGAAGCCTTTGAAGCAAGACAAATCTAGCGGCCCAGGCTTGGTTGAAATGTTAAAATCTGCACTCGCCCAAGCAGGGACTCGATACCAATGTTATTCACCAAAAGTAAAAGCGGAAATGATTTGTGCAGGAATCACTACGCTATTAGTAGACACAGTGGCCGGTGGTGGAATACTCATGGCCGCTAAAAAGATGACGGCCATCGTGAAATCTAAACGTGCACTAAGCAGAATGGAAGAGGCGATTAAGGATGGCAAAGAAATTATGTTGTCTGATGCCTCAAAGCTTCTTGCAGGAGACCGCTTAAAAGCAGCACGTGAATTATTAGGCTTAAAGCGTCCTTTAATGGATTCAGAAAAGCGTGCAATTTTAGAATCTCATGAAGTTGGAATAAAAGAAGGAAGGGGATTTTTCACCTATACCCAACAAGACATATCTCAAAAAGTAAAATTGTTGAAAGAAGCAGGTTTCACTAGAGATCAGATTAGAATTTTAATGGAAGCGGGAGTGACTGGGACTGTTGCTTCACCTCAACGGGCCATGATAGCAGGGACATTATTTAAAGGTGCTCTCAGGGCAACATCAAATGCAACCCCAGCTCAAGCGAATACTATTTCAGGATTCCTTGAAGCGGTCGCTGAAGCTAGTAAGATTTCAGCAACAAGCACTGGTTCATTAGAAAAAGTTATCGAAATTGCCAAGAAAACAATTTCTAAAGATGAATTTAATCCTATTCAAATTGAAATGATCGCAGGTGAATTTTTCAGAAAAAAACAGGCCATAATGGCGGCAGTAGAGCAAACAGAAAATGCAGTAACACAAGGAGCTTCAGCTGTAGCGGGGGCTGCTGTGAAACCTCCTATCGCTGGAGCACCTGCTGGACAAGCTGCCAATGCCGGAAATAGCGGTGTAACGTTGACTTCTGCTAATGGATCTAGCACCACCGCAACTGCTCAAAGGGCAGTTGGTTCGACAACTTCACCTGCTCCAACCCAAGGAGCAACATCCACAGTAAAACCAAGTGGAACGACTTCACCAACTCCGCCAAAGCCAGCTGCGGCTGCACCAGCGGAATTTGCTCTAGATGCAAAAAAATTACAAAAAGCACGAGACGATGTAGATGCAGCTTATGTTGCTAAAAAAGATAAAGTCTATGCTGCCAGACTTGATAACATTCCAGAAGAACTAACTCAAGCTGATATGGATATGTTAAAAAAATTAACTGGAACAGTGAAAGACCGAGAATTAGACACTATAAGAAGATTTCTAGGATCAGTTTCACCAGATGATCTCCAAGCATTTTTAAAGAACCCATCGAACCCTCTGCCACAAACTTTAAAAAATCTTAAGATGGCATTTCCAAAACTTTCAAAAGACAATATTGAGGAACTACTAGTTTATGGTAAAAAAGTTCCAAAAGACGAAATGGAAGATTTCATGAGGGCAAGAACTAAAAAGGCACAAACTCAATTAGAGATGATATATGGAAAAGATTCCATGGAAATTAAACGAACAATTGATCTAGCTTTCGATGAAGCGAGAGTTGCTCAAGCTCAATTAAAAAGTTGGGAAGCCAAGCTTGCAGACCCTAAAACGCCAAACTATTCTAAGCAAGGTCTAGCTGATCAAGTAGAAGTGTTTAAAAGAAAATTAGAAATTGAGAAAGTCAAATGTAAAAAAATCTTAGATCTTTATATTGTTGCTTATAATGTTACAAATTATGCAGAAGATTATAAAAGGAAATATAGAGATACGTGTGGGACATTAGAATAGTGATTAAGTTCCTTGCGAGGCTAAGCTCTAATAAAATCTTCTAAAATAATCATTGCACTTAAACAATCAATCTTAGTGGGATCTACTTTAAAATTATATTGAGGAGAGTTTTTCATTCTTTCCTCAGCTTCTTTCGTCGTGAGTGTTTCATCCTGTTCGTAGAAATCAATTTCCGGACAATTAAGTTTTAAGAGGCTTCCAAAACTTTTTATCTTTAAAGTATTCTGACTTTCTTTTCCATCGAGATAATAAGGGACACCTAAAATGAGAATATCAATCCCTTCATTTTCAATAATTTTTTTTATGGATTTAATCGCTTCATCATCAGATTGATAAATTATTTTTTCACCAATATAAGGAAATGGATCAGGTCCTGGACAATAAAAAGCGGAGCCTATGACCTTGGTTCCATAGTCAATCGCCATCATTCTTTTGGCGATAAATTTTTGATAATTAGGATAATGTGAAAAATCGTTCATTGAATGAATACATAACAAAAAAAGAATGGAACATCATTAACAGAATCAAAATTCTTTATTTTTAGGGGTTTAGGCATTTGGCGCTCTTAAAAAAACTCAGTAAATCATTCATTTTAGGCCATTTTTCTTGACAGTTTTCACCTTCTTGCCGATACTAGAAAAAAGACAAGCAAGCCTTCCAAAATATAAATCACCGAAAATTTAAACTAGAGGTTATCCCAACAATTCGGTTCATGTATTCATCTTAAATTAATTCAACCTATTTCTTATTAATTATTTTCCCCCGAACAGGAGTCACTATCAAATGCATCTCAACGATCTCAGAGAAAAAGACATCGCAGAACTTACTACCATGGCCGAAGAGTTACAGATTGAAAATCCAAGTAACCTAAAAAAGCACGAACTTATTTTTGCTATTTTAAAAGCCACAGCTAAAGATGATAAATCAATCTTTGGTAACGGGGTTCTCGAAATTCTTCCTGACGGATTCGGATTTCTTCGCTCACCACTTTATAACTATCTTCCGGGGGCCGATGATATTTACGTTTCACCTTCACAAATTAGAAAATTTGGTCTTCGTAAAGGGGATTCAGTAGAAGGCGAAATCAGACCACCAAAAGAAGGGGAAAGATACTTCGCCCTAGTTAAAGTTAATGAAATCAATTCTCAGTCACCTGAAAAACATAAAAAAACAGTTCTCTTTGATAACTTAACTCCATTATATCCAGAGAAAAAAATCAACCTTGAATACCACCCAACGAATTATTCAACTCGTTTAATCGATTTGTTTGTTCCACAAGGTTTTGGTCAAAGATGTTTAATCGTTGCTCCACCAAAAGCTGGTAAGACAGTTCTTCTTCAAGATATCGCAAACGCTATTACAACGAATCACCCAGAGTCTGTTTTGATCGTTCTTCTCATTGACGAACGTCCGGAAGAAGTTACAGACATGAGACGTAACGTTAATGCTGAAGTTGTATCAAGCACATTCGATGAACCTGCTACTCGTCACGTTCAAGTGGCTGAGATGGTTATTGAAAAAGCAAAACGTTTAACTGAGGCCGGAAAAGATGTTATCATCCTTTTAGACTCAATCACTCGTCTTGCTCGCGCATACAACACAGTTGTTCCACCATCAGGAAAGATTCTTTCGGGTGGGGTTGACTCAAACGCACTTCATAAACCAAAAAGATTTTTTGGATCTGCTCGTAACATTGAAGGTGGTGGATCACTTACAATCATTGCGACAGCACTTATTGATACTGGTTCGAGAATGGATGAAGTTATCTTTGAAGAATTCAAAGGAACTGGTAACTCAGAAATTCAATTGGACAGAAAACTTCTTGAAAAGAGAATTTTCCCGGCCCTTGATATTAACAAGTCTTCGACTCGTAAAGAAGATCTGCTCATGGCACCAAGCGACCTACAAAGATCATACCTCCTTCGAAAAGTTCTTCATGCTATGGCCCCAATCGATGCTATGGAATTTATTTTAAGTCGAGTGACAAAAACAAAAACAAACACAGAATTTTTAGACTCAATGAACTCATAATTTATGAAAAAAAAATTGATTAACAAACTTATTCTTTTAGTCTCAAAACAATACGCTTCGATTGGCGGCCAGGCTGTCATCGAAGGCGTAATGATGAGATCTCCCAATGCCTTCGTTGTTGCGGTAAGGAAACCTGATGGTTCAATCCGTTTAAGAAGAGACCAGTGGTATGGAATTTCCAATAAATTAACGTTTTTAAAGAAACCTTTCTTAAGAGGGATCTTGATGCTCGTTGAAACCATGGCCAATGGAATTGTCTCTCTTAATTACTCAGCAAATCTTGCGATGGATGAAGAGAACAAGAAAGAAGCTCAGGCCAAAGGCATGAGCGTAGAGGACTACGAAAAAAATAAAAAATCTAAAGAGAAAGTTAGCTGGGAGACATTTTTATCCATCGGCGTTTCTTTTTTATTTGGTATTGGACTCTTTGTTTTTGTTCCTCACGTTTTAACTGCTCTTATTCAAAACTACAGTGGAGCGACGTGGGATCTTCAAAGTTGGCAATGGCATGCCATTGATGGATCAATCAATGCCTTTATTTTTCTTACTTATATTTTTTCAATTAGCTTTATTCCGGATATTAGAAAAGTTTTTCAATATCATGGAGCTGAGCATAAATCGATTTCGACTTTTGAAGCCGGAGAAGATCTCACTATTGAAAATGCCAGAAAGCACGGAACATTTCACCCGAGATGTGGAACGACTTTTATTTTCTTTTTAATGTTTGTTTCGATTATTTTATTTGCCATTATTTTTGCCATTGTTCCAGTAGGAGCTCATTCTCCAGTAATCATTAAGCATCTTTATGCCATTTTATTTAAAATTTCTCTCACTTTTCCAATTGCAGGAATTTCTTATGAACTCATTAAGTTCTTAGGAAAAAATCCTGATTCAAATGTAGGCAAGGTTTTAAGTTATCCAGGTCGAATGTTGCAAAAACTCACGACAAAAGAACCGGATGATTCACAACTTGAGGTTGCTTTAGCTTCAATTAAAGCAGTCTTATTTCTTGAGGAAAAATACAATTTGAAAGAAGCAAACGAGAAAAAAATCACAGTTGATGAGATTGATCTGCGTAATCTGGGTGAGATTGAAAATAGTAATTTTAATTTAAAAGATTTTTTAGAAGGCTAATATTTATGTCTATGTTCGATAAGCTAGAAGCAGTTGTGGCTCGATATGAGCAGCTTTCAGAGAAGCTTGCTGACCCATCTATTTATGATCGCCAGAAAGAATTTAAAGAAGTTTCTTCTGAACGAGCCAACATTGAAGATATCGTTAAAACCTTTCAAGAATATAAAAAAATTAAAGATGATCTTGATGGTTCCAAAGAAATATTAAAAAATGAAAAAGATGAAGATCTTCGTGAAATGGCCAAGATGGAATTGTCTGAATTAGAAGCTCTTATCCCGGATCTGGAAGAAAAATTAAAGCTTTTATTATTGCCTAAAGATCCACTAGACGACCGCAACGTGATTATGGAAATGCGGGCCGGTGCTGGTGGTGATGAAGCTTCGATTTTCGTTTCAGATATGTTCAGGCTTTATCAAAACTATTTTCGCCATTTGGGTTATAAAATTGAACTTGATTCAATGTCTGAAAGTGATCAAGGAATTAAAGAAATTATTTTTACAGTTACCGGCGAAAAAGTTTATTCAAAACTTAAATGGGAAGCTGGAGTTCATCGCGTTCAACGTGTGCCAAAAACGGAGACAATGGGACGAGTTCATACTTCGACAATCACCATCGCAGTTATGCCAGAAGTTGATGAAGTTGAATTTGAGTTAAATCCTAACGAGCTTCGTATTGATGTTTATAGATCAGGTGGGGCAGGTGGGCAGTCGGTTAACACCACTGACTCTGCGGTTCGAATTACCCATCTTCCCACAGGTATGTCGGTCGCTAACCAAGATCAAAAATCTCAGTTAAAAAACAAAGAAAAGGCCATGAAGATTTTGAGATCTCGTATTTACGATAATATGGTTAAAGCTCAAAAAGATGAAATCGATAGCGAAAGACGTGGCCAAATTGGTGACGGGGATCGCTCAGAAAAAATTCGTACTTACAATTATCCACAAAATAGGATCAGTGATCACCGTATTGGCCTAACTGTTCACAACCTCGATGGGGTTATGAATGGTGACTTAGGTGGGATTACGGATGCCTTAATTGCTCACCATCAAGCTGAACTCATGAAAGGCCAAGAGGACTAGTGAGTATTCTTAGTCTTGATAGTTATTTGAGAGAATTTTTTTTGAAAGAAAAAAAATTTCTTTCAAACACTTATCCTGGCATAACAATTCACAGACTCAAGCAAGATATAAAACTTCATGCTTTTTTAAATGGTGTCGATTCAGAAGACTTATTTGATTTTCCTTATCAATCTCACCGACATAATCCAATAACGATTTTTTTTGAAAATTTAATTAGAGGAATGCCACTGGAGTATATAACTGGTTATGCTTATTTTTATCGTTCTCTTTTTAAAGTGAACCGAGACGTGCTCATTCCAAGAAGTGAAACAGAGATATTGGTTGAACTTGCCACTACTGAAATTAAAAAGAATTTTAAAAATAAAACCTGCAGGATTGCAGATGTGGGCACTGGAACTGGGGCCATTGCTCTTTCATTGATGTATGAAGAAGCAGCTAGCCTGGAAATTGTGGCCACTGATATTTCAGATAAGGCTTTAAGAATCGCCAAAGAAAATTTTTTTAACTTAAGATTTTCTATACCTAATAAGCATAAAATTACTTTTATAGAGACTGACCGCTTAGAAAACATTAAAGGAAGTTTTGATTTAATTTTATCGAATCCTCCTTATATTAAAAAAGAATCAGATGCTTTAGGTGTTCATCAGCAAGTGATGAGTTTTGAGCCACACCTGGCTTTGTTTCTTGAAGATATTCACTACGAGACATGGTTTAGAGATTTTTTTAAAAGTATTTTTAATAAATTATCTCCACACGGTGTATCCTTAGTTGAAGGCCATGAAAATCACTTAGAAACACTGGCGATACTTGCCCGTGGTTTAGGTTTTAGCGAAGTTTTAGTTATAAAGGATTACACACAAAGAGATCGTTTTTTAAGATTAAAAAAATAAATAAGGAAAAGACCTATGGATAAACTCATTATTTCAGGGCCAACAAAACTTTCAGGTACTGTAAAAATTGCTAGAGCAAAAAATGCTTACCTTCCAATTTTAGCGGCAGTTTTATTATCAGATAAACCTATTCATCTGCAAAATGTGCCAGATCTTCAAGATATTAAAACGATGATCAAGCTTCTTTCTAATCTGGGAGTCACAGTAAAAAAAGAAGGAAATATTACAACATTTGATGCCTCTACATTAAATTCTCATGAAGCGACTTACGATATTGTTAAAACCATGAGAGCTTCAATTTTTGTTTTAGGTCCTCTTTTAGCTCGCCTTAAAAAAGCGAAAGTCTCACTGCCGGGTGGATGTGCCATCGGAACAAGACCAATTGATCTGCACTTAACAAACTTAGAAAAATTAGGCTGCGAAATAGATGTTCACTCCGGTTACGTTGATGCCAAAGTTGATAAAATGAGGGCTACACATTTGACTCTCGCTTTTCCTTCGGTTGGTGCAACTGAAAATTTAATGATGGCGGCGGTCTTTACTGACGGTGTGACAACAATTGAAAATTCAGCTCTCGAGCCTGAAATAGATGATCTCGCGAATTTTCTCAATGCCATGGGTGCCAATGTGAAAGGGATTGGCACAAGAACAATCGTAGTCACTGGAGTGAAGAGCTTAAAAGAAGTGACTTACGAGGCCATTGGAGATCGCATTGAAGCAGCTACATATTTAATGGCCGCATTGGCCACTGGATCTGATATTGAAATTTTAGGTGTAAATCCTCGCCATCTAGATTTTGTGACTCAGAAACTTCAAGAAATGGGAGCCAAGATAATTACAGGTGAAAATTCAATTAAAGTTTTTAAAAGTGAATTAAAAGGCTGCTTAATAGACACAGCACCTTTTCCTGGTTTTCCAACTGACGCTCAAGCACAAATGATTGCCCTTTGTACGCAAGTAAAAGGAGCCTCAGTGATCACTGAAAATATTTTTGAAAACCGCTTTATGCACGTTCCAGAACTCGTTAGGTTAGGCGCTGATATAACCTTGAAAGGAAAGTCTGCTTTTATACAAGGTGGAGAAAAGTTAACGGCAGCACCTATAATGTGTACCGATCTCAGAGCTTCAGCGGCACTTATTATTGCAGCACTAGCGACAGAAGGTGAGACCGAAATTCAACGTATCTATCACCTTGATCGTGGTTATGAAAAATTAGTCGATAAATTCACTGCTTTAGGGGCGAATATTAAACGCGTTCCGGGGAACCCTACTTAAAATGAGTGTAAATTGTCTATTTTGTAAGATTGTAAATGGTGAAATACCTTCGAAGAAAGTTTTTGAAAATGACTTAGTTCTTGGTTTTCATGATCTGCATCCACAAGCAAAGCATCATCTTTTGTTTATTCATAAAATGCACACTAAAGATATTACAGAAATGGCCCATGATGGAGATGGATTAAAAGAAGTCTTCTCTGCTATTGCTGCTTTTACGAAAGAAAAAAAACTAGATGACACAGGTTTTAGAATTGTTACGAATATGGGAAAGCATGGAGGACAAACAGTTTTCCACACTCATTTTCACGTCTTAGCGGGCGAGCCTCTCGGCCCATTTGGAACTTATAAGACTCTTTAATTTTTCATTTTTGAAATAGATTAACTACAGTGGATCTTTTTTTCGACCCTGAATGGAAATATCAGCTATATCGTAATGACTCAATTTAATGGAGGCATTATGAAATTTTGTTTTTTATTACTATTTATCAGTCTCATCTGTTCTTGTAAAAAATCTCAAGATGTAAACTCTGGATTTACCCGAAACATTAAACTTTTTGAAGCTAAAAGTTTTTATACTTTTAATTTTGAAGATCAACAATCAATCTTAAGAAGAAAACTCTTAAATCAAATGGTGAGCACTCAACTAAATTTCGAGTCAGTAAAAATTAAGACAGGTGATGAATTTCTTTTTGAAAAAAATGAAATGAATTTAAGTCAAAGAGATTTAGAACTTTATAAGGATCGTGAAAAAACTCATTTAAAAGTGATTGTTTCCTATTCAAATCAAGAAGAAATATTCTTTCTCCCAGCTGGCATACCCTTAAAAGAAGGAATTGAATCTTTGAAATTAAAGGATACTCATCAAATATTTAGAATTCTTAATGGTGAATCCCAGATTACCATTGCTGGTCAGACAGTCTATGCAATTTTTTTTAGCAAAGAGGAATTGGTCAAGAATGATCAATACTTTTATGAAAAGACTGTCACAGGCAGCCAAAATATAGTAAATAAAAAATGGCAAATTAATTTAGGACAAAAATTAATTTTTAAATTAAAGACCTCTTATTTCTCAGAGAATGTTGTCGTCAAAGAATTTGAAGGAAGGCAACGATCATGCAAAATGGATGTGATAGAGGCAGGGATGTGCTTTTGTAACTTTAAAAGAGTTGTCTCGGATCTTGCGATGAAACCGATTGCTCTGCCAGATCAAAATCTGCTTGGGATTCAATTTAAAATAGATGGTGAAGCCCAAGACTTCAAAGTAGAAAATAGTGAACTTAATTTCGAGTTTAACTTCACTGCAAATGATTCAAAAAACATTGTCTTTGTTGAATTAATTCATAATGAAAACTTACAAAGAGCCTTCCGATCAGAGGCCTATGATTATCAAGGTAATTGTTTGGCAAGCCCTGGAACAAGTGAAACCGTCAGATCTCAATCTAAAATTGAAGGAGAGCTTGTTATAAAAGGAAGAGGTGAGGACTTACTTCATCAGCTGCGATTTTAATGATTAAGCCCATCAAAAAGTGAACTGACGATAGCTTTTTGAAGTCTTGTGAGCTGATAAATATTTGTCATAATGAGAATTGGCGATTTTTTAATTGAACCACAAATTACTAATTGCCCTTTCTCTTTATTATAATCAGTGATTTCAAAAATATTTCCAAATTCTTTTTCGTAACTTTTTAAAACTACTTCATCCATTTCATCCACAGAGACCATTTCAGGGAAGCGTTCACCGATAATTTTTACTTTAACGAGTTTGTTTTTTTCATTTTCATTTTTAGCTTTAATAAGATCGTTATAGATAAGCTTGATGTTATTAGCACCTAAATTTGTTTTTAGGATAAACCACAGCTCTTCAAAAAATCCAGCACGGTCATTTGGCCAGAGACTCAAAAGATGATTTCTAACCTTGAACATTTCTTCAATCATTGAAATATTATTTTGAAGAATCCAATTTTCTCTCATTTTATCAAAAATAATCTTGGCTTCATCATAGTTTAATTTTTCAAAAGCATCCGCACTTAAAGAGAACTCCGAACTAGAGCGAATGGGATAGAACTTAAGCTCACTTTCAATACCTGTGAGAAAATCATCATTTTTTAAGTCATCAGAAATTAGGAGACCTTGAAGTGGCATAGTCTTAGCTTCAGAGAGATCTATAATTTTTGAACTTAGGCCTTCAAATTTTTTGAAAGACCTCAAGATCCCTTGTTGGTAATTTTTTGTATATAGGAGATTAAAATCCATGTTTATCCTTACTTAAGTGGCCAATGAGACAAACCATTTTACTAAGGAAATCAAACTCTTGGCTAGGAAAAATGTGCGAAATTGCTCGACTTAATAAGCTCGTATAGAATTGAAGCTATGAGTAATTTGTCTCGTTTCTTGCTATTGTTGTTCATATCTACGGCCTCTTGGGGGCAAGATGAGCGATATTTAAGGCAACTCTTATCGGGTGAGTTGAATAAAGAAATTGAGATTAAAGAAAAGCATTATTCTTATACCATTCACTCCCCATTTTACGCACTTGATCTAAATGATGATGGAAAGTCAGAGTATGTCGTTTTTGTAAAAAAAGACAGTGAGGACTGGGTGGATATTTTAGATGAAAATAAGACAAAGATTTTTTCCTATAAGTTTGAAGCCAAGGGTTTTAACTCTGAATTATTTAGAATTGAATTCAAGCGATTGAGTCAAACAACCAAAATCTTAGTTTTTTATTATTACGAAGGAATTAGCCGCTATTTAAATTTTCAGGGGACATCCCGCATTTACGCAGTGACGATCGATGATAAAAATTTAAAGACTTTAAGTGCCTTTAAGGGAGCTAGTTTTTTTGAAGAAGAAAAAACGATGAAAGGACATTATCACAAAAGAAATTATCATGTTGTACTAGAAGATTTGAATCATGACAGTGTTAAAGAATTAATTGTTAAGTATCGCCAAACAAGTGATGTCTTTGTTTATAAAGGCGCAGGAAAGTGGCAAACTTT
>JAYSPR010000042.1:0-2277 GCA_043721975.1 Bacteriovoracaceae bacterium
CTTTGGAAAGATAGCCTTGGGTAACGCCTAACATTTGAGCAGTTTCTTGCTGACCTAAGCCTAGGGATACTCTTACTGCGTAGATAATATAACCTGCCGTCTTGACTTGAGATTGTAAAAAGTTTTTATTTGTTTTAATCATTTTTTTTCACGCAAAATATATTTTGAAAACACAGTGCGAATCACCACGATGCACACATTTCTCTTCAATGACTTGTGAGTAACCTTTTCCAATAATTTGACTAGCACCACTTAAGATACCAGCACGATAAATACAACGAGTACTTTTACCAATGCGCTTAATTTTAAACATTTCTAACATTTCAGGATTTTCATGGGACTCTAAAATTAAATAAGTAGGAGTTATTTTTTTTACTTTATAGAGATTATTTTTTTCTACTGAAGAAAGTATCTCAGTTAAATAAGTCTCATAAAAAGAGCTTGTATTTTTCTTGTCTCGAAGAGGTGCAAAGATCTCAGCGTCTTTTAGCGTATCAAATGAAAATTTACCCCAAGAATGAATGACTTCCTTTGAGACACCCATTCGCATAAGATTCGCAAATAAATCATCAAAGGCTTTATAATTTATAAAGCCATTAGGGTCATTAGCAATATCAGAGTGTATTTGCAATTTTCGGAGTGAGGCTTGAAGAAACTGTGCTCCAAATTGCATTTCAATTTCTTTCATAAGCATAATGAAAGAAAACTTTTTACTTGTCGCACCTTCACTGTAATTGAGGGGAAGAGACAGAGTATTTCCATTAGCATGATCTTTTAGTGTATCTAAATCGACACTCAAGTTAAAAAAAGATTCTAACCCGAACCCTAACTCACTAGCAAAATGAGCAAATGATAAGGTGTCGACAGAATGTTTTCCTTCTAGAAATAATGAGTATTCTATGTCTGTCATAGAAAATAAATCACGAACTCGAGATCTATTACCCCAAATAGTTTCTGCCTGTAAGGCCAGGTCAGCAGCATGCTGTTGATATTGAAATTCTTGAACTTGTTCCATGGTACATTAAAGTATAGTGGGGCCCCTGCAAAAAACAAATTAATTTCAATTAATTTTTTAAGTTAAATGGGATTTGGTGAGCTCGAAGAAAAAATCTTCATTTTCGATATGAGCATAATGCCCGGCAGATAAATCAATCATTCGTAATTGGTACATTGTTCCTAATTCTTTAAGATAAGCTAAATTTATTAGAGGATCATTTAAGGTATTTACTATAGTAATTTTCTCTCTATTATTCGACACATACTCTAGTTCGTTTGCATACTTTCCAGTTGCAATAGAACTAATAACTTTCTCACGAAAGGTTTGATCAGTCTCTAGGAAATAGTTTTTGTATAAATCACAAAAGGACGGGCTTAAGCCTAAGCGCGATAGGCCATTGATTAAAAACTCATCTGCTGCTTCGGCCATGAAAAAAAAGGAAAAAGCCGTGTCTAACTCAAAACAACGCTCATTAAATGGAATTTCTAGTGGTGGGGCACCGAAGGCTATAAGATGATCAATCTTGGCGAGAGCTAAGATTTCAAATCCAAGGTGCCCACCTAATGAATGTCCAATAACAATTTTTTTTGCAGATTTTATTGAGTTAATAAACTCTGATATGAGTTGCGCTAAATTTAACAGACTATAATCCTCTAGTCGACACGATTCGCCATGACCTGGAAGATCAAATAAATAAATTGCACAATTTTCTTTTAAGAATCTTTCAGATAAAGATTTAAAGCTATTTTTATTTTGAGAATTACCATGTATGAAAATTAAGGCTGTCTTTTGCTGTTCATTCCAAGAGTAAAAAGCAAGTTTTCCTTGAGTACTTTGATAATACTGAGTGTCCATTAATCTTCCTCAAAAGATAAAATTAAAAATATCTTTGACTAGTTTTTGTTGAACTTAATTAGAGCTTTATTTTCAAAACTAATCAAGATCGAATTGCCCCATGATAATTTTTTTTAAGGGCAAGTTTACCCTATGATTTTTTGTTGTTTGTGAATTAAGTCACTTATGATTAATTAAATTTGGCATTAACAATGCAGTTACATTTATATGAAGTGAGTGGAGATTGAAAGATCAAAACTTAACTTTGTGAAGATTGAAAGAGAAGAGTGAATGACGAAAATGAATAACTCTTCCCTATGAGTAAAGTTAAACAAAGAAAATGAGAAAGCGCTCAAACGTAATTTTATTTGATTTAAACAATTTTATTAATAGATCTTAAGTACATTTAAAAGCCACCTTCGGGTGGTTTTTTTATTAAAACTAGG
>JAYSPR010000043.1:0-2050 GCA_043721975.1 Bacteriovoracaceae bacterium
TTTTGAATAAAATATTATTCGGTTTACAACAACTAAAAAACTTTCAAAACAAAAGGCTTCTTGTGATTAAAAATATCGTGATTGAAGAGACAAATAAAGATCTTTCTGCAAATGGTGGCTTACTTTTTTTCAACAGCCTCTTTGAAAGACTCGATCTTGCCCAAAAACTTGATTCTTTCCTGCCAGAGCTTCGTAGAACACGTGGAATTTCGCAGGTCGATAAAATAAAATCCTTATTATTCTCTTTTGCCAGCGGCAGTGACTGCTTAGATGATCTTAACGAGCTTCGAAATGAATCGCTTTATTCTGAACTATGTTCTGGCGGAGTTTCAGCGAGAGCAATGGGAGATTTCTTGCGAAGCTTTCGATTCAATGCAATCGATAAGTTTCGTGATTTTTTGGTGGAGCAATCTCTTCAAATGCGAATGGCAATGCACCCAGATAATCTTGATTTTATTTTGAACATGGATTCAACTCCACATGAGCAGGATGCCAAAAAAATGGAAGGACTTGCATGGAATTATAAAAATATGTGGTGCCTGGATTCACAAAATGCTTATGACCAATTTGGGTTTAGTTATGACTTTGATTTAAGGGCCGGAAATACTTTTTCAGCAGAAGGCAGCGAAGTAATGGTTCGAAAAGTTTTTAAAAAAGTTCCAAAACATTTGAAGCGCTATTTTCGTGGAGACTCGGCCTACGGAAGAAAAACACTTTACGATGAACTGATCAATGCCAATGTGAAATTTACGATTGTACTTAGGGAAAACTTGTCGAAACGAGTTCGCCAATTGCTCTCAAATAAAAATTCAATGGAATGGAAAAAAGCAGAACTCAAATTTTTCGATTCGGATGAATGTGAGACGGGCAGTGGATTATATCCAATAAAAGACCTAGCAGGAGGATTAAAGCATTTAAGAGTCGTTTTTATTCGTGCGAAAAAAAAAGATATTCAATTAAGCCTGCTCGATGATCTTTGTGAAAACGGATATGCTTATTATTCAATCATAACCAATCTAGAAGAAGTTGAAATGGATAATGAAAAAGTCATTGAATTTTATCGTGGTAGAGCTAATGCTGAAAATTTTATTCGTGAGCAAAAAAATGGATTTGATTTTCACCACTTTCCTTGCCAAAAACTTGATGCCAATAGAGCTTATGGTTTGATTGGAACTCTTGCTTACAATATGACTAGGTTTTTATCATTTTTCATTTCAAATAATGGATGCTTCTCAAAAAAAGTTAGAAATAAATTAATAAAAATACCATGCCAGGTGGTACATCACGCTCGAAAATTAATAATAAGATTTAACAAAAAAACAAAGGAGATGCTTGAGAAAATTCTCAAAATTATGACACATAAACTTAGTAAGTTTCGTTTACAAACAGATTGAGCGTGATTCTTTAACAATTGAATATTGTAAACCAACTGAGCTAGCCCGCGTGAAGGCCGACGTGCGCCTAAAGTTACGTCTATGAGTTGTGATGGCCTTCCTCGAGTCAAATTTGAGGCCTAAGGAGCGATAAGAAAGTTGTTTTGAGATAATGACAGGACAGGTTTGACTGAATTTTGGCTTGAATGCAAGAGACGAAAAAGTAAAAAAGAAATTTGGTTGGGTTTTTGATTGTCAGAATGACTAGAAAATTTTTTGGATGGGATTAACGCGAATAAATGCGGATTTGGGATCGAACATTATTCTAAGTGAGCGAAGCATTGGATTTAATTGGAGAAAACCATGGAATTTACTAGCAAAAAAGGGTGAAATTGAGAAATGGTCGGAGCGAGAGGATTCGAACCTCCGACCCTCTGCTCCCAAAGCAGATGCGCTACCAAACTGCGCTACGCTCCGACATAAAAGAAACGAAAAGATAGTTCACTTTTATATTTTAAAAATGATTACTTGGCAACGAATTTTAACTTCTCTGTGAGAAAAACTTTTGGGCCAAACCAACCGCTATGGCGCGATGTGAGTTCTTGTTTTTCCATTCGCTAAGCTCGGAAACAGTCAGTTCACCGCCTCCCTCGAGGGGAATAAAAATGGGATCGTAA
>JAYSPR010000044.1:0-8111 GCA_043721975.1 Bacteriovoracaceae bacterium
AAATTAAGGTTCAGAAAATTTAAGTATAATTAATGTTAATTATATAACTAATTATTTTCTGAACTTTATATTCAAATCAACTTTATTGGAATTAGTCTCTTCTATTTCCAGAAAATCTTAAGATAATAAGAAACAAGTTAATGAAGTCTAAATACAGCGTTAATGCACCTAAAACAGTAATTTTAGATCTCTCATCAGCATTAATTGCATGGGCACCCATGAGTTTAATTTTTTGAGTGTCATAAGCAGTGAGGCCCGCAAAAATAAGTAGACCGACTAGGCTAAAAACAAGTCCAGCAGTTCCACCCATCATTGATGGAAAAAACATAGATAAAACACTAAAGCCGATGAGCCCAAAAAGACCCATCCCACAAAATGTTCCAATAGGACCTAAGTCTTTTTTTGTGACCATACCAAAGAGAGACAATCCAGCAAAGCCAACAGCTGTTGTAAAGAATGCTGATTGAATGCTTGCTTGTGTGTACATTAAAAAAATTGTCGATAAAGTCACACCTGTAAGGGCCGAGTAAAGTAAAAATAATCCTGTGGCCATGAGTGTGCTCATTCTTTGAATCATTGATGAAAGCCCAATGACAACTCCGAACTGAGCAATGATGAGAACCCAAAAGAGGCCTCTATTTGTAGCGATTGACATCGCCAAGTCTTGATTAGTTCCAATATAAGTTGAAATTCCAGCAGTCAGTAAAACACCAATACTCATCCATTGGTAAACTCTCGTCATAAACCCTGCAGCTGTTTCTGAACGGGTCTGTACATCAAGACCATTAGCGCGTGTATTTCTTTCCATAATTCTCCATCCTTTTAGAAGTTAGGCTCAGTATACTCCTAAAGATTCTTAATCTGAAACTTTTTTAAATCTTCTAGGTTTTCTAAGTTTAGTCTGGGGCGCATTTCGAGATTTCGCCATGTTTCCTTGCAATCTTTTTTAGAGAGACGCGTAAATAAATATGAGAACAAATTGACAATAAGATTGGATAGGTTTTTCCACATAAAAGTTTCCTCCCTTGGAAATTAAGATATGTTTTAAGCTTCTGGCGCTTAATTTAAAGAGTTTTAATGGGGTCGACCAGTTAGGAATGAGTTAAGAATTGATTTTAGAATGTACCTTTTAAAACAGGAATAATTTCTTTAATACCAAAGGCAATCATTTCAATCGACATTGATAATAAAATAAGTCCCATGATTCTCGTCATCACGTTAAGTCCTATTTGACCGAGTTTCTCACCTATATTCTCCGCATAACTAAGAATAATTTTAATGAGAAGTCCAATGAGAACAACCATGACAATCCCTGCGATCCAATGAGCACTCGATGTAAAATTTTTTGCATGAATGATTGAAGTGGAAATGGCCCCAGGTCCAGATAATAAGGGAATTGCCAGTGGAATAATTCCTATTTCTCTTTCAAAATCCATCGATCTGATTTCATCGTTATTCATTTTTGTATTTGATTGCTGGCCTGAAATCATACTGAAGGCCATCATAAAAAGCAGAACACCACCACCAATGGTAAAAGAGGCCACAGATATTCCAAAAAAATTTAAGAGAAACTGACCACATACTAAACTTACTAAAATAGTTGTCGTGCAGGCAATCGCACAAGTATTCGTGACATTTTTGATATTGAGATTTTTATGATTTTTTGTGAAACCTAAGAACACAGGAATGGCCCCGAGAGGATTAATAATTGAAATGAGCGTTATTGAAAATTTTAAAATATCGCTCACGGCCGGGTTCATTTCCATATATATCCTTAACTAAATTTAGATAAAATTTTATTCACTACGACTCTAGAGTCTTCAATTTTAAGAAAGTAAGTAAAAATAAAATAGAGGACACCATAGACTGAAAAAACACAGGCAGCTTTTGGAATATTGTGACTTAAAATTCCTTGATGGAGAGACATTTTAATGGCAAGTCCCACTCCACTTGCGACCAGTGCACAACTCCACAATTGGCATTGATAGAAAAAATTCACACCGGTTTTTCCAATAATAGAATTGAGCTTTCTTCTTAAAAGAGCAAATTCAATCCATCCACTTAGCCCTGCGGAAGATGTTAATCCTGCTGTCGCATACCCTTCTTCAAGACTAATGAAAGGAGCGAGCTTAAAAGCAAAAAGATATCCTAGTGCAGTGGTAAAGAAAATTCTGATCATGGCATAATAGAGCGTCGTCTTCGTGTCTTTTAAAGCGTAAAAAGTTGAAGAGTAAAGTCTGCCGATCGTGCTAGCGAGAAGTCCAACACTTGATCCAATGAGAACAATCCAAACGATATGTGTGTCATGGGCGTTGAATTCTCCCGTTTGGAATAAAGCGGCCACTAAAACATCACCTAATATTAAAAAAGCGCAGACAGAAGGAACTATAAAAAAACTTATTTTTGCGATTCCTCTTTGAAGCCTGTCTTTTAATTTTTGATAAATTTCTTCTGTTGTACCAGTGAGTGAACTCATCTCGGGAAGCTCGCTGGCGGAAATACTCATTCCAAATAGGGAGACAGGAAGTATGTAAAGAGTCTGAGCAAACGCTAAATTTGAAACGGCTCCTGTTGGCAGTAAGCTCGCCAAGATATTATCGATGTAAGAGCTCACTTGGACTACTCCCCGTGAAATTACACTGGGAACAAAGTTTTTTAAGATAAGCCTGACGTGTTTATTTTTTGTATCTAATGAAGCTTTAAAATACTTAAGTAACTTGAGGGTTGTTGGTATTTGAATAAAGACTTGCAGGAAACTTCCGAGAACAAGACCCCAGCCGGCCTTTATGGCCAAGTCATACTGAGAACTATCATGACCAAAATAAAGGAGAGTGGCAATGATGGCCACATTCCAAACCACGGGGGCAGCGTAGGAAAGAAAAAAACGTCGGTGACTATTTAAAATTCCTAAACACCAAGCCGACATAACAACCAGCCCTGTTCCAGGAAAAAAGATTTGCACTAACTTAATGGTAAGTTCGCGCTTGGCATCTTTAAAACCAGGAGCAATTGTATCGATTAAAAAAGGTGTGGCCACAATTCCAACTAGCACCATGATGGCCGTGAGTAAAAAAAGCAGGCATCCGATAACTGAAGCAATATGAGCAGCTTCGAGATGTTGATCTTTATTTTCAATTTCATCATTATGTTTTTTAGCTAGGACTCCGGCATAGACTGGGATAAAAGAAGCGGAGAGTACCCCCTCACCAAAAAGATTTTGTAAAAAATTAGGAATTTTTAAAGCGGCCTTAAAGGCATCACCGGCGTCGGAGTTTCCAAAATAATGAGCGAAGGCCCTTTCTCTTAAAAGGCCAGCAATACGACTTAAAAATATTCCCGCACCAACGAGAAATGCACCACTTTTTTTGCTCATACATTATTATGAGGAGATTAATCCTTAAAGATCAATGATTATTTAAAAGATAAGCTTGGACTTTCATTTTGATGGCCACATCTTTGTCGTACTCTGGGATGGGGGCCAGATTCCAAAACCACTGGGCATCTGGTGCAGGTAAATTGAGATGGCCTAGGTGAGAGTTATTTTCAATGAGTTTTTCCTGGCAATCGAGATAGTGCACTTCTACGTCGGTAATTAAGATGGCAGGAGATTTAAAGGCCCTTAGGTAAGCTAAATGATTTTCAGTGATTTTTTTTAAATAGTTTTTAACTTGAAGCTCATCAAATTGACCTTTGAAATGGTGACTTATAAACTTTTCTAAATGAAGGGGGAGTTGAGACATAATATTGACAGACAAAACGAGCCCCCATTTCTCACCAAGAAATCTCTCAGGCATAAGAGTTTCGAGACTCCCATGTGAGAGCTTCTTTTCTGTTTCAGAAATATCGTGTTCGACAAATTCAATATTTTTATACTGAGCTACCGATTTTTTCGTTTGGCCTAAATGAACGATATCAACGCAGACGATTTTTTTAAATTTTAAAGCGAGTTCTTTTATAGGAATTTCGTGAAGTGGCCCCGACCCCAAAATGAGAAGTGAATCATAGTTTTGCGCTTTATTTAATGATTCCAAAATAAAATTTTTACATTGAGTGCGATGAGGAAGCCAAGCTGTCTTACATCTTGCTTCTCTGGAGATTAAAGAGATACTCTCTTTTAAATGACCAAACTTCCTTGCTTCTTTTAGAGCTGGAGTTTCTAAAAAATAAGTGAGAAGTTCTTTTAACAAAGATCAATTCCTATAAAAAAGATGATCTTTACATGGTAAGTCCTAAGCCGCTTTTTTGCCAGTGGGCATTTGTGAATGGCAAGATTTTTTAGAATTGATGTAATTAATATAAGAGGGAATTTTGGCCTGAATAAGTCCCCAGATTATTTTTTCATCCAGGCCATCCGTTTTTGCGGCATCTAGTAACTCTGTTAAGCGACTATCGAGGAGTTCATAATCTATAGTTAAGCGATAAATATGTTCACATTCGATTAAGATTTCTTCGATTTCAGCTTTATAACGATTTATTAAAGTTGTTATGTTTTGATCTTTTTCCAACCATGCTCTCCAGATCTTAAGTTGATCTCGTATCGGCTTCAGATCAAAATTCTTTAGTCGGACTTGGTTAAATGCTTTAGCGTTTCTTTCACATAATATTAATAATTGCCTTTGAACCGATCTTTGTTGGATTTTCTTTAGCTAAGTATTAAGAATCGTGCCTTGGAAGGTTAACTCCGAAATTACGAATCATTAATCTAAATTACAATGCTAGATTATTGTTCAACTATTATATGCTCCTACACTATATTGGAAAATATTTCAAAAACACACAAATCAAAAAAAATAACTAAACTTAAAAAAGAACATTTATGGAGTGAAAAGTGAAACTAACAATTTTGGAATTATATTTTTCTACAATAACCCTTCTAGTATAATCTTCAATGAGGACATTAGAATATTATGAAAGATATGCAATAAAATTGATTGAGAAACATATTGAAAGAGGGAATTTAGTAGTTCAAGGACTCGATGCTGCAAATAATGCTAATAAATACTCTCTATCGTCGATCAAGAAGTGTCGCTGCAGCTTAAGTTTTTTAATAATTAAGACGATATGTGACTATGGTTCATACATATTGGTACAGGGGATGATTTGATAAAATATATGTTATTACTCGCTGTATTCCCAATGACAACATTCCTGGGTTGCTCCCATGTTCAAGAGATTAAGAGGTTTCCCTCAACAGTAGAGGCAAAAACTCCTTGCGGTCTCAATGGCCCCATACCAGACCGGATAAGAGATTGTTCCGAACAAGAGTCCTCAATAAAGGGTGTCTTCAATTTAGTGACAAGAACAAAAGAGTTTAAAGAAATTTACAAAGACACTAAATCGGGTCTTCTGTGGGGCGATCGCCTTGAGACAGGCATGAACCATTTTAAGGCGATGGAAGCGTGCAAGGCTGATCTTGACGAAGTTGGTCAGATTAATGAAGTCTCTTGGAGGCTTCCCTCAAAAGAAGAATATGAAGAGGCCAATAAGAACGAAGTAAGGGCAGCGCTACCGAATATGGATTACTGGTTCTGGACCTCCACACTAAATGCCAGCAACCCAAACCACGCTTGGTTTTATAATGGACTTGATGGTGTATTAAGCAACTATAATCGCAGTTACGGCAACGACTCAGTCCGGTGCATAGGGCGCTAGTATTTGTAGTTGAATCTAATTTTCACTAAGATCAAAATCTCCTGAGCAATGATTCGTATTAGCTAGAATAAATTTACTTCCTCCTTAGGATAGACCAAATTAGTGCATTAATTTCTTTAAAGACTCGAACGATGTAGTTCACATAGTTCATTTTATTTATTATCCCATTAGGGCGAGTATTGGTAAGAGACCGTAATGCTAATTGAAAAACTTGCGTGGTAGTGTTAGGAATTTTTTGAACAACAGTAGAGCCTGAGAAAGGGAAACTCCATTTGGCACTGTCTGAGTTCATTACTTTGTTATCAAATTCATCTCCAATTCGTAGTTTTTTATCTTCATACCAATTATAACTTCCCATGATAATGGACTCAGGATTTAAGTCTGATTGAGTGTCAATGTAATAAGCGACTCCAAAAATACTATTCATAGGAACATTAAAAGTTTCGTTACTTTGCAAGGCGAGATTAGGATTTGCCATAATCGGCTTAGGTTCATTTGAAGAATTTAATAGGACTCTATACTGAGAAGTAGAAAGTTTATCGGGAAAGTTCAATTAAAAAAGTCTGCCTTAGATTGGCGTATTGAGACATTGATTTTATCTAAATAACTCTGAAGATTAAATTTACCTAACTTTACAAAATCTCATGATCAGATATCCTGTAGTCAATTGACTTAGTTTCTACAAGATTTAATAATGTACCTGAGAGATCAAATTGCACATTAGTCTCATTATTCTTTTTAGAAGACTTTTGGCCCTAATGATCGTCCTTAATAGTCTTCAAGCATATTGTGCTCAAGAAGAAGAATTATTCAGTTTAAAAAACTCAATGCGGCCAGTAGTCAATCTACTCTCACGTCCATTAGATTTAACTTATCTTTCAACAATACCATGTGAGCAAAATCATTTACAACAAACTGAAGATGAATTGTCATTTTCTGAAGGGATTTTAGAGTTTGATTCTTATTTGAATGAAGCAAAAAAAAACATAAGTCACGAAAGACATAGTCCAATTATTCTTCATCATGGTAAAAAAACTGAATATGTAGTTGTAATGATTCACGGTCTATATGAGTCACCAAATTATTTAAAGGGTATTATAAATCATTTTCATTCTAAAAAAATCAACGTAATTGCACCCTTATTGAGTGGCCACTGGAGTAAAAAATCTAAGGCGATGGAAAAAGTGAAGTATCAAGATTGGCTCAATGATATAAAGACTAGTATAAAGATCGCTAAGAAACTCGGAAAAAAAATTATTTTAGCTGGATTTTCTAATGGCGGATTATTAGCTATACGGTCTGCACTTGATTATCCAGAAGATGTTAGTGCACTTGTATTGTGGTCACCGGCCATCTATTTATCACAAGAAACATATTGGGCCATTCAATATGGTAAAGCGACTAATAATACGCTCAATGATGGACTCAATTTATCCGCAGATGGATATGATGTTGCAGATTATTCACCCTACGCTGGACAACAGGTTGTAGATCTCATTAATGATTCTCTAGATATGTATGGAAAAAATAAATTGGGAACAGCTGCTATGAGAAGATCAAGCTTGGCTAAACTTATAAAAATACCAACATTTCTTACCATTACCGATGAAGATGAGACTTCTGAACCACAGGCTGCAAAGGATTTCTTTTTAAATATCAAGGGTCCAAAATATTTGTTGAATTTTGAAAAAGGATCAGACATCAAGCATGGAAACATTACAAAAAGTCCATCTGATGTTTTTGTAGGATGGGAAGACCGTTTTAATTTTCGCTTTCCAGCTATGATGAAATCAATAGATCAATTTTTAAGTGAAGAGCTAAAGTAAACATATTGATATTGAAAACGTTTTAAGATTTGTAAGACGTCGACAGGAGAAATAGGAGCACTATTTACTCATGTCGAAAACTAAAAGAGATTCCTTCTAGGAAACAGAAATCTTTGACCACCCTTGTTCTCCAACGAAATTTGCTTCTATTGTTTTTTATGAGTTCTTTTCTATATTGATGAACAATTGGTTGAATTAATTTTATTACTTGAAAATTTCCTGCAAGTAATCTTGCCTGTGGGAAAAAATCTTTTGCAAAACTTCTAAAAGGTGGCGATAATTCGAGAACAACATTCCTAACATTCTCTCTACTTGAACATCTTTTATATGTGAATTAGTTAGTTCACCAATGGCTTTTCTTAAAACGGCTTCCTTCATTCTGAAATTATTATAATCAATGAAGACGGTAATAAAATCAGTCTTATGTTTTTTAGCACTTCGAAGGAAGCTATGTTCAACAATCCTAATCGTTTTAGGCCATGGTGATTTATACTCACGAAGTTCCAAATCAATTTACTCATGAAATGATTTACAGACTAACCAGCTGGAGGCATTGGTATATTTTGAAAATCGCTTTAAGTCAGAGTAATTTTAAGCCGACCAATGATTGTGACCGCGAAGTCGTTGTGTCGT
>JAYSPR010000045.1:0-13309 GCA_043721975.1 Bacteriovoracaceae bacterium
AGACTTAAAACAATTCCAGATGGAGGAGTCAATCGTATGGCGATTATGACTTACGTTGTTTGATTATATGGATGATCAAAAAAACAATGCAGAAACGAAGGCGTTTGAATTAAACAAAGAAAAATCAAATCTTAACGGTTTGAAAAAGTCCTATTTAAATGTGAAAAAGATGAAAGCAAAGACAAGTTTAAAAAAAGTTGGAAGAAGCAGGAATCAAAAAGGGCATAAGAATTATTAGAGTTTATTTTCTTAAACTTACTTAAACTCAATAAGAAAACCCTTCAAATAATCCCCTTCATGAAACCCTTTTAAAGGAAGACAGTCTTCACTCAATTTAAATCGCTTGCCAACAATGATTTGATTTTTAAATTTAGAAGAGTCAATGATCTGCTTGAGTTTTTCCTCAAATTTATTCCAGCTTATCGTATGAGTATTTAAAAACGCAAAAATTTGACCATTTTCACTATCTAAAAGTTCTAGCATTTGCAGGAGTAAAGTTTCATAAGACTTCAAAGCATTTGTAACTTTAACTCCATCACTAGAAGCACTCGGAGGATCACAAATAATCACTTCAAATTTTTGCCCTTCGCCTATTAGCTTATCCATGGCCCTCTCACTAGGCATGCATAAACTTTTATGATTTTCTTTTGAGAGCCCAGGATTTAATAAAATATTTTCATCAAGCCAAGCTAAGTATTTTGAGGATAAGTCTACTGAGACAACACGTTCAAAACCAAGACTCAATGAAAAAACGGAAAAAGCCCCAGTGTAACTAAAAAGATTCAGCAGACTTTTTTTCCCCACCAAGTAAGGCTTCATCGCTTTTCTAATGGCACTCATGTCACTATAAATTCCAAAATCATAGTGCTGATTGATTTTTATTTGATACTGAAGGCCAAATTCGCTAAGAATAAATTCAGAAGACTCTTTCCCTTCAAGAGATCTAATAGCTTTTTTTTGATCAAAGTTTCGTTCTTGAACCCAAACAGCATTAACGTTAGGTAGAGAAGTTTTAATCATCTCAATAATTAAACTTTCAAACTTACCCCAAAAAAAAGCATAATACTGTATCATCACCTCGTTTTTTAAAGTTTGAATTAAAAGGCCTGGAAGTTGATCACTTTCCGCGTTTACTAAAAAGACGTTGTTTCTTTCCTTCATTAGGGGAAGCCTAAGCTCAATTGCTTTTTTTAATCTCTTAACAAGTATCTCTTCAAAGCTTTGAGACCATTCCGCCTTATCTAAACTCCAAAGTCTGGCCTTGACCGTTTTATGTTCTTGATCCTGGATTAAGAGAGCAATTTCTTGTTTTGATTTCTCATCAATACCAATGAGGCTAAAAGCCTTCATGGGAAATTTTTTAGTGTAAGAGTCGTCTGTAATCCAAGGATGGCCAAGCTTTAAATACTTGCATGAAGCAGGGTGAAGATTAACTTTAGGAGATGAGGTGATCATTTATAAAATTTCTTTGTCTGCAAGATTGCTGTCATCAAATGGTTTTAAAATATGAAGCTCGTCGATAGTGTCTTCTAAAAGCATGAGAAGTTGGTTTGTGACTTTAAAGGGATCAGATAAATCTAAAATATTGTAATCCATGAGCTTCATTTTTAGCTCGTTTGAGATTTCAGCATAAGGATTAATTTCGCTGCAAATATCACCCAAGATTTTTATGCGTGCCTCAAGGGCTTCGATTTTTTCAAGGAGGGGATTAAACTCAGATAAATCAGTCTCTGTGATTTGTCCTATTTTCTCGATATCAGGTGTTTTAATAGTGGTTTCTTTCATACTTTAAATATTTCAAAAATGAATTATCTCGTCAATCAACTTTCTCCAACATTGCTCTATCCTCCTAGTATTTGGCATGATCTTTTTCATGTTGTTATCAGTCATTATCTATATTCTCTTGCTTTTGACTCTAAACTTCTTGCCAGATCAAGTTTGGCATAAGCTTTTTCATTTTTATCAAACTTCAGTTGATTTATTTTTAAGTATCAAAAATAGACGGATGTCTAGGTCACTTATCGGACGTGCCGAACTTTTACAATCTTATTTAAGTTCCCTTGAAACTCAAATCTCTCAGGGCAATAAACTTAAACTCTCACTGATTCCGCATTATAGTTTTTATACCCAGCTTTTAGAAAAACTCATTGAAGGACACCGCAAGTTTGGAATGTCACTAAAAGTAACCCTCCAAGAATTAAAAAGTAATCTCATTAAAGAAATTCAATTTGAAAAAAAATGCCTGGTGGTACAAAATAATGGAAAATTACAGTTCGTGATGATGAGTTTAACTACATGGGGATTTATTTTTTTCACGAGCTTCATGGTTGAAGTAAAAATGAGACTTTTTGATTTTTTTATTATTCTGTTTTTACAATTTCTGGGTGCTATATGTTTTTTTAAAGTCTCCCAAGTCATCAAAGAACGGTGTTTCTCTAAATACACTCTAGTTATTGAAAGACTTTATTTATTTGTGAATATGGTTGATCTTGGATTTTCCAATGGAAGGGCCATCAGCGAATCACTTGTGCTTGAAGGCCCCATGGCCAAGGAAGAGGTTTTCTTACCCTGCGCTTCACGATTAGACCAGGCCATTATGAAATGGAAAGATGCAGGAATTAGTCCTAAAGGTGAATGTAAAGATATTCTTGAAGAAATATGGCACCAAAAGACCATGAGCTTTGAGCAGTATTTGAAGCAGTTAGAGGCCTTAAAATTTTCAGTTCTTGCTGGTTTTTATCTTCCTGCTTATTTCTACTATCTCTACTCAATTTTTCAATTTTTCATGGAACAATAGGAGAAATTTAGGTAGATTAGTGAGCTATAGTTAGCTCACTTCAAGAAGGAATAATCATGTCATACGTCAATGATAAGCAAATCATCTATTCAATGAACAGAGTAGGAAAAGTCTACAAACAAAAGCATGTCCTCAAAGATATCAGACTCTCATATTACTATGGAGCTAAAATTGGAGTTCTAGGATTAAACGGTTCTGGTAAATCGACACTTCTAAAAATTATGGCCGGAGTTGATAAAGATTATCTTGGAGAAACTACTCTCGCTAAAAATTATACTGTTGGTTACCTTGAGCAAGATCCTCAGTTAGATCCAGAAAAAACAGTCAGAGAAATCGTGCAAGAAGGGGCACAAGCGACAGTTGATCTTCTTCGCGAATTCGACGAAGTGAACGCCAAATTCGGTGAAGAACTTTCAGATGCAGAAATGGAAAAACTTTATGCCAAGCAAGCGGACCTTCAAGATAAACTTGATGCGGCTAACGCTTGGGACTTAGACTCTAGACTAGATCTCGCCATGGATTCATTAAATTGTCCTCCGGCCGATCAAAAATGCGGCGTTTTATCTGGAGGGGAAAAAAGACGTGTGGCCTTATGCCGACTGCTTTTACAAGAACCAGATATTCTTTTATTAGATGAGCCAACCAACCACCTTGATGCTGAAACTGTTTGGTGGTTAGAGCGCCATCTTCAACAATACAAAGGAACAGTCATTGCCGTTACCCATGATAGATACTTTCTCGATAACGTTGCTGGTTGGATTTTAGAACTTGACCGCGGGCAAGGAATTCCTTTTGAAGGAAATTATTCTGGTTGGTTAGAACAAAAATCAAAACGACTTGCGACTGAAGAAAAGCAAGAATCAAAACGCCAAAAATCGATGAAAGAAGAATTAGAGTGGATTAGGTCTGCTCCTAAAGCTCGCCAAGCAAAATCAAAAGCAAGAATTAATGAATATGAAAAACGTCAGCAAGTTCAAAGTGAAGCGAGAAATGAAACGAATGAACTTTTCATCCCACCAGGGCCAAGATTGGGCCAACAGGTTATTGAGTTTAGCGGTGTCTCAAAAGCCTATGGTGAGAGAGTGCTCTACGAAAATTTAAATTTTAAACTTCCTCCTGGAGGAATTGTTGGTGTTATCGGACCTAACGGTGCAGGTAAGACAACTTTATTTAGAATGATTTCCGGTAAAGAACAACCAACAAGTGGATCTCTTAAAGTTGGTGAGTCTGTAAAACTTGCCTACGTTGATCAAGATCGTGCCCTCGATCCAGAAAAAACAGTCATTGATTGTATCTCTGGAGGACTAGATCTTTTAAAATTAGGTGGACGTGAAGTGAATGCTCGCGCGTACATTTCAAAATTTAACTTCGCTGGTGAAGATCAACAAAAGAAAATAAAAGAACTCTCAGGTGGAGAAAAAAATCGAGTCCACTTAGCGGCCATGCTCAAAGAAGAAGGAAACGTTCTTTTATTAGATGAGCCGACGAACGATCTCGACGTGAATACTCTGCGTGCCCTTGAAGAGGCTCTTATGGAGTACGCAGGTTGTGCGGTGGTTATTTCCCATGATCGCTTTTTCTTAGATAGAATTGCTACCAACATGATTGCGTTTGAAGGTGATCAAGTGATTTATTTTGATGGAAACTTCTCAGACTATGAAGAAGATAAGAAACGCAGACTTGGTGATAAGGCCCTTATCCCTAGTAAAACATCTTATAAAAAATTGACCAGAGATTAAAGAAATTAGGTGAGAGAATCTATGAATCCCAATTGGGTTGTTGCAAAGTTCGGTGGTAGTAGTGTTAAAGACGCTGAGGCCATGCTTCGCTCGGCAAGTGTTGTTGAAAATAATTCTGATATTCGAATAGTGGTTATTTCAGCGACACAAAATACCACGAACCTATTAGAATTTATCGCAAAAGCAGCACAGAAAGGCGATGCGAGCACCTTATCAAATTTAATTCTTGAAATGATGACCAGGCACTCAAAAATCGCAGAAGAACTTTATTCAAGTGAGGAAGTCAGGTCTGATTTAAAATTCCTCTATGAGGAATTGAATCTCGTAGCTCAAGAAATTTTAAACGCAAAATTTTGTTCACCAAAAACAATGGATCAACTTTATAGTTTAGGTGAAAGGATTTCTTCGCTCTTAATGAGTGATCTCATTCGCTTAAGAGTGCCTGAAAAAAATGTCGTGTTTATTGATGCGAGAGAGATTATTAAAACAAACTCTGAATTTCAAAAAGCAGAGCCGCAAATTGATTTGATCTTAGAAAAAGCCAAAACTCATTTAATGCCAGGTCTAATGAAGAATACTCTTTTTGTCACTCAAGGTTTTATTGGACAAGATTTACTTGGCAATACAACGACCTTAGGTCGCGAAGGATCAGACTATAGTGCGGCTTTATTTGGTGAGGCCATTGGTGCATCAGTCGTTCAAATTTGGACAGATGTGCCTGGTATAGCCAGTGCTGATCCACGTGCAATAGTAGAGGCCAAATATATTAAAAATCTTTCTTACGATGAAGCGACAGCGCTCGCGACTCTGGGAGCAAAGGTTCTTTTTCCAACGACGCTTTTGCCGACAAAAAGAAAAAATATTCCTGTCTTCGTTGGCTCTAGTTTGAATCCAAACTTAGGAGGAACAACTGTTACTCAAAGCCAAGATGCCCATTTTCAATTAAAAGCGGTGACCTTACTTGAAAAAGAAGACTACGCAATATTGTCATTTGTTGGTTGTCATCTTGATGTCGCCCAAAATCTTGTCGGTCAGTTAGAAAAGCTGTTTTCTTTTGGGGAGGTCTCATTTTATGATATGACATCAGTGTCGGTAAGTTTTAAAGTCAATCAACAAGAGGCGCGTGCTGAACTTCTAGTGAAGGCCCACAGTTTTCTAAGTCACAAATTATAAATTGATGTTTTTTCCCAGAAATACTTAAGTCCACCATTTCTTAAAATAAAAAAATGCTGATCAAGAGTTTCACCTTCACCTTTAATGGGGACAGAAAAAATGTTTTCAGAGTTTAATTTTTTAAGGTGGTTTTCCAGTAAAAGACTTCCTTTTTCCGCAGTAGCTTTTTTGCCAGTTACGAAGCTGTTGTATAAAATGACATTATTGTTTTCAATTTTATTTTGAATAATCCACTTTTCGATTTGGCCTATATCCCCATAAGTCGCATCAAATAATCCGACAGCTCTTACTTCTTTAAAGATATTTTTGTACTTTAAAATTTGGTTTAAACTTCTATAGGAACCACTATGTCCTGATAAAACTAAGGAGTGAACATTGTCTCCAATGAGTTCCTGGATGGAGTTTTTTATTCCAGAAAAAAAATTGAGTGTACGTTTTTCATCTGAAAAAAAATGATCATAAGTTTCACATTTTCCCTGACTTTCGGGAATGACTAAAATGGCATTAGATCTTGATTCCAATAGGTAGGTTCCATAGTCACCAAATATTTTTGAAAAATGATTATAATTTTTCAGGTTGTGTCCGTGAAAATGAACATATAGAGAAGTGCCTAGAGAAGGTTCTGAAGAGTAATGGTTAAGAGGAATATAAAAATGTACGACGTCAGCATAGTAATTTGTTTTAGACTTACAGTGGAGTACTTGATCACTTGAGTCGGCTTGTTTTACACAGTCAAATTCAACTGAATATAAACTACTTGCAAAAAAGAAGTGAAACAAAAAGATAAAATTGAGACTTAAAAATTTCATTAACAAGCTCATAACATATTGAAATACAAATAATCACTTCTGTGTAAAATACACACATAGAAAAGCGGCAATAAAGGGTCATTTAATCCCCTAAGTATTTGTAACTTTTCATTCTTTTGGAATGTGGAAAATGAATATTCTCTTTTTAAGATAATCTTTATTTAAGCCGATTATACCTATAGATGAGCTAATTATTTAAAAGATCGAGGGTATTTCATGAAATTATTTCAAAGAAATTTAAGTTACTTAACAGTATCACTTTTTCTTCTCTTTACTTCATCTTCTTGCTCCTTTAATCCAGTTGGACCAACTTTTGAGAAAGAAGAATTAATTTATAGTGAAAGGAACCCTTCAAGCGAAACAGCCTATGAAAAATCATGTGCAGCTATTGTATCTCATATTATTAACTCAAACTATTATACAAAATCCAAAGTTGGATTAACTGAAATTGAAAAAAGCCTAGAGGGCTTGCCACCATTTGTTGTTTTAGAAGAGCAATTAAAAATTGTTCTTAAAGAACTAGAAGTCACGAATCCAAACCTCGCAAGTAAAGTTCAAAAGGCCATTAATAAAAAAAACTCTTCAGGAGCTAAAGCACTCGAAATTAAAACATCTCAGTTTGCTCAAAAAATGGCGAGTTTTTTAAATGGCCCGTTTAAAAAAATAACAGGGCCTCGTGGAGTTTCAGAGCCATTTGTAAAAATGGTGATGATTGATGAAGATACATTATTTGTGTTTCATGAAGGAGATAAGTTTCCATTTATTATAAAATGGGATGATGTCATGGCCCCTAAAGTAGATCTCGTTGCAAGAGCTGACCTCAAGTTACAAAACTTTCTTGAAGTGCCAGAGGTAACTGCCTTTCAGGTTTTATCAATTCCACGTGGGATGACAGAAGTTGAAGATTTAGACTTGTTAGATTCTGAAGTAAGGGCCTTGATCACAGGCAGCCAGATGAATCGTTATATTGCGAGTGACCGATCACTTATTATGAAAATTGCTGCTATTTTACATGATGAACAACTAATGTTTGACCGTCCAACTCAAAAAGAGTTTATGAGTATTCGTCAAAAATTAAATACGGATCAAGATCTAAGACGAATAGTGGATTCACTACTTTTTATAGCCCCAACAGCAGCAGGTAAAACTCGTATCCTCGGGGCTAATGTGATCAATAAAGTTAAACAAGTAAATAGCCTCTTAACAAAAAATCCAAAGTACCCCAAAAAATTAAGTGTTGTCATGGCCAATACTCCCGATCTTGTTAATCAGCTCGCGTTTGAAATCGGAAAACATGTCAGATCAGAAATCATTCCTGCTAATTATCGGATCATTCAATGGGGGGGCTTGCTCTCAGAGGATATGCCCCTTCAAGCATTAATGAAGATGGTAGAAAACTCGGATATGCCTGTTATTTTAATTACAAGCTCACAGACAATTGCTTCTAGAGTGAAGTCTGATGATGAGATCACAGGACTCTTTAAGCTCGCGAATAGTCTTTCAATTGATGAAGCTCACAACTCAAGCAGCGGAACATTTAAACGAGTTATGAATGCCTCCCTACAAATCGCAAAACTAGATCGTCAAAAAAGTGATGTTTCGGATGCTTTGGATATTTTAGGTGTAACGGCCTCTCCACTTACCAGAACTCAAAGGACAGTCGATGTATTTGGAAGGTCATATTGGGCCAGTATTGATACACCTAGTGGCTTTGCAAAAGAAGTCAAAGATACTGCTAATGGAGTCGAGCGAAGTACGTCTGCAACTGACGTTATTGAGTACGTAAGAATCCAGCAACAGTTTCAAAATGCTCGAGTTCGTGGGGAAATCACTGCACCAGAGAGTCCTTTATATTTTAATCCTAAAGACTATGGATACAAATTTGATTCAGTCTTTGGACGTGGGGCATCTGGAACTCAGCCCACTGTCTCTATTGATAAATTAACTGAAATTTGGCCTACTATTTTCCCTATTATCAATAATCACGGGAGAGGTGTCATACAAACTTATCCACGTGATGCAGATTCTGTGGCAAAAACACTTTCATCACTTACTGGAAAAAATTATGTTTCACTAAATCTTGGTGATGTAAAACGTGATGCAGTTTTGAATGCATTTAAAACGGGTGGACTCTATGAGGGAAAAACTGTAGACGCCATTGTTGGTAGAATTAAAGAAGGATTAGATTTTCCTGAAGCTGGCTGGTTTTTATCGTTCATTCGTTATGTAAGATTCCCAGGCAATATTCAGGCCCAAGGCCGAGTGGTTCGTTTGAGTCCAAATAAAGTTACACCACCAATTATTTATTTTGGAGAAGCAGTTGATAAAATCGCTTTTCAAGATGTGCGCGATTTAATTTTTAACAAACTTGGAAAACTTCCAAGATCATTATCTGAAGGCCGTGGTTTTTCCGCATCAAGAATTTTTGCTAAAACTCATCCTAATTCCAGTTTAGGTAAAGCTACGCCAGAATTAAATACGGCCATTGAAGTTCTTTTTAGACAAAATGGTGGTCTTGCACGCGAGTATGCAGCAGATGAAATAGTTGATCCTGAAGTGATTTTAAAGCTTCAAAAAGTAGTTAACGACTTACGAAGAATGCGCGGTAATCATGAGGTCGCACAAGCCTTAAATCATTTCACTCACCAGGTACAGTCCTATAAATTTGCTCGTGAAACCTTAAATGAAACTTGGAAGTATTGCGATGGGCTTCTAAAAGCTAAGACCAAAGGAGCTCCCTATTCAAAAAATTTCACACCATTTGATTTAAAAATTCTAAATGACGACGCCGAAATGGAAAGAGTCGCAGAATTCAGGGCCATGAAAGCCTGGCTTGGAGGAATTACGAGAGATGTGCTTCAAGACATGCCACTTCCTTCCCGTGGTGTTTATGATTTAGCTGATCGTATGAATGCTTTTGCCAATCGCTATGATGACAAAGCAGTCGAGGCAATCAATGGATGGATTTTTAAAGATGAATTCACCCAAGCAGTCAATGTTTCAACAGAAGCGCTCTGGGATAAATTAAACTATCGATCGAGAGCTGTTTTCGATTCTTTTTTTAAACAAGCACAAGAAAAATCCATTGAAGAAAATCTCAATGAATATTTTGCAGTTAATGGAAAATTACCAAACTTTTTCTTTGATAATCTAGAAGATGGCAAAGAAGTTTTATTAAAAGATAAACTTTCCCATCGTTTAGCTGAGAGATTTCAAGCTTACATTCAATCGGGTAAAATTGATTTAAGTAAGTTAGATAGAAAATTTCTAGAGGCCTTAGATGCAAGTTCATTCTATGGAAAAACGGTCGGACATGCTCTCGCAGCATTGCAAACTCAGTTGACAAAAGTAGCTCGCGAAGTAGGTCCAGAGGCCTTTAAAGAAATTACCATTAGCTTTGAAGATTTATCTCAGCATCAGGCATTCGGCTCATTTAGAATTGTTGAGCAATTGGCAGAGATGAATTACCGACATTCAATTGAAATAAAGCGCACAATTGAAAATGTATTAAGAAAAAAATAAAAAAATGTTTCTTAGGCAGATACGTCTTCAAAAAAAGGCGTATCTCCCTCAGAGCCAATTACTCTAATTATTTCTTTAATTTTCTTATTTTCTAAGTGAATGACATAATCAATATTTTTACACAATAACTTTAAGACAAGTCCATAAGAGATATCTCTCGTTTCAGAATACAAAGTAAAAAGAAGAGCTGCTCTATGGATGGCATCAATAGCACTATTGGCATGAATCGTACTCATGAGACCTTTATGTCCAGTGTTCATGGCCAAAACAAAAGGCACAACTTCATTTGATCTCATTTCTCCGATGATGAGTCGATCTGGACTCATTCGAAGAGCGTAGGCACAATAATCTTTGAGTGATTTTAAAGCCGTGTCTTTTTGTGCCAGAAGTGACGTTTGACCTTGATGTTGATTAAGTATTTCATAGGTATCTTCAAGGACAACTAAATGCTCTTTAGAGTCAATGAGTGGAATAAGGCTTCTTAAAAATGTTGTTTTTCCAGAGCCTGTCCCACCTGAAATGAGAAAATTCATATGTTCACGGATCATATTTTCTAAGAAATTTGTTTCATTTTTTTCTAAGTGAAACATGTCGAGTGATGGACGTGATTCAGGTTGGGCCCTAATAAATAGTTTTGAAATTTCATTGGGATTACAAGAGTAATGAATAAGAGTAAAACGATAATTTTTATTATTAATAAAAGCAGAAAAACTTACAAACGGGCTTTGGTAGTTCCATTTTTGATGATGCTTTAAAGCCAGTGTATCTAAAGCCAACTGAAAATCGAACTCAGTTAAATTTTCAATGGTAAAAGAAATTCGTGCATCTTGATTAATTCTTAAGCCATTTTTAGGAGAATGTATAAGAAGCTCAAAGAATGGCTTTTCAAATTGATTGCCTATGAAAGAAAGCTCATTGATTTGTAAAAACCAATCTTTTAAAAATTGATGTTCTGAATCGTTCGAAGAAGGAATATTGCATTCTTCTAAGGTTGGAGCAAGTATATCCAAGAAATTAATTTCAGGATTTTTTAAAATCATTTTTTGATAATTTTTTTTAAAAATTTCGAGGATGTCATTTTTAAACGTTACAAATAGTGAATTCATTTTTTAAGACCTCATTGCAAATCTTGACTCTGCTTAATTTCTAAAATAGCTGTAATCGTTTTAAAGTTGCTCTGTGAACTTTTTGATTTGAACAATTCACCAATGATAGGAATGCGGTTGAGATAGGGCAGTTGATTTGTTCCGAGAGCGTCTGTTTTTAGTGACATTTGAAAAAGAATAATGGGTGTCTTTAGCTCTGCGACAATTGAAGATTTTCCTTTGCTACCACTTATACTGCCATTGGTTTCACTTGATGGCTTCGTCAGTTCTGCTTCGTAATTAGCCTTAAGTTTTTCACCCATATTTTCTATATCTAATTTAATTTTTAATCCAGCAAACTGCCACTGCAATTGAGTTGCACTTCCATCTTTTGATACTGATTGGAAGGGGACTTCTGCACCTACTTGAAATTCTGCAGGTGCTGTTGGACGAATCATTCCACTTGGCTCGGCCAGAGTACTCATCGAAACTTTCTTTTGGCTAAGTAAAATTGTATTTTTTTCAATAATTTGATTTATGGGAAGTTTGATTATTTCTCCCAGACTCGTATTTAATTCCTCTAGCCCTAATTTTATTTCTTCACCATCAAGCTGCTCCAATTGCACGATCTTTATTTTGTACCAATAGTTTTGCGCTAATTTTTGTGCTGATGTTTCTATAAACTGCACAGCAAATTCTTGCTCGAGATTTGATTTAAGTGCTTCGCTAATTTTTTCATTTGCAGGATAAAAACATCTAAAAAGAGAGCTCTCAAAAGTGCACTTAGTCTGATCTTTATAATCATTAAGTAAAATAAGATAGACATCAGTGAGTAAAGTTTTCTTGAGACCAAAATCCAATCGAGTTTCATCGATTAAAACCTCACCATGCTTTTTAAGTATTTTTTTGTAAGTGAGATATTGAAATTTTTCTTTGATGAGGCCTTTAACTCTCAAGTGGGGAAGACTCATTTCTGTTTCTAAACCAAGACCCCTGAGAGCTTGAGAGAGTTGCAGGATCTTTGACTCTTGCATTTTAGAAATTACAAAAACTTGTATGATCTCTGGCTTATCGGCCCCTTTTTTCCATAAGACGACTTCACTATTGCCGATCTTAGCCCCCCGTATCATTAGTGATTTATTATTTTCTTGGAACTTGTAACTTAAGACTTCTTTGTTTCCTACACTGAACTGACCCAGAGGAGAAATCGGAAGAATAGCACTTTCCCCCTTACCAATGACAATATCCTGGGCCATGGTCGTTTGACTTGAAGCTATAAGCGCGAGAAAGATAAAGAATCCTTTGACACAAGGGCTTTTAATCGGTAAAAAAAAGGGCTTAAAAGACTTAAGCGTCAATAAAGAAAAAATATTAGTGTTGATCCCGCTATCAAAGATGCGGTTATAGAGGAGTTTTCCGATGGTTTCAAGAACATGTGTCACTACAAATAGAAGATTAAGAAAAGCTAAAAATGCTGGTGCAAGAAGAAAAGCAGATAACAAAAACAAAGGAACAACGCCTAAGTTTGCTATCCATTTAGAGGCAGCTCCAAAAACTAAAGCAGCAGTTAAAACAAAATAATTAAATAATGAGCCGAGGCTTTGTCCTCGGCTTTTTTTTTGCCTAAATTTCATTTTTATCTCCCGTCTCACTAAAAACCTGATTCAATCTTTCTAAGAGTTCTTTATTTTCCTTCACGACTTCAATCTCACCATTTTTTAATAAGCAAATTTGTAAAAGTGCGTCCTTCGCTTTAGAACATTGAGCTTTCTCTCGGTAAGCTATGAAGCCTTGAGGCCATTGATATTTTTTGCTGAGGATACCTATGAGAACCTTAGCTTGAATCTTGTCACCTAAGTTTTCGATGAGGATAATGTCACGAGCGAAGGTGATATTAGGGGTGCTTAGTTTTAAAAAAATGAGTAAGCTAGTAATCAACTTCATAGATAGATCCTCTTTGTTTTTTATGTGAAACACTTAGTTTTTTTGTTTCATTCGTAACGTAAGGAACAACTAACACTCCACCCTGGCTTAATTCTGTAAAATTCTTAATATCATGAACATTTATTTCAAATCTGAAGTACTGGAGACCTTGCTCTGTCTTAATTAAGTCGTGAATATAGGCTTTTTCTGCGAGTAACTTTTTGTCTGCAGTATAGAGACTCACGACCTCTTGGTCTTTAT
>JAYSPR010000046.1:0-3547 GCA_043721975.1 Bacteriovoracaceae bacterium
CTTGCTGCAGTGGCCATTGGACTTATTATGGGAGCTCTCATATGAAAGCTCTAAATATAAAAAAATATCGTCTTTTTATTATCGTTATTTTGATTAATTTTTTATTGTTATTTACCTGGCCCCGAGCAGCTCAATTATCAGTTCACAACTCTCTAGATTTTTTATTAGAGGTCATCAAAATTCTTCCACCAGTTATGATATTGATGGGTCTTCTAGAAGTTTGGGTTCCACGTGAGATGTTTGAAACTTATCTTGGTATTGAATCTGGTTTTCGTGGAGCACTTATTTCAATTCTTATTGGCTCAGTAGCGGCAGGACCTCTTTTTGCTGCTTTTCCTATAGCTGTCTCGCTTAAACATAAAGGTGTTCGCACTGCAAATATTGTTATTTTTCTAGGTTCATGGGCAACGATTAAAGTTCCTATGCTCATTATGGAGAGTAATTTTATTGGTTTACATTTTGCTCTTTTGCGACTGGTGATTACCATCCCATTTATTTTGGGAATTGGTTATCTCATGGAAAAATTATTAAAAGAAAATAAAGGTGAATCATGGCAAAAGTAGTGACCAAAAAGAGACAACAATACCGACATCTGCCAGCTTTTATTCTCCTTATGGTGGGAGAAAAACCCATTCATGGAAATGCACTTCACAATCTTTTAGTAGAGAGAATGGGGATCACTAAGCTTGACAGTGGTGCTATTTATCGGACCTTAAAACTTTTAGAGGAAGCTGGCGAAGTGAAATCAGAATGGAATACTAATCAAGTTGGACCGGCCATTAAAGTTTATAGCTTGACTCAAACAGGTTGGAACAAACTAGGTTCATGGCATGAAGAAATAGAAGAGCGAGTTAAGCAACTACAAAATTATTTAAAAATATCTCGTTTAATCAATAAATCAAAAGCAAAATAATCCAGTCACATATATTTTTTTAGAATTTTAAAAATGAGTTAAAATAAATCGTAGAGGCAATCATGACAATATTTTTTAGGACTATTTTTACTTTAGCATTCGCACTTTATTCAGGAATGAGTTTTGCTTACTCTGAATCCATTTGTTGGGATCAGGATTGTGTAACAAAGGGGTGGACCGAGAAGGGAGCTTCACAAGAAATAGATCACCAATGTATTCGAGATAATTGTCATACAAACGGCTTAGTTAAAGGAAACTTTGATTCAGGAACTTATTATTCTTGCTTGGATTCTGATTGTCTCACATCTGGATATTATGAAATTAAACGAAACTCACAAACTCTTCTATCGCAAACAGTTTGCATTGATTCGGATTGCACAAAAAATGGATCAATGACTTATTTGCCAAATGGAATAAAAGTTCTTACTTGTAAGGATGTTGATTGTGTTCACAACGGATGGCAGTCGACTTTAAATGGGATGCTCATTGAAGATGTTGCTTGTCTCTCCAGTGATTGTTCGCGATACGGGTGGATAAATTTTCGTTAAAAAGCTGCTACCTAATATTTACTAGGTAGCAGTTTTTTAAATTAAAATTAGTTTAAAAAAGAATCGACTTGGCCGAGGGCTTTTGAAATAGCGTTTTCTTTATTAGCTGGATCATTAACTCCTTCAGCTCTAACAACATTGACTTCAGTAATACCAATAAAAGCAAAAAATGTTTTTATATAAGGCACGAGTTGATCGTACGCTGCAAAAGGTCCTTCAGAAAAAACACTGCCACTAGCAACGACTAAATGAACTTTTCTTCCGCTGGCAAGACCGACAAGACCTTTATCGCCAAATGAAAAAGTTTTACCAGCACGGGAGACGTGGTCTATCCAAGCTTTCACTACAGAGGGAACACCGAAATTCCACATCGGTACTGATAAAACAATTTCATCGGCCCACAAAAGTTCATCAGTCAGGATGTCTGATAATTCTGCGGCCTTATTTAATTCGGGAGTTCGATTTTCTAAAGGAGTGTAGAAGGCCTGGATAGATAGGCCACTTAAATGAGGCACGGGAGAGACGATTAAATCTCGGGTACGGATTTCAACTTGATTGCTGGACACAGCTTTGATTTTTGCGACGAGGCCTTCACTTACTTTTCTAGAAATAGAGTTATCTCCATTTGGACTTGATTCTATGATTAATAATTTTTTCATGGTATACTCCTAATACTGGCACTATTTTGTAGCCTTAGTTACTTATTGAGACTAAGTCTATTATAAGTCCTATTAAATTGTAAGAAGGCACTTTAAAATTAGATACTTACTTTAAAGTAACCATTGGGATAAGTGATGAAAAAGATTGAAGATTTATCAAAAAAAGAAAATTGCAGTGGCGAGATTTTATGTCCACTTAGAGACCTTCTAACCAGGTTAGGGGATAAATGGACTGTGCTTTTACTTATTACTCTTGCTAAGAAAACTCCTCATAGGGCCCGCTTTGGAGAGATCAAAAAAGAAATTCCTGACATTTCCCAGAGAATGTTAACGACGACGCTTAGAACGCTCGAGCGCGACGGGCTTTTGGAGCGCACTGTGTACCCGGAAGTTCCTCCACGAGTTGAATACGAACTCACTAAAAGAGGAGTGAGTATTTTAAAACCAATGGATGGCCTAGTTGAATGGATTGAAGAACACTGGGTAGATATTAAAAAAACTCGCGTAAAATTTGATAAAAAACAGAGTGCGAGTTGATTAGGCTTATCATTTTTTATTTTTGTTTGAGTACAGTGGCATTTGCTGGAACGAAAAATTTTACACTGAAGGATGGTGGCTTAGTCTTTCTAGCTCCTCCTGTTGTTAATAAAGATTATTATTTAATCGAATTTGGTTTTGTAACTCAAAAAAAGATTGTCTCTTGGGATTATCAATATAACGCTTACGTTAATGCTGCTCTTTTTGAAGATTGGGCAGAAAAAACTGATAAGCTTCGCGCTGGTGCTCTGGGATTTAAGGCCGGTGTTTTACTTCCTACCCAGTCGTGGGTCCCGGTCTTGTTTACGTTTTCAGTTGGATTCGCCAAGACTGTTTTACATAAAAATCCGATACTCGGTAATGATGATCAAAGTGTTGCCAAGAAGAATATGCTTCTTATGGAAGCGGGCTTGCTTTACCACTCTGATGACTATTTTCTAAGGTTAGCTTATCAAAGAAATAATGTTAATTATTTTAGCAGACGGATTATTGTCATGATGGGAGTAAATTATTAAATATTTATTCTTAATACTTATCATATTTAGTTCACAAACTGTTTTTGCAGATGAAAGTCAAGATGAAGCCCTAGATGAAACTAATGAGTTTATAGCCGTAAAATGGGATCAGTTAAATCGAACAATAGATAAATTTTTTACAAATAAAATATCACCAACTGAAAATAAAAGTAATATTTTTCTCTCTGCCATTTCAACTAAGGCAGAAGGACAGCCGGTAGAAACTCAAATCGATTTTCAGTTAAAGTTTGATTTGCCTAATACCACCAAGAAATTAAAAATCGTCATTGAAAAGCAACAGGATGACACGAATAATGCCCTCAGTGACACTTCTGTGGCCAATGATAAAGTAACATCTAAGAAAAATACAATTAG
>JAYSPR010000047.1:0-7589 GCA_043721975.1 Bacteriovoracaceae bacterium
TCCGAAAGAGTATGCTGAACAAAACCGTTATGCTGCTTAAAAGGGACTCCGTTAAAGTAGGTAAAGATCAGACAGTTGCATCTAATTTTAAGTCAGGGCTTACACGAGTTGGAAGGCCTGTAACGACGGCAATCCCTACAGCTCCGTTAACAATTATGTCACGTCTTGCTTTTAAACTATTCGCGTCTGGAAAGATGGGAGTGATATAATTTAATTGCATATTATTAAATCGATCTTTTATAACAGCATCTCTTAAATCTAAATTTGAAACAGTTGAATGAATTCCTAAATCTAGTGAATAGTCGCCTTCTTGAACTGTATAAGTAAATGTGAGTGTATCTAAATTAGTTCCACCAAGACTCACATAATCAGCGTAGCGATCGACGGCACCAGTTTCTAGGAACAACCTTGGAGTTCCTAAAGCAGTATTGATTTGAATTTGTTCATCAAACTTAACTTCGATAGTTATTGTTTGCCCAAGAATGTAAGTTCCATTTCCTGATGATGAATCAATGTATTCGATGTTTGGTGGAATAAAATCTTGAACATTTACATCAAATTCATAATATTCAGTATTGTTGATAGTATTTTCATCATCAAACATAACTTTTATTTTACAAAGACCAGCAAATTTTGCGAGAGGCTTATAATTAATTACACCAGTTGTAGGATCAATTGTAATAGCTTGAGCTTTTTGAGCTTCACATGGAATACTACTTGCTGGAACGAGAGAATAGGTTCCGTAATTTTCATCGGTAGAATTCATGTTTTGAATGTTCGCAGCGGCAGCATTCATTAAAATTAAAACGGGATTTGTTCCAGTTAAAACGGGCTTAACGTTATTGACTGTTATGTTTGCTGTTAAGGTAGAGGTAACAAGTGCATCTTGATTACCAGTTGCTTTAATCGTAAAGGTACAAACACCAACCTGGTTATCGTTAGGAGTTCCCGCCATTTTTCCAGTTGCAGCAGAAGATTGAGTGACAAATCCACATGTGTTGGCATCAATTGACCATGTATGAGTATCACCTGTATCTGGATCTACAATAATAGGAGTACATGAATAAGGGATATCTTCGTTTTGAGTGAGTGTACAACCAACAGGCAGAGAGACGGCTGCATTATCTGGAGAAGGTATCATTGTGACGGTGATTTCTTTATAACCAAGATTGGTTAATGGTTTTCCATCATCAAATTTAATATTGATCTTACACATTGTATCGAAGTTGACCACTGGAGCGAATGTTAATTGACCATTTGATGGATCAATTGAAACTGTTCCTTTGGCCTGACAATCAAGTGATGAAGCAGCAGCAATAGAGTATGTACCGTAACCTTCATCAGTTGAAGTGACTTGAGCTGCAGTATTAATAATGGTTGAACCAGAATCTTCTGCAAGTGTCACGTTAACTGCATTCACCACTGGAGCAACGTTAACAACTGTAATGGTTGAAGTGTAACTTATACTATTAGCGTAACCATCATTAGCAACATAAGAAAGTAAACATGTCCCAACATTTGCTCTGGCCGGTGTTCCTGTGACTTGTCCAGTGGCCGGGTTGACTGATAACCAACTACAAGTATCTCCAGCTAATTTAGTCCATGTGACAGGGTTAGCTTCAGCATCAGTATATGTTGAAACACAATTGTATGGAGTTAATTCATTTAATGAAGTTGGACATGTACTCGTAATAACCGGAGGGTCATTAACCGGAGTCATTGTGAGAAATAATTCACGACTCACAAGATTTAATGTTGGGTTTTGGTCATCAAATTGAATTTTAAAATAACAAGTTCCATCGTAATTAAGATTAGGTGTAAATGAAACAGCACCAGTTGAAGAATTGATACTGAGTGTTCCGTTGTCAGAACATTTTGGCGCCGTCGTTGTCGCATTATCTAATGTGTAAACTCCATAACCTTCGTCAGTCACTTGAATTTCTGCTGCTGTTTTAATAATAGTTAATGCTGAATCTTCTAAAAGGTTAGCAGGATTAGTTGGAACAGGACTAAAGGCCGGAGCTACGTTGGCAACGGTGATAATTCTAGAATAAGTCGTCGAGTAAGCAATCCCATCATAGACTCTAGTGGCAAGTGTACACGTTCCGACTTGGTTATCATTAGGAGTTCCAGTAATAACTCCAGTGGCAGAGTTAATAGAAAGCCAAGCACAAGTGTTGGCCCCAGTTAGGTACCATGTATGAACATCGGCTACATCTAAATCAAAGACACTTAAAGTATTACACGTATAAAGAGTGCTGTGAGTGGCAGCTCCAAGGCACGTCCCATTTAAAGTAGGAGGTGTATTCGTTAAAGAAATTTTAACAACGAAATTCGCTGTTACAGTATTATTAGATGGATTTTGGTCATTAAATTCTACACCAATAAAACAATCATCAACCCAGTTAATCTCTGGCTGGTATTGAACAGCACCATTGGTTGGATTAAGGATGACTGTTCCATGATCCGTACATCTTGGTGAAGTTGTTTTAGATGGATTGAGTGCATAAAAACCCATTCCTTCTTCATTGGCCTGGACATCTGAGTCTGCTTTTATTTGTGTGAGTGCACTATTTTGAAGAGCAGCACCTTGAGTGATTGATAAAGTAGGGGCGAGGTTAGTGACAGTGATGTTCGTTTTAAAAGTACGAACTTCACCAGAAGCTTTGTGTTTAACATCAAAATTTAAAACACAAGTACCAACATCATTATCTGTAGGAACACCAGTAAAAGTATCATCCCCAGTAAAGCCTGCCCACGAGCAAGTCGAGCTATCGAGTTTCGTCCAAGTATAAGCTGAAGTGAGCTTATCCATTTCTTTAGCATTACAACCCGCTTTCATGAGGGCCGTTAAATTTGTGCTATCTTGTGGAATTGAAATTTTGCAGCTGGTATTGAATAATGAAATGTTAATTTGCCCGCGCATGACTTTCGTACAACTCGCAGAGATGAGCATAAACATTGAGATAACGAATAGATTCAGTAAATTCTTTAAAACTATGGGTGTGTCCTCATGAATTCAGTTTTAAGTCCTATGCACAATTATATTTCATAGTTACCTTATCGCCTGATCTAGTTTTATTATTTAGGTAAATTATTGATTTATTGAAGAATAGGTAAATTTTAACTCAAGACTGTTAAAAAATTAAGTGTCTGATTTTATGAAAAGGCATTCATCGATTGCCCCATTTTATGCCCACTTTTCATTATTTTCGATTTCTTGGCCGACCATTTAAAATGCTTATTAAGCACTTTAAATGAAAGAAAAAAAGCTGATTTATTCACTTAGGTCAACTACTCAATTTCCACCGTAGAGTTAAGAACTTTCCAGGTATGGTCAGCATTGAGTCTGACTTCTGCGAGATATTTAAAATCAGTCATTTTTAATCCCCAATCTTTTGGAGATAAGAGTGAAAGGAACTTTTTTTGATCTAGGTCTTCTTCGTAAAGGTAATAAGTTTTTCCTACTACTGGTGTAAATGTTAAAGAGGCACCGTATATGAGATCAGAAATATGAACTCTTTTTTGGATGTCTTGAACTTGGCGGGCCAGAGTTTTCATTTGCTCAAAAATAAGTGCTAGTTGTTCTTCCGTTTGCTCTTTCATGGCCTCACGGGCATGACTTTTAATCATTCCTTCATTGGTTGGAACAATTGAAAATCCCCCAATGGTGTGAGCGTATTCTAGCAGAGAAGGCATATCTGTTACACGAAGTTTCATGAGTTCAAGATTGATGTTTTCAACATTAATGGGGCGAGGTTTTTTGTCTTCTTCAGTCATATTCTAAACAATACTCAAGGCATCGTTAAAAATCAAAGACAACAAGCTCTTGTCTAAGCTCAATCATAGTAAAAAAGAAGGCAAAGTGATAGCAACTACACTGGGCTTAGGAATGGTTGATCCACCCCCAGGCCAGTGACTGGTGATTTTAGTAGCGTTTGATAATTCTCCAGGATGTTGGACACTTAAAAAAAGTGTTTTTCCATCTGGACTAAAGCACGGACCGGTTAATTCACTATCGACCGGGCCTTGGGCCACTCTAAAAGGAATGCCAGCATCAGGGCCATTCATGGGAATATAAAAAAGAGCATTGTTACCAAAGTTTTTAAATTCAAAAGTTCCCATTTTTTCTCCAGACATATCACTGGTGACCCACATATTTCCTTTTTTATCAAAGGCCATATTATCTGGACAGACGATTTTAGAGTCTTCACTCCCTTGAAGAAAAAGACTTGATTCAAATTCTAAAGAAGCATAATCATTATTTTTTTCGACAAATTTATAAATCATTCCATAAGGTCTTTTTTTACCTGAATTGTTAGTGCAATTTAAATAAATAGCACCATTGACAGGATCAATTTCGCAATCTTCTGGGCGATCGAGTTTAGATCCACCCATTAAACTTGCCGCCTCTCTCGTGCGGATAAGAATGTCTAGTTGTGAATTAAATTTAGATTTTAATGGTTCTTCTGAATGGGTGAGAGGTATCCATTTTTTTTGCTCTAATGAGGCCACATAAAGTGTGCCTTCATCGAGAGAGTTATTTGTTTTTGAAATAAATTTATAAAAACACTCATCGGCTTTGTCATCCCCCATGTAGACCACAATGCGCCCATCTTTTGCTTTGGTGACACAAGCTCCTTCGTGAGAAAATCTTCCCATCGAAGTGTGTTTTTTTAGCTCGCCTGTAAAGGGATTTATTTCAATAATCCACCCGTAGTGCTCTGGTGGACGCTTATAAATATGATCCCAAGCAGAATCTAATTTTCCTGGAGTATGACTTTCATTTCCTTCTCCATCGTAAACGGTTTCACCAAAGCAAAGATAATAATTTTCTTCGCAACTTAAGAATGTTTTCCAGGGAGTGATGCCACCAGCGCAATTGGCATAAGTTCCAATGGGAGTATTTGAACCTTTGATGGAAATATTTTTTGCAAAAGGAATAGGTGTATTTCCATTTATTCGGCGATTTTTTGGAGAGTTTTTAAGAATGCTCCACTCCTCGGTAATCAAATCTTTTTTGATATGCAGAATGCTTCCACCAATGGCCTTCATTTCAATATCAATTTGCTCTTTTGTTTTTAATTGACCGAGCTCAGGATTATGTCCGCTGACAAAATAAGAATGCACATACTCGTGATTGACCCATAAATATCCTTCATAAGGCTTTTTTTCATCAAAAGGGATGTAGGCAATGAAATCATTATTAAATCCAAAAAATTCCTGGTCACTTATAGGATCATTCCAGCTAATAAGAATTTTAGAACTAAAGCCCGGAGCGAGGAGTAGTTGGTCTTCAAAACTTGGTAATAATTCTTGAAGTTTGTTTTGTGCTGGGCCACGATTTTTTAAAATCGTTATTGATCCAGGTGTCACACATGAAGATAAAAATAATAGTGCACTGGCCCTTCCAGTGAAAGTTAAAAAATCACGGCGGTTATTTTTCATAACTTGCTTCTCGTTTTGCTACTTGGTGTTAACACAATAAAGTTTTTTGATTAGTAAGTATGCACAGTCTGAATTAAGATTGAAAGGATGAAATTAACTATTTTAGTAACTCTTTTAACTTCTATTGTTTTACCAATTCAAACGATTGCTCAAACCAAAAAGGAACCCAAAGTGGAACCTAAAGAGGAACCCAAATTCGAAGTTTATTCTGAAGTCACGGGTGATCTAAATCATGATCATAAAGATGACAAGGTGGAAGTTTTATTTAAAAAACCGAATAATGCCTATCTTAAAATATCACTCTCTGATGGCACTCTTATTAATTCGCCCAAAGGAATTTGTGTAGGCTGTGGGGGAGCAAAATCCCTTTGGGGAGAGCCTCTAGGAGTTTTTTCCATTAAGAATGAAAAACTTTATTTTAATGCAGCTGGCGGATCTCGTGGCCTGTGGGAAATGGAACTTGTTTGGCAGTATGAGAAAAATAAAAAAGAAGACAAGCAAGATTTTATTTTGGAAAACGGAAAATTAAAGCAAGTTGATACCGCAGAAAAAAAAGAACCAACGATTATTTTTTATTTTAATTTTGCCCAAAAAAAAGGAGTAAAAACAATTTTAAGCCCAAATAAAAAAAGTAAATTTTGTAAGATCCCAAAAGAATTTTCACAAATCTCACTCTCAAATTTTGATTTTGAAGATTTTGACTTTGAAGAAACATGTTCTTTTAATTAATTTTCATTTAAAAATTTGTCAAAAATTTAGAGTTAGATTTAATTTTTCCTTAAGGAAATGTCTAATCAGAATTATTTTATCCACTTTAATCACAGCGCTTATCAATAATTTGTAACGCCATTCTTGGTACTAAGTTAATAAAAAAAACTTTAATGTATATGTTTTAAAAGCATGATCTTTATCATTATCAATTTTAAAGACCTTAAGTCGAAAGGGAGTTCAACATGGAAATTTTTAGAAAATTAAACTTTAATACGAAAATAGAAGTGGCCGATGTTTTAAATAATGATGCCACTAATTTAGAAAACTCAGTCAAAGAACTATTAAAAACGCTTAATGGTGAAAGCGCTTAGATAAACTCTCTAGGCCCAGGTCAACTAAGATATCACTTAGATGCTGGGCCGCCTTTTTTTTATTTGTGTCTGGATTATATTTAGCAATGATAAGTTCATTTTTCATTGAATGCTCCCAACCGACCAGTTCAGTGACAGTCACTTGGTAGCCGTGAGCTTCAAGTCTCAAACATCTTAAGACATTTGTTAAGTGGCTGCCAAATTCTCTGGTATGAAGTGGATGTCTCCAAATTTCAGAAAGACTTGGATTGGAATTTAGTTTTTCATTTTTATTTTTTTTCAAAACAGAAGCGACTTCTGCCTGACAACAAGGAACTAAAACAAAATACTTGGTGCCTTTTTTTAAACCGAAATCAATAGCATCGTCTGTGGCCGTGTTGCAGGCATGAAGGGCCGTCACCATTTCGATGGATGCTGGTAAAAGCGAGCTGGTAATAGAATCTTCCACGGATAAATTTAAAAAATTCATGCGGTGAAATTCACATTCACGGGCCAGGTCCTTCGATTTTTTTACTAATTCATCGCGAGTTTCGATGCCGTAAATATCACCAAAATTATTTTCTTTTAAAAATAAATCATAAAGAATAAATCCCAAATAAGATTTACCTGCACCGTGATCGACCATGGAAAATTTCTTCTCACTAAGTGTAAGTTCTTTAATCAGAGGCTCAATAAAATTCGCCAGGTGATAAACTTGTTTGAGTTTTCGGCGACTGTCTTGGTTGAGCTTGCCGTCTTTAGTGAGGATATGAAGCTCTTTTAAAAGCCTGATGGATTGATTAGGTTTAATGTCGTGCATGAGAGATTAATTACCACGGGCCTTGGTGAGTGCCAGGGCAGCAATGGCCGTGACAGCAAATATTTTTACCATCTTTACAATCTTTTTAATTTTTTCAAGATCAATAGGATAAACACTAACTTTTGCTTTCATGATTTTCTCCTGGAAAAACGACTTTCATCCATTAAATTCATTGTACACCCTCTCACCTAATAAATAACGATCTATTATTGATTTCTTTAAATGAACTTACTTGACTCGAATCATCGGAGATAATATCG
>JAYSPR010000048.1:0-7484 GCA_043721975.1 Bacteriovoracaceae bacterium
GAAGCACCACACTCGGGACTTGGAATGATGAGCCCGATAGAGTATAAAAAAGCAAATTAAACTAGGTGTCTAGTGATTTGGGGGCCAAAGCATATTAAAGAAGTGAGAGCAATTAATGCATAATTTTTCATTGATTTTGTCCTTTTTCAAAGTGGCTAGAAACTAACACAACTTTAAAAAAAATTCAAGAATCTTGAGGGATAGATGCAACTTACAAACGTTTAAATTATAATTTAGTTTATAGGGAGACGTTTAATTATTGTGCTCAAAAAATCAAATTGGTTATTTAATTTTAAGGTCAATGATTCTGAAATCTGCACCAAAGAAAATATACAAGTTTCTCTTAGTCGTACTTGTCTTTAGAGCTGAAATGTCCTGACAAGAAAGATTTAGCCAGGATTTAAATAACAAGCCACCTTGTTCATCAATATCAAAATGCCCATTTGTAAGTTCAATTCCTTCAACTTTTTCCGAATCAAGTTTGCATGAGACACCGGAAGATATTTGATTAGTAAGATTAACGGAATCACCATTCATCCAATTAAAACTGACCAATGAGATTTTCTCAGGGTGATCAAGATTTATTACGTTGATGGAGATCTCTATTTTTTCTTCATTGATATCTGTTTTGAAGCGATAACTAGAAGTCTGGGCATCTGAAAAAATTGAAATTTTAGCTCCTAGAATATCTAATTGTGCATGATCTTCCAGCCCCGTTTGGTGTCCGATCTCATGGACAAGAATACGGATCATGTCAGAGAAATTAAGAGTTAACTTATTATTTATGTCATAGAGCATATCTGTATTGATATAAATTGATGAATCAGCGTCAAGATAGGTTTTTGCAATACGACTTCTTTCATTAATTCCTGTATCAAAAAAACCAGGAGAGGATTTTCCAGACAGAAAAATGAGTCTATTAAGCTTGCTTGAGTTGGTTATTGAGATACGGCTAATTTTTTCTAGAAGCTCTTTATCCGAATCAGAATTTACACAATTATTAACAGCACGACAGTTTGAGATGAATTTGGGTAAAGATTGATAGGCATATTGAAAAAAATTCTCTGCTATACCGGCTCCATTACCTACAACGGCTCCACCACCACCATTAGATTTTGCAAATGAAACAGGAAGTATGTTCGAAATAATTAGAATAATTAAAAGCTTATACATACTTTACTTCCTTTTGTTTTTTTATTTTATCTTCAGAAATTGTATGACTAAAAAATTGTACATTTAATTGCCATACTTCACTTGAATTCTCATCAAAATATAATTCATTAAACTCTTTAACATAATTTAATATTGAAGCTTTTGCTTCGTTCATTTTATCTTGGCTAAACCTTAAGGTAAGTGCATTAAAGTGCCGATCACTTGGTTTATCATCATCGATGGATTCTAGCGCTCTTGAAATCATTCCTCGGTGATGTTCCCTAATGGCCTCAGAGGGAATGTCATGAGTTGTTTCAATTGAACTGTTTAAAATATTTTTTTCTAATTCACCACTAAGCGAATTTCTGGCAAGTAAGCCAATCTTCAAGAGACTTTCGATACCTTTTTTGATTTGTGATGGAGAAACTTTCTTTTTGAGAATTGTACTTAGGTAATTATAATCTTCTTTGAAATCAGAGGAACCTATCATTATTTGCAAAACTAAATTGTACCAATCTTTAATCGAATTAAATGAATCAAGCTCGATTGTTTGGTAATTGTATTTTTTGTCAATTTTTGAAAGTTTATTGACTAGGTTTAAGGTATTCTTATTACTAGATGTACGTTTTTCAATCTCTACGCGTAGTCTAACTATCTCTCGAAGACTATGGTCAATCTTCCATTCTTCAAATAATTCTTCAAGAATTTCAGGAGAAGGTAGCCGCTTACCTTTCGAGATCATCGATAAGAGACTCGGTGAACGATAGCCCAATCTTTTGGCAAGTTCCTGGAGCGTAAGAATTTTATGCCCTTTAGAGTCTCGACTATTTTTTTTGAAATTGTAATCAAAAAAATCACTAAATTTTGTAAAATTTAAATCGTTCATTCTTTTCCAAAAATCAAAAAAGCCGGAAGTTTTCACTTCCGGCTTGGTCATCATCCAATTAAGCAATTAAAAATTAGTTACAAGATGGGAATGTGAAAGTTGAGAATGAGTCAACGATAACGTCACCTTGGTATTTAGAAGTCATGATTTTGATAGTAGCTGGTAAGAAATCAGCTTTTTTACCCCATTTTAAACACTCGCCATTTGAACCTTCGCTCATTGGAGCATTTTTTAAACAAACAGTTCTTTCGAAAGCACGTGAGTTAGATAGAGCTTTTACTTCGTATTTTGTACAAACCCAGTCAGTAAATACTCCGCCTTCTCCACCATTGTTAACAGTACGAGCTTCTAGTTTTGTACAAACTTTTTGGTCGTCAATTGATTTTACTTCAGTTTCAGTTAAACATGCATTGCTTAACTTGATTTGTCCAAGAGCTGCATCGTAGTCATGTCTTGGTTGAGACGTAGCCATTGCAGAAACAGAAACTAACATAGTTGCAGCGATTAAAAGAGATTTCATACTAACTCCAAAGTTTAATGACAAATTTTTTTTTGTCGTTGTTTTTTCTAATAAAGTTTTTATAAGTTTCTAAAAACATCATGTCAAATTACTTCACAATAAAAAAAATATAAAATCACAGATTGAGCAATATTTTTTAGAAAATAAAATCAAAAAATGTTATTAAGTTTATGCAATCACTGAATGTCTTAAGACTTTTTTTTCGTCTATTAAGATTGTGTTAAGATTTTATTAATAATAAAAAAATGTCATTACCATCCAGGATACGTGAAAACGTGTGAATAAAACAGTGAAACTTGATGTTGTCTAAAGGTTGGCGTGTTTTTTTAAAATAAATTCTTAACTATATCTCTATAGAATCCACACCATTTATTTTTTACATACCATTCATTCAATTATAAAAAGTAAAAAAATAATTTTAATTATGAAATTATTATTAAAGGATTAAAGATGAGATCAACAATCATTCTAGCACTTGGAGTTTTACTTGCTTCGACTTCTGCTTTCTCAGAAGAAGTTAATTATGGAAACACAGCAAGCCTTTCTACAACAACTAAGCAATTCAAGCTTGCTAATGCTCAGTACGTATTAGTTCCAACAAAAGTAGAAGTTCGTCAAATTCCAGGATGTAATTCAAATGGTGAAAGTTCGCAAGATTGCTCAAAGGTTGTAGTTCTTGAAAGTGAAGCAGTTATTCAAGCTAACGTATCTTATGTCGATACTACTTTCTCAAGTGGTGAATCTAACGAAGTAAGTTGGTTAACTTTCAACTTCAGACTTAATAATTTTTCAGCTAGTGAAGTAGAAGCACTTAAGGCTGTTTATCCAAGCTGGAAGCACCCATTCTCAAAAGTACCAGCAAGATTTGCTGCTAAAAACTTTGAACTTTCAGTCAATAAAGACACTAGAACAATTCAGGTTGTTGACGTAAAGAATTCGAAGCTTTGTCCGGTTATGGAAGACGGATCAGTTCAACGTGGCTGTAAAGAAGTGATCGTTTATAAAAATGTTGAAACAACTGTAAATGCGGTAACTGTTTCTAGTAAATAAACATAAAAAAAAAGTCATGCCTGTGAAAACGCAGGTATGACTTTTTTTAAAGTTGTATTTTTTTAATTTTTAATAAAATAGTAAAGCAGTAATATTGAACTTGTGATGAGGTGTGAAAAGGTCATCGCCATTCCCGCTACCCTAAATCTATAATTTTCATCAATTTGACTTACACCATAGGCGTGGAGAGACCGACTCACGAGAAGCAGAATTCCTAGAAAATGGAGAATTACTGAGTGAGCCCCGTTTAATTCAAGAAGTATCATGCAGATTAAGGCGAGTGGTACATACTCGATGAAGTTTGAGTGTGTTCTTATCGCTCTTAACATCTCTGGATTTTCTATGTGGCCTAAGCTAATTTTTAATTTTCGTCTTTTATTGATGACTCTAAGGCTCAAGTAAAAATACATAAGAGTTAAAATTGCACAATATAAGGAAATCAATTTCATGAAGGTTCTCTTTAGGTTGAATGGTTAATGTGTTGATAATCACTATAATAATATAAAATATTTTTTAAAAAAGTTTATTATTTTTAGAATTCTAACTCCTATAAATTAAAAATTAGACCTGTAAAGCTAATATATATATAGGTATGCCATTATTTAACTCTAGATAGAAAACGCTGGAGTATTCTATCTTCAAAATTTTAAGATGGGAATTGAATTAGTTTATTTACTATTTGAAGCGAGAATTGATTAAATTCGGCATTTTTTCACTCTCATATAATGATTTGAGTAAAGCTTGATTTCCCTTTAAAATTGAAAAATGCTACACAAAGCTCAAATTGAAGACCTCTCAAAAATTATAGAACTTCAGCAATCTGTTGCAACCTCACGTTTACCACTTTATCAATTAATGACTTTAGTTTGCCATAAAACCCAAGAACTAACTGGTGCAACTGGAGCGGTCGTTGAATTAATTGAGAATGAAGACATGGTCTATAAAGCCTGTACTGGTACTTTAGAACAATCTATAGGTGTAAGACTAAGTCGCCACAGTAGTTTGTCAGGACTTTCGGCTAAAATGGCAGAAGTTCTTTACTGTAAGGACTCTGAGGAAGACTCGCGAGTTAATCGAGATGCTTGCCGGAAGGTCGGTGCTCGCTCAATGATTTGTGTGCCACTCATCTTTGAAAAACCAGTGGGAGTTTTAAAAGTTGTCTCTCCTTTAGCTTTAAAGTTTTCAGATAGAGATATAAATGTCTTGAGATTACTGGCTGGACTCCTGAGTGCGGTTATTTCTCAGGCAGAATCTGATTTTCAAAAAGAAGCAGCATTTCAATTACTATCGGAGAGTGAAAATAAATTTAAAACTTTAGTTGAAGCTGCACATGATGGAATTATCCTTTCAAAAAAAGGATTTTGCTTCGATATGAACCCTTCTTTTTGCAAGCTGACGGGATATAGCCGAGAAGAAATTATCAATAAACCAATTGTCGATTTTTTTATTCCGGAGGAACGCAGTAGGATCAAAGAAATCGTGAAAACCGGTTATTCAGATATTTATCAGGCGAACTGCTTAAAAAAAGATGGATCAATTTTCATTGCAGAAGTCATTGGTAAGCATCTCCTTATTAATAACGAAGAAATTAGAATGGCCACGGTAAAGGATATTACTAAGATCAAAGAAGCAGAGGATGTGTTGCGTGAATCGGTAGTAAAAACACAACAGGCTATAAAAAATAAATCTGAATTTCTTGCAAATATGTCTCATGAAATTAGAACACCCTTAAATGGTATTGCCGGGATGTCAGATCTTTTAAAGGAGACTCCTTTGTCAAAAGAACAAAAGCGTTATGTGAAAATCATTAACGATTCTGCCGATAATTTACTTATTTTAGTGAATGGAATTTTAGATTTTTCCAAACTTGAAGCTCAGAAAATGTCTCTAGAGAAAATAGATTTCAAACTAAAAACTCTTCTAGAGGATGTCATCAATTTGCTGGAGCCAATGGCAAAGAGTAAAAAAATTGATTTAAGTTTTGAACTTGATCCGACTCTTCCTGAATTTGTTGTGGGTGATATTACACGTATTAGGCAAGTCTTGCTGAATTTTTCAAATAATGCGATTAAGTTTACTGATAAAGGTTCGGTAGGAATAAAGATTATTAAAATAAACGAACAAATTCAATTTGAAGTCAAAGATACCGGAATTGGAATTTCACCTTCTGCCATCAAGGGAATGTTTCAACCTTTTTCTCAAGCAGACACCTCAATTACAAGACGTTTTGGAGGGACAGGGCTTGGGCTTACGATCAGTAAACAGTTAATTGAATTAATGAAAGGGACTTTAAGTGTAGAAAGCGCAGAGGGGATTGGAACGAGTTTTATATTCACACTTAAATTAATTAATGGGAATGGTAAAATAGTCGAGCATAAAAATACTAATTCACAAGCAGTCATTGAAAAATTAGAAAAATTGAATTTAAAGATACTAATAGTTGATGACTTTGATGATAACAGGCAGCTTGTTTTAGCCTATTTAAAAAACTTTCCTTTTAATATTGTGATTGCAGAAAATGGGCTAATCGCACTCGAAAAAATGAAAGATGAAAGATTTGATCTTGTTTTAATGGATATGCAAATGCCAGTTATGGATGGCCTCACGGCCACAAGTCATTACCGAGCTTGGGAAAAAATAAATTTAAAGACGAGAATGCCCATTGCTGCTCTTAGTGCTCACGCTTTAGTAGAAGAAATGGAAAAAAGCATTGAAGCCGGATGTGATGCACATATTACTAAACCGATAAAAAAGCTTATGCTTTTAAATTGTATTCTTGAAATGGTTAGTAATAAATAGGAAGAATGGAGTGGATTACAAGGGGGGGAATTTGTGACACTTTTTCTTAATAATTTAAATGCATCTAACGGGTCTTATGATGTGAGTTTAACGATGATTCCATCATCTGGACTATATTTAATGTCTTTTGAGATGGGATTTTAATAAAAACCTAATAGTTATCATTTAGAAGCTTAACTTAGTCCGCAATGACCAAGTTATTTTTCACTTGAGAAACGCCTGATGAGCACCACGCTGCAAAACTGGCATCTTCAATTTCTGATAATGAATGCACATCACCAGAGAGAGTAACCTGGTTTCCCTTTACTTTAATGTCAATATTTCTCCCTTCAGTTTTAGCCGAACGATTGAAAGCATCTTGGATATTTTTTTTAACTTCATCTATGTTCACATTAGGTTGGTTTGAACTGAGTGTAATGTCATTACTTACTCCAACGACGCCCATTAGTTGAGCAACGACATTTAAAGCGGCTTGTTTTTGATAATTCCATGCTGCTTCTCCTTTTAAGGTAATCCACCCTTTTTCAACGACAACATGAATGTCAGTTGGAACGTTATAATTCCATTTTAATGCACTCACAGCAGCTTCCGCTATATCAGAGTCACTTTTTTCATATGACCCCATTAAATCTACACTAAGTTCATCGGCTACGGCCCTGACACCACCAACTCGGAAAGCAGCATTTTCAGCAATAGATTTTTCGTAATAATGGGGAACATTGCCTCGAAGTGTCGCAATACCATTTTTAACCGCAACTTTAATTTGATCAGAGTTTACGTTTGGGACCCATTGTAATTTTTGAATAATGTCTTCTTGAATTTTTGAATCATTTTTTTCGAAAAAGTTAAACATATTCTTCTCCTGAGCTAATTAGCTTTCAATGAATAAGTGCAAATGAACAGCCAAAGAATTTACTGTTATGATAAATTGCTTATTTTTTTAATGAATTTAACATTAATAGTTTTTTAAATGGTCCATAATTTGCATCCTTAGTTATAATTATTCTCGTTATGAAAAATTCATTTCTTTAAAAAACTAATACAGGCGTAAAAGGGCAAAATGATGAAATTAAAAAA
>JAYSPR010000049.1:0-6791 GCA_043721975.1 Bacteriovoracaceae bacterium
GGTTTTAAACCCTCTTTTTTTGCAATAATTTTTTTCAGATAAATATTTTGCTTAGAAGTGGGAGAAATAAATTGGGAAGTCCAAATATCATCTTTGATATTTTTCCACTTTAGTTCAATGGTTAGCGATTCACAGAGCATGGTTCAACATTATTTTTTTAGCCTCTGAATCCAAATCATCAAATGAACAATCGAGGACCTGAGATGTTTTATTATACTTCTGAACATGAACAACAATATTCATGACCTTCATCTCAGAACCCAAATATAGGGTAGCAAGTGTTTCTTTACCTTCTAGAACCGAGGCACTGCCACTTGCTAGCAACTGACAATCCTTCACGCCAGCTCTTTTCACAATCGAAGACATAGGGCCTTCTGGATGGTGAAAAAGCAAAATGACTGGAATTTCATTAAGACTAACGGAGGTGTTAATACCTGGATAATAATTTTGATTAAGTGGAGTCTCTTGAATTTTTATCCAAGAACTCATTCCTGCTGAATAGATTAGAGTCGTAAGATTTATTCTGTGAGATTTTAAAGCTTCATCCAGTTCTACTTTGGAATATGGGCCAAAGATATCTGAGCCTGGATAATTTTTTCTATCTTTACCAATTTTGACATAAAAAATGTCTTGAATGTCATTGATTTGTCCCCATGAAAAAGAGAGCTCAACAATTGGAGAGATTTTAATTTTTGACTTCGTCATCTCTCTTGGTTTTTCAATAATTGTCTCGGCTATTTTTTCTATTTTAGCTTCATATTTTTTTTCTTCTTCAACACTTTCATTTGATTCAAAAATTGATTCTTCATATTCAACTTGTTTTTGTTCAGCTTTAGATTCAATATCCTCAGAAGTAAATTTTAATTCTGGAACATCTTCGATGCGCTCCCAATTTTGAAAACCTTTTTTCCAAACATAGGTCGAGCTGTTGATTTGATTATTTAAAAAAAGAACCCGAAGAGCATCAACGCTCACTGGCCCAACTCTTTCAGAACCTATTACATAATACCAACTGACCATATGATTCCTCGTTCCGGGTAGATAAAAAATGATTAGCTCTATTTTAACTTTTTGAAATTACAATAAAAGGTTGAAGATTTTGCCCTAGTATAACTAAAACACTCAAGTACTTAAGAAATCTTCGCTAAGTCCCGATAAGCTCTAAGAGTACAATCTCTTTATGAGAGTTTAAGTTAATTGGGAAAGGTAAATATGAAAAAACAAATTTTTTTGTTGATCGCTTTGGCAGCACTCTTTTCATGTGCAAAGGAAGAATTCATTGCCAATAAAGGAGTTCAGGTTGGAACGACGAACCCACTCGAATCAACAACCAATAAACTTTGTTCTCAATCCACACTCGTCAGCCCTCAAGTCGACATTCTCATGCTCTGGGATAACTCTTCGAGCTTTAATTTTGTGACAAGTGGGACTAAGTCATCAATGACAAATTTAATTAATAGCGTTTCAGAAAATTTTGATTACCATATCCTTTCAGTTCCGCTTATACCCGCAAACCAAACATCTCTGTATGAAAGTATTTTAGTTGCAAAAAATAATAATGGATTAACTGGCAATTCACTTGGAATTTTAAAAACTAAAGAAGGAGCTGTTGCTTCTCTGGCATTTACTCAAGGAGCTGGTGGAGCTGAAGCTGGTGTAGACCGTGCAATTTCAGTCATAGAACAAAACCGCAGTAATGGTATCTTTAGAGCGGGTGCTTATACAATTATCGTTATTATGTCTAATGAAGATGATAAAGGCTGTGAGCTCTCATCGACTTATTCAACTTGTTCTGCTTACGACATCGATCAACATCTTAATCCTCGAATTAATAAACTACTTTGTTTAAGAGGAAACACCTACGCCAACTGCTCTAGTTCAGGAATAAGCTCACCACTTGATTCGGCGATGATGAGATTTATTAACATTTCTCCTTTAACTGCCTGTTCGAGTGGACTTAATAAAATTAATTATCGCTACAGAAAAGTCGCAAAATCACTTTACGAAGCAGAATATAAACCTGATCAATATGGTAACAAATGGCCTACGGCCAACGATCACTTAAGCCCGGATGTTTCCACAGCACCAGATAGTTATGATCTTTGTTCATCTCGCTTTGACTTTAATCATATCTTTGATGGAGTGAATTCTGCCATTAAGCAAACTCTCCTTAAACATAAGTATGAGTATTGGCCAGTAGCTGGAGCAACAGCTACATTTGATCCAAATACAATTAGAGTTGAAAGGACTGATGGAAAAATCTTAAAAAATCGTGCTCTCGATCCTAGTGCCACGAATGGATATGAACTCCTTGTTGATTCGAATGGAACTCCCGCAACTGTTACAAAAAATACTCGTTTTTATCCAACCATAGGTGAACCATTTACAGGAAAAATGATACGCCTGTATGGTGCAGACGGTGATGATAAGATTGTCTACCCTGATTGCTTAACTATTAAGTATGATGGTGTGAAATCCACGTTTGGGTATGCTTACCTTAAGTACGGACAGCCGCAAGTTAGTACAATTCAAGTCTATCGAAGTGTAAATGGTGGAACCTATACTCCAATTCCACAAAGCACGACGAATGGATGGGATTATATTGGACTTCAATTTACATCGGCCCTTGATGCAAATCTAAAAGTCATTGATCTTCCACCTGGAACAACATCAGGATACTTCATAAGACTGAATGGTACTTATAAATTTGAAAATTCAACTAACTCGACGACAGCCATTCGAGTTGATTACAATTAGTCTTAAAAGCATTTAACTGCCTTTAAGCTTACTTTCATTGTGGCGATTGAGTGCATTCATAAAACGCACAACCGGAAACATTTTTTTAACATAATCATAGTTAACAGTTGTGCTGATATTATTTTTATCATCCATTCTGTATTCACCACAAAACTTAGCATTTTTAGCCCCTTGAAAATCATCAAGAGTAATTCCTAAATTGTATTCTTTAAAATAAGTGACGATTTTTGAAATCTCTAGCTCAACCTTGCCATCGACAATCGGAAGTTTTTCACACTCTTCTATAACTTTCACCACAAATTTTTCACACTTTGGTGAGATGATTAATTTTTTTTCATCTCGTAGGGATCTTTGAGTATTGACGAAAACTTGAAAAACTCTAAGGATATCTGGCTCTTTTATGGAAAGGACTTTTGAAGCGTCATTGTCATCAACTTTGACTTCAATAATACCTTCATCTGCTAGCACTTGAATGAACTCTTCCATTTTAGCTTCATTGATAATGAAAATCTCAATAGCGTAAGTTTTTACTTTATTATAATTTAAATACCACTTCCCTTCTTTTTGCTCGCCCATACTTCTAAAAGTTAAAAATAAAATAGAAAGTATTTTAACGATGTCTGCAGATTGAAAAAATTTATAATCAGATGAAAAGCCCACTGAATTATTTTCGAGCGCCTTCACTCTTTCATTAGTTTTTCTCAATCTTTCTGCGAGTGTATTAATAAGAGTTTTAAACCATGGATTTAAAGCGGCCATGGTCTTATCAAGAGCATTAAAAGAAATTTCTATGATATCTACACTGGTAATGGCCGCAGCAGAAACGCTGCGAGCTTTCGAATCAGGATCGAAATAGGCCATCTCACCTAAGACTTCTCCAGTTCTTAAAACGGCAACTTCGACAAAGCCTTTTCCTTTCGGTCTAAAAAGTCTTAGTTGCCCTTTTTGAATAATGTACATTGATTTAGCTTGGTCACCTTCGTTAAAAAGGATTTCTCCTGGGGCCAATGTTTTTATCCCAGATTTTTTTTGGCCTCCAGCCGATGTCAATGTAACCATTTCGATCCTTGAATTTAGCGTTTTAGAGTCTTTCTAAAACTAAAGCGAGAGCTTCACCGCCACCTATACATATGGCAGCCATTCCGTATTTCGCTTTTTTATTTTCCATTGCTGTCATCAATGTTACTACAATTCTCGTTCCACTGCATCCTATTGGATGGCCTAGGCTGACTCCACCACCGTAGATATTAACCTTGTTATGATCTAATTTTAACTCTTTCATGGCAGCAAGAGCAACCACTGCAAAAGCTTCATTAATTTCAAAAAGATCAATTTGATCAAGCTTGAGATTCGCTTTAGTCAAAACTTTATTCATGGCCTCTACTGGAGCTGTCGTAAACCAAGTTGGATTTTGAGCGTGGCCAGCGTAGCTCACAATTTTAAATTTTGCTTGCGATTTAAATTCTTCACCACCCAAAACGACCGCTGCTGCACCATCGTTAATAGTTGAAGCATTTGCTGCTGTAATTGTTCCATTTTTATCAAAAGCTGGTTTAAGCGATGGCATTTTTTCAAAGTTTGCTTTACCTGGCCCTTCATCAATCGCAACGACTGTGTCCCCTTTTGGTCCCTTGATTGTAACGGCCGCAATTTCTAAATTAAAAATTCCATCTTTTTGTGCTTGTTGAGCACGTTTAAAAGATTCAATTGAAAAAGCGTCCTGCTCTTCTCTGTTGGTGTATTTTTTTGCTGCTTCTTCCGCGCAAACTCCCATAGGAACATTGGCATAGGCATCTGTTAAACCATCAAGGGTCATAGCATCTTTCATCGTAGCATCACCAAACTTAATTCCGGTTCGTGAGTTTAATAAAAGGTGAGGAGCCATCGACATATTTTCCATTCCACCAGCGATAACTAATTTATTATCTCCAGCTAAAATACTTTGAGCACCAGTGATAATTGTTTTTAAACCTGAACCACAGACTTTATTAATTGTTGTACATGGAGTTGATTCTGGAAGACCTGCATAGATTGCAGCTTGGCGGGCCGGAGCCTGGCCAACACCAGAACTCACAACATTTCCCATAAAAACTTCGTCGACTAAATTAGGATTTAATTCTGCTTTTTTTAAAGCTGCTTCGATTGCGACAGCTCCAAGCCTTGGAGCCGAAACCGTACTCAATGATCCCATAAAACTACCATTCGGGGTGCGGGCACCTGATAAAATATAAACACTCATTATTAAGACTCCTTTTTCGGGTGATTTTTTTGGGTATTTAACCACAATTTCAAGAGCTTGCCTACTTGAATTCTCTCAATAAAATGAGGCAATTAACCGATAAAACTATAATGATACGATATAGGGCTTTAAGCATAATCATCGCTTTACAAATATTTATGACTTCGGCATTCGCCGAATCAGCACCTTTTTGTGAAAGCGCAGAGAAGTTTCAACAAAGTTCATCGTGTATTAGAAATCCAAACCCTTGGGCCAATAATCTTTTAGGCTCTATTGATGATGTGGAAAAAATTCTTTGGCTTGAAAAAGAAGTCCGAAGTAATTGCACTATTTATGGACAAAAAAAAGATCATCTCGCAAATGTTTTTAGAAAAATTAAACATAATAAACTGAATGATGCGATTGCAGATCAAGATGCAACAAATGAAATAACAAAAACCAAAAATGATTTTAATATTTTATTTGAAATTTTAAAACATTCTTCAATTTTAAATATAAAACTTCAATCCTGTTACGCCGGCTACTGCTCTGCCTATACAAGAGTAAAGTTTGAAGATGAAATGGCTGCACTACAAAAAGCAAAATTAACTTTGCTCATAAAACGCCCACTTTTAGCATCAGAACAATTTGAAAAATTCATAAAGACTCAAGTTGAAGGGTTAATCAGTGATGATCAATTTCCACCGGAAAGTTTAGTCGAAGATGTAATTATGCAAGCATCTCAGGCTGCTGCCTTGGGTATGCTCGAGAGAGCTGATAATTGCAGTATGTTTACCATGACAACTTTTGAGCCTGAAGACGAATCATTAAAAACATTCCATCTCCCAAACATGGACTATCTCGCAAGGTCCTTAGAAAAGTATCCTTTAATTGTTGACGACATACTCGAAAGATTTGAAATTCTCCCACCGCCAGAAGATAAGCTTAGTTTTCTTTGTAAGATCGCTCAAAAAAGACAAAAACAAAAACGAAATGATATTTACTTAAAAAATGGTCTTGATATCGCTCTTTTTGCAGCACCTTTTATGCTCGGCCCCTGGGGGCGAGTTGGTTTACTTGGAGTAGAGGGAGCTCTCGGAACAAAACTTATCAAATGGGGTCTCTCTGCAAGTAATGTTGAAAAAACCGCTTGGGCCGCACGAGCTGCTGTTGGTATTACTACAAACAGTTTGCAATATGCAGAATTGAAAGCGACTGAAGATAAATGTAAAAAGCTTGAACAAAATTTCTCTCTCAAACCAAATGAATTTTTACTTAAAAATATAAATTCATGTCGTGAAGAATATTATGACAGTATTCTATACAATTCAATGGGCTTAGTTTTTTCTTTCGCACCTAACATATCCCCTTCAGTTTTAAAATTTTATCGAGAGCATTTCTCTAGCCAAATGACTAAAAAAATCATGAGTGCTAATTCGATTGGAAGTGATTTAAAAAAAACGCCACTCAAGTCTACCGAATGGGCACGAGAATTTACAACCAAAGATCAAGGGACTTTTACTTACATGGATCTCTCTAAAATAAATCGAGTCAATGATCCAGTGCTTGTTAAAAGACCAGATGAATATTGGGGATTTGTTGGAAATGTCTATTCAGAACGACTCAATTTAACTCCGGAAGAAATCAAAGGATTTATTAAAACAAGCCAAGAATTTTCTGACAGAACCAAACTTATTATTAATTCGACGACAGGAATTAAGAAAGCCGATAGTTTTAATGGCGGAGTTGGTGTTGTGGTTTCAAATTCAACTAAGGAACTTCTTCCATTTGAAAAATCAATAGGTGATAAAGTTTT
>JAYSPR010000050.1:0-13282 GCA_043721975.1 Bacteriovoracaceae bacterium
TTTTTTTTATAGGGTAAAACGTTGGCGCCAAGTTCTGTTCCCCATAGGGAGAATGAACTTAAGAGGGAGCTAAATAACAGTGCGCAAAAAATATTTTTATAATGCATTGTACCTTTTCTAAGACCCGGCTTGGTCTTTAACCTAGTGAACATTAGAGTCATGTTGTGACTATTATTTCCCAATATTTAGAGAATGAAAAGGATGCATAATGAGTAGTGTAGGTCCGGTTGTCCGTAAAGGTAGCACAAAAGATGCCCTGATCGAAAGTAAAGATCAGCGTTGGCACGTGCGAAATCGTATCACTTTGGTTTTTGGTAGTAACGATGTTGAAGACCTAGAAGCTTATATCTATAAGCCAAACGGAATTGATTTTAAGACCATTAAATTTCACCAAGCAAAATCTAAGGCCGTTGAAGAGATTCTAGACAATAGTATCGATGAATATTATCGCGGACATGTGACTGAGATTCACACGACTTTATCCAGTGATAAAAAAACTGTCACTATTACGGATAACGGAATTGGCTTTCCTGTTGATAAAGTAGCTCAAGTTTATACTGAGTTTAGAACGGGTTCAAAGTTTAAAGATGAAGAAACGGATGAAAAAGGTTTTCTCTATAGAACTCTTGGACAAAATGGTCTTGGAGCTGCGGCCACTTGCTTAACATCTGATAGTTTTGTGGCGACAGTTAAGCACTACAATTCGAAGATGGAGCAAACTTACGAATTCATTAATGGCGCTCTTCAAACTAAAAAAACCAAACCAAAATCTTTCAAAGGTGCTTCTGGTGTAAGTGTGACATTAACACTTTCAAAAGAGGTTTATAAAGACAATACAATCAATGAAGATTTATTGCGTAAGCGCATTATCGATCTTGCCTACAATAACCCAGGATTAACATTCTATTTTAATGGTGAAAAATACCACTTTAAGAAGGGACTTTTTGAGCTTGCTCAACGAATTGATCAAAATTCTGCTCAATTACTGGGTGAAGATGTCTTTATTTATGAAACGGAAAACGCTAAAGGGAAAAAAGTGAAAGGGAAAATTGATTTTCACCTTTCATTAACTCTCGACCAACGTTCGGAAGAAAGAGAAAAATTCATTTCTTTCGTGAATTCAACCCCAACATTTGATGGTGGTTTTCACCACGATAGAGTGAAGAGAATTTTCATTAACACTGTTAAAGAAAAAATTGAAAGAGCCGCTAAAAAAGAAAAAATTTCAGTCGTCGATAATGACGTTTTAACGGGGATTACTTTTGTCATGGGTATCACCATGCCAAATCCACGTTTTGAATCTCAAACAAAAAGAAAACTAGTTCGCGACCTTAATTTAGAAAAAGGTATCGAGCACTTTATGCAGGATAATATTGAAAAATTCCTGCGTAAAAATAAGGAATTTTTAGAATTAGTCGTGGAAAGAGCGAAGTCTCGCCATCGTTTTCAAGAATTAAAAGACGCGTCTTTGAAAGGAAAAAAAGCAAAAAAGCAAAGAGTTGAGAAACTTCTCGATGCTAACGAAAGAAAAGACCGCCATCTTTGTACTTTATTTATTTGTGAGGGGGACTCGGCCATTGGTGGCTTAAGATCTGCTCGAAATAAATTGTACCAAGGTGGAATAGCGCTCAAGGGAAAACCGATGAACGTTATGCAGGCTTCTATCAACGATGTTATTAATAACCAAGAATTTATGGATATTATGTCCTCGATAGGTCTGACCATTGGCCAAAAAGCAGACGTGGCAGCTCTTCGGTATTCAAAAATTGTTTTTTTAGCCGACTCTGACGTGGATGGTGGACACATCAACACACTTTTAGTGAATTTCTTTTTTACTTTTTGGCCAGAAATGTTCGAACAAGGGGCCATTCAGTTCGCGAAAGCACCACTTTTTGAGGTGATTACTGATAAAGAAACTCTCTTTGTTGAAAGTGAAGATCAGTTAGAGAAATTAAAAAAATCTAGTGTGAAAATAAAAGAAATTCAAAGAAATAAGGGATTGGGGGAAATGTCTCCGGAGGCTTTTAAGCATACTTTGAATCGAGAAGAGTTCACTCGTATTCAAGTGGATGATATGAAATCTGCTAAGCACACTCTTGATGTTTGTTTTGGAAAAGACACTAATTTAAGAAAAGAGCTTTTATTAGATACTGAATCAACTGGGATTACTGCCAGCGATTTGGAAGAACCTAAAAAAGGAACGTCAAAAGCAACTAAGAAATTGCCAGCTAAAAAAGCTGACAAAGGTGCGACTAAAAAAGCTCCAGTTAAGACAACAAAAAAAGGTAAAAAATAAGGGATTAAATAAATGGAAGACAGATATCTTCACTCACTAGAATCAGTATCGCTCACGGAAGTTGTCAAAGAAGAATATAGAAATTATCAGATCTATACTTTGATGGATCGTGCGATTCCTTATTTGCAAGATGGTCTAAAGCCAGGGCAAAGAAGAATTCTTTTTACACTTTGGAAAAATCAATCCAAAGGCCTTATGAAAGTTTCAAGTGCAACTGGACTTGTTTTGACATTGCACCCCCATGGACCTGCTTCGGTTGAATCGGCCATTGTAAATATGGCCCAAGATTATACTTTTTCAAATAACTATCCATTGATTGATAAAAAAGGATACTTCGGCGAAAGAATGGAGACTGCTCCGGCAGCGTCTCGTTATATTGAATGTAAGCTAGGAAAAATTGCCGATTTATTATTGTTTGATGATATGAACCAGGTTGATATGGTTCCAAACTATGATGAAAAAGTGATGGAACCAGTTTGTTTACTGCCAAAACTTCCTATCATGCTTCTCAATGGTGCTGAAGGAATTGGAACAGGATTTTCATCTGTCATTCCGAGTTTTCACCATAGTGATTTAATTGCTTCAATTATTCAATTTGTCGAAACAGGCAAAGCAAAAAAATTAAAAAGCTACGTTCATACTTATAAAAATAAAATTGAAGTCGATGAAAAAGGTCGTTTTGTTTTTAGTATGAGATTCGAAGAAATTCATGGATCAATCTACATCACCGAGCTTCCACGTGGGTATGATGCTACTAAGATTTATAGATACTTAACAAAGTATATTGATGAAGATTATATCAAAGACTTTATAGATTCATCAGTAAACAATGACATTAAAATTGAGCTGATTTTTAAGAAAGGCCAGCAGCCATCGCTAAAAGAAGTTACAGAAAAAATGTCGAACTCATCGACACTTGTTCCAAACTACACTCTGATTTCTGAGCGGGGAGTAAGAATTTTTAATGCTCCTGAAGAAATTATTGAAATTTTTGGAGCAAAAAGACTAGAAGTCGTTAAAAGAAGATATGAGCTCTTATCAGAAGATTTAATTAAAAAAATTCGCCAAAACAATGAGATTATTCGCTTCATCAAAGATAAAGAATATGAAGTTGCTACAAAGTCGACGAACAGAAAATCTTATGTGGAATATTTAGATAAGAAAAAATTTACCTTCGCTGACTATCTCGCAGATATGCCAATTTACCGCATGACCAAAGAAGAAGTAGAAAAAAGATTACTAATGGTCAAAGATGATACAAAATCACTGGCCGAGTTCGATAAGATTGCCAAGTCAAAAACGTTGATTGAAAAAAAGTTGATTGAAGAACTCCGAGATGTTGATGAAAAAATGTCGGCTTGGATGAAACAAAAAGATGCGGAAAAAGTTAATTTACAGAAAAAAATCGAAAAAGAGACCGTGAAGAAGAAAGTTAAGAGGAAATAGTTGAGACATTGGGTCGGCTGTTTGCCAGTTATTGAAACTATTGACCAAGATAGTAAAAATGCTTTGCATTTTTTAAGGCCTCTTGTTAACCTCTTAATATAAGGTTTTAGGATTTTAAGACGCACTTGATTTTCATGGAGGAAGATAATGAGTCTCACGAAGGCCGATATAGTCGAACGAGTTTATAAGGAAGCTGGTTTTTCTAAGAAAGAAGCAGCTGATTTAGTTGATCTCGTCTTCAAAGTTATCAAAGACACGCTCTCTAAAGGAGAGAAAGTTAAAATATCTGGATTCGGGAATTTCTCCATAAGAGATAAAGCAACGAGAGTGGGGAGAAATCCTCAAACTGGTGAAGCTATGGATATTTCTGCAAGACGCGTTCTCACTTTTAAACCTTCACAAGTTCTTAAAGAAGATGTCACAATGAGATATGCTCATCGCCTTGATGATAAGGGAAATGAAAATAAAGCATTGCCGGCAAAAGAAGGGACAGCTCGTGCTTTGAGTTCTTTCATGTCGAACACTGACGACGGTGATGATGAAGTGGATTTCTCACCTGAGGACGAAGATAACGAATAGTCAGTTTTAAGGATTTGATAATAAAAATGCAAGGACCGATAGAAATACCTAACAAGTCATCTTTTAAACTTAATGAAGTTTGTGCACTGACCGGTGTTAAATCTTACGTTCTTCGTTTTTGGGAATCTGAATTTTCTGAAGTTTCACCTCTGACTTCTTCTTCTGGTCACAAGCTTTATGAGCACCGTGATATCGAAGCCATCCTCCTTATTAAAAAATTATTATTTGATGATAAAATGACTATAGAGAAAGCGAAGGCTGAGATGAATAGACTCATGCCTCGCGAATCTCTCGTTGAACAAAATTTTTCAGATAATTTTACTTTTGAGGATGTTGAAATTTACGAAGAAGATTTGTTAAACGACTTGCGACCCCCTGCTCCTGAGCCGCAAAGTACTCGAGAGAATATGACTAAGAGAGTGCTAATTGAATCTGATCTGAAAAAATTAATGCTCGCAAAAAATAAGTTAATTGATATTTTAAGTTTGGCTGAAGTTCTTCATCAGAAGAATAACTGGTAATATATCCACTTTTTCTTTTCTTAAATGACCGCTAATAACTTCAATTTTAGGCTCCATTATATTAATCATTTTTTTGTAATAATCTGAAACGACTTTGTTGGTTTCTTTAAGCATGCTTAGTTCCACTCTAAGATCTTCAAATTTTACTAAAAGTTCTAGAGTCGTTTGAAGAGTTTCATGGGTAAATTTTAGCCAAGGATTGACCTCGAGTTCATGGGGAGAAAGATCATTGTCCACTAATTCGCTCAGGTCATCGATCAATTGAAAATTAATTCCTAAAAATTTCGAGTATGAAAAAAGTTTTTTCTCTAAAGATCTGTTTGGAGACCTATTAGGCGATTCAGAAGACAAAAGGGCACTTCCCAAAATGGCCACTTGGATAAGTCTTGCCGTTTTTAATTCATGAGTGCGCAATATATTTTGAAAAGATAAACTCATTTCATGGGAAAGATCTAAGCTCTGCCCGTGAATGAGGCCTTTGGGTCCACAGGCCCATGAGAATAGTTTTAAAAGCTCTAGGGCACGAGGATGCTTCATCTTAGAGATAAGTTGGTAAGAGATATTTAAGAGGCCATCTCCGGCCAATAAGGCCTGCCATTCACTGTAAGCAATATGAGTGCAGGGTTTATTTCGGCGAATTAAATCATTGTCCATACAAGGCAAATCATCATGCAGAAGTGTATAAGTGTGATGCAGTTCAACACTTGAAGCAAGAAGAGCGTGGTTTGATTGAAAGTTACTTTTTGCTTGATCAAAATTTGATTCATTCAAATCACAGGCCACTGACCAAACGAGTCCCGGTCTAAAAAATTTACCACCAGGTAAAACGGCATAAAAATAAACATCTCGCATCTGATGATGAGGGAGGCTTAGATTCAAGTGATGAGTAATCATCTTTTCAATTTGAAGAGTTTCTATCATTTTTTTAATTAAAGTAGTTTTGGCTGACCTGGATTTCGGAGCGTGCCATTAATCTTCATTTGGTAGTTACCACTTGTGTTCTCAGCAGGCAAGAAGAGTTTAAGGAAAGCAAAGTTAGTGAGCATCACAGTAGAGAGTTTAAGCTTTCCATCGAGAATTAATTTTGATCCCATAAAGTCAGCTTGATCGACTTTAATTTTTCCCTTAAGCCCAATGACGACGGGAGAAGAGATTGATCCGATTTGTAATTTTTCCACGGCAATTTCTGACTTGTCGGTAAACTTGGCTGAGATTCTAAACTCTTGTAGATTGATCTTTGTGAGCTCAAAACCTTGTATATTTTGAGAGGGAAGAGAAAAATTTTTAGAGACGATATCAATTTCACCGTCAACGATAGTTCCAGACTTGAATTCAAAAAAGCCTTCGATACTGAGAGCACCGGCAATAGGAGACTGGTTATTTCTCGTCATGGGAGCGAAAAAAGGAGAATCAATAATAGTATTTTCAATTTTTACATTATGTGAAAAAAGTGAAAGCACTGGGTAGAGATTTATTTTTGTATTGAGGCTGGCCGCTTCGATATGCAGTCTTATGCCTACGGGGTAAAAGCTGGGAGAATGAAAAGCAATTTTAATATCTTTCATTTCTAATTGATTATTAAATTGGCCGAAACAGGCCCCTAAAATAACTGGGCGTCTCATAATAATTTTAGGAAGAAAGTAACCTATTTCTGCTCTTTCAAATTGAATTGGACAAGCTGGGTTTGAACCAAGTTGAGCTTGAAGCAGTCGATTGACCCTATCTTCCAGAGAAAAATTGCCTATAAATCCTACAATGAGTATTAAGATACCAATAAAAATTAAGCGTGGTTTTGTCCAAAAAAGAGGAGCATAGTTGTCTTCATTAATTTCGTTATATTGGATTTTTCTTTTTTTCATTATTGCTCAGGTTGAGTTAAGCTTTGACTCATATGAATAATAGAGATTAAGCCCTCAAGCAAATTAGTGTCTTTATTTTTATTTAAGCTAATTTTTGTCACTTTAAATTTATCGTTTTCGATCATTCCTCGCATAAAATTAGAAAAATCAGTGGTCCCAAAATCCTGAAATTTTAAATCAGCTTCAATTTTAGTGACGTTACTTGAACTAGAAGCAAGGTTGTAGTTGGTGACATTAACTTTTTGAGTATTGATACTATTTTGAGATAGTATATTTCGAATTTTATTATCCAAGTCAACCTGGGTTTCAATTGGTGAAGGTGCAAGGTAGCTGGCACTTAAATTATTGAGTGCACCTTTATTTCCATCAAAAATAGAAATTTGATCAATGATTTGTTTTTTTAAATCGATATTTTTTCGCAGCTGATAGTTTCCCCACCATAAAATAGCGACTGAAATATAAGGGACGAGTATGAATAAAAAAGTAGTCACTTGAACTGCGATTTTTTGTTGATGTTCATTTAAATTCGCAATGAGATCATCAAATTTTTGAAAGACACCTTCAACTTTTAATAAATCTAATTTTTGGAAAAAAAACTCATCAATTTTAAGAAATAAATTTACTTTCATTACCTATCCTCAAAAATGAGTTTTAAGGTTTTATCGCCTGCTTGGTGCTTAATATTTAATCCCGGCAAACCTGAAGTTTTAAGCGCCTTAGAAAGGGTCTCAAGCTCTGAAACTTCTTCCGTTGTAAATGTGGCCTCAACCTGGCCTCCATCGCTGACAAATTTTTCAAGATTAATTTTGGGATTGTTACTAATGACTTTACTTAAAACAGCGAGGGGGCGTAGAGCATTAATAGACTGTGAAGAAAGAATTGAGCTGACTTCATCTTGCACTGTTTTATTTTTTCTTTTAAGGAGGCTTAGTACGCGACCAGGATTCTTGTCGTAAGACTTTCTATCAGCGGTTGATATAGAGAGATTATTTCTTTTTAAGAGCGCTTTTATCTTAGTGTCAAAAGCAGTATTTTGCCCATTTAAAAAGAAAAATCTTTCTGTTGAAAATCCCAAAATCAAAATAATCGCTAAAAGCGTCGTTCTTATCCAGAGAAAAGTTGCTGAATGAATAGGAATAAATGAATTAGAAGTTGTTTGAAATTTTCCAATTAAAAAATTAATAACACTTGAAGGAGTGCGCTGAGTGAGGGCCATCATTTTAGCGAGGACAAAGTGACGGTCATGGACAGTGTAATCATTTTTTAAATCGAGAAGTGGAATGATATTTTCCACTGGAATTCCAGTATGGTAGTGAATGAAGTGATCGATATTATTTATATTACTAGATCCACCCATAATATAGATTTTATCTATTTTTGATCCAAACTTAACTCGGTGGCCGATTTCCCAGCGTCTGATGTCTAAAATGAGCGGCATAAAGATTTGTTTCATGAGAAGAGCAAAGCTTTTTTGATCAACTGAAACATCTTCTAATTGGTCATCATTAAGCATGAAAGCATTTTCATGTTTATAGATAATCGCATCTTCATTAGATATTTGATAAGTTTTTGAGATAACTTCGTTAATGGTATTTCCAGCTATATAAGACGTATGGTTTGAAACAATCTGGCGATCTTGGATAAAATAAAACTTGGATGTTTTATGTCCCAAATCAATAATACAGCACTTGTCATTCATTCGAAGATGATCAACGTAAGCTTGAATGACTGAAATTTCAGAAGTTAAAACTGAAGGCTGAGATTCTTTATTTTCAAAATAAGAAAAATAATCTTTAAAGACACTCAGTTGAGAAATATTACTTAAAACTGAGAAACTTTGACTCTTTTTTTCAATTCTCGAAGCATAGTGAGCCGCTGTTAGCGGGTAGGGTAAATTTTCTTCCAGCTGAAAAGGTATGATTTGTTCAACTTTTCGACGTGAAGTTCCAGGAATTTCTAAATACCTGGTTGTGATCATGTCATTAGGTAGCTGAAAAATAATCTTGGTGTCGGCCGGTTTTTTTTGAGTGTAGTTTTCTATAATTTCTTTTTGTAGGTCATGAATATTAGTAATATGTAAATAGTGAGGTTTGACTTCATCAAGAATAATTTCTTGTTTTTCTAATAACACGCAATTTTTTCTATCGATTCTTACTTCAATAAATTTAACAGAGTAAGAACCGACATCAATGGCCAAAATATTCATAGTCTAAGTTTATCAGAAAGCAAATTGAAGCATAGTGAAAAATTGAGAGTCTTTGGTGGAATATGTTGGAATATTTTCTCATTCCCGACTATTCAAGTCGTATTTCAATTACCCTCGGTAGAAGTAACTCTGTTGGTTCGACTTTATCTTCTTTTTTATCATCGGGATTTGTTGAAGGATTTGCTGGTGGCTCTAAAGCTTGATCGGCCGCAGTTCCATCAGGATTTCCATTGGGATTAGGAGTTTTTTTCTTTGGTGGAGTTGGTTTAATGGGCATGTCTATATAGGCAATGAGGTTATAAACAGCATTGTTATAGACGCCGCGACTATTAACTTTATATAATTTTCCAGAGGTATCGATCGTCAGTCCAGCTTGCTTAAGTTCGCTTATTCTTTCGTTAAATTCACTATCAGTGACAATTCCTAAAGTTGAAACGACTGCTGTTTTGAAGTCCTCTGAGTTTTTAAACTTTTTTCCTTTAATTTTTTTATCTTCATCACCGTCGCGGTATTTAAAAAATTCTTCAATTTGGATATTATTAATGGCGGGGAATAGGATCTTTAAATCTTCGATAGTAAGCTCGTTAATTGAAATGACACTAACTTCATGAACGCTCATTCGATCTTTTATCAAATCGACAATAGCATCATCCCAAGAAGGAAGTAAGTAAAGCTCATCAATAGAGGACATGGGAGCATGTTTTGGCGTAATATTTTTCTGGGCAAATTTAGCTTCAATATCAGGGCGTGAGCTGTCTTGAAAAAGTGCTGAATCATTGACGTAATATTTGATTTCTTTCACTAAGGCCTGAGGGTCTAAATTTGAGTATTTCGTATGAAACTCTTCATCAGTGTCACTTTTATCTTTAAGTAAGCGAGTGAGTGTTTCTGCGATTTTCTTTTCAATAATCACATCGGGCTTTTCAGTTTTAGTCTTTTTTTGATCGGGATCATCTGGATCCTCTGCAGCCGGTGGTGGTGCTTCTTCTCCTGGAGGAAGTCCTTCAGCAGCAGCATCTGGGTTCGCATTTTTTTTCGGAGGAAGTATGCGAAGCCCATTAGGATTTAAAAATCCAGATAATTTGGTAAAAGTCACAGAAAGTTCCCCGCGAAAAAGTGTTTTTTTCGCAAATTCTTCTAGGGCAGTTCGCTGAATAATATTGGCCTTACTGGACATTGGGATAGGATAAATAAAAGGCTGAGTAATGATAGACTCTAGTTCTGAACTGGGAAAAGCAGTCTTTAAGGTTTCGTCTTTTTCAATTTTATTTCGGCCTTCTTGATACAAGCGCAATTTGGCTAAAGCAAAATTAAGTCCTGACTCCGCATTGAGCCTGGCCTGTATCTTATCTTGTTGGTTAAAAATTTTTATTTTGTTGAGCTTGGTTTCAAAAGTAAAATCTGCCAGTAAAAAAGTGAGAATTGTAATAACACCCAAGACTAGCATAAGGGCAATACCACTTTCACTTTTGAGGGTGAGTTTAAAAAAATCAGCATTAGACTTGGGCTTAGAATTGAGTGTCACTGCCACCCCCAAGTCCACCTTTTGTTGCTTGCTCAGCTGCTTTAATCGCTATGTCATCTTGTTTTGTATTAAAGACTGGATAGAGAGTTCTAAAAGTCTTTTCTAGTTTTTGTTCATTGTTATTATCATCCATCCATCTTAGAGAGAGTTTAATGGATCTGATCAGATTTTTATTTTCGTTGAGTTCTTGAACTGAAGTTGCAAATTTTTTTGAGCGCTCATCCCAAAAGGAAAAATCTAATTCTTTGACTCTATCCATGACGACTTGAAATTTAGGTTTAGACCAATCTAGATTACCATTATAGATGTCACTAGTGATACTTTGTCTGACTAAATTGTAGAGTCCACTGGTTTTGTCATCCGGCTCGTCTGGGTCCGCTTCCATGGCCTTGAGGCTATACTTCACCCAGGCAAAACGAGATTCTTTTGAGTTAAAAACTTTGCGACGATTAGCAAGAGTTAAAAAAACAATTGAGGCTTTATCTTCAGATTTAAACTGGGGGATAATTGCACCGTTATTAGTTTTGCCATCATAGCTTCCATTACTTGATGTGTTTTGGTCAGAGTAAATGCTATCAACGTTATTGGCAGTGGGAGCAAGTTTAGAATAAGAGAATAGGGGATTATAGATTTGAGAAAAATCACTATCTATTCGGCTAAGAGCTGCCAAGCCTTGAATAGTGACTTGATCTTCTTTTAAAACTCTTTCCTTTGTATCAGTGTTTGTGTCTACCATTTTAAAAGTAGCAAATGAAATGAAAGATAAAATAGTAATAGCAATCAAAACTTCAATAAGGGTGAAGCCCTTATTAGATACTAAAGAAACTGCATAAGTCGACTTCTTAAAAAGTTCCAATTTTTACATCCGCATTTTGATTATAAAGCCAGGCCGTGAGTCTCAGAGTCTCTTCAGTAGTTTTATTTTTAACCGTGACCTCTACCTGCCAAATCATTTTTTCCATATTTTCTTTAAATACAGTAAATATTCTTTTTTCCATTTGGGCTTTTTGTTTATCTTCTTCTTGGTTTCCACCTTCAGCGCCATCCCCGTCTTCACCGTCAGCGCCAGCACTCGCACCTGATTTTATTTTGGTCATATCAGGCACGAAGAATTTTTTGTACTCAACGATTGTTTGATAACCATCATAGCCTTGGATATCTTTGGTTTCTTTACTCAAGGTCAAAGCATCGCTTAAAACTGGTGGGTTGGTGATGATGTCATTAATTTTATTTTCAGCTAAATCTTTAAGCAGAATATCTTCTTTTAATTTTCCAGAGTCGAGCATATTGTAGCCAAAGCTAGTGACAAAAACTGTGGCGAAAACGGCAAAAATGGAAATGGCGATCATGACTTCCATGAGGGTGAAGCCTGACTCATTTTTTTGTGAATTTAAAAAAGACTTCTTCATAATATTTTCATAAATATTTTTATCTATCTTTCGACCATTTTTCAAAAATTTCTTTGGCCTTTGCTTGTTGTTTTTCGGCCAGGTCACTATTTTCTGTGAGTTCTAAAGTTTCAATTTTCTTTTCTATTTTACGATTAAAAGGATTAATTTCTAGTGAAATAATTCTTTGGTCATTGCCCAGAATAATAAGGGCGTCGTCTTTTTCTCCGGATGGAAAAGCATAAATGGCCATGTCGCCAGTGGTTTTTAACTTGTTGGAATTGACGGTCCCGATACCTAAGATTTTTACACTTTCATAAACTTCAGTATTTGATTCTTGATACTCCTGCACTTTATTGAATTTCATGTTGATATCTTTTGTCATTTTCTTTTCTTTTTCTGCTTCTTCCAAAGTCTGACTGGTAGTTTCAAATTCTGGCTCAGGAGGAAGGATAAAATTATCAGATGGACCATATTCTATGGCGTATTCTTGAGGTGTTTCTTGTGGTTCCTTTCCTAAAAGAAAATGGAGGCGAACGACGGCATTACGAAGAGCAGCTTCATCACTCATAAAGCGCACGGCCCTTTCTAGGTCATCGCTTTGTTTACCGAGATCTTCACTGTGGGAAAAAGGATCAGACATGGCGAGAGCAAATACTAAAGACATCAAAACCAAGGCCACTAAGATTTCGATAATCGTGAAGCCTTGGCTATTTTTAATGAGATTTTTAGAAATGGGCTTATTCCGGCGCGGCTCCACCACTTGTTTCTCCACCGGTAGCTTCTTTACTACCGCCTGCACCACCTTTTACAGGTCTAAAGTAAATATCAGCATCAGTTCCTTCTCCACCGGCTTCTTTATCTGGTCCATACGAAATGATATTGAAAGTTTTTCCATCTGATTCATAGATAAAATCCATGTCCCATGGATCTTTTGGAACAGCGTCACCATCAATGAATCCAGTTGGTGGATAATCTTTACATTCTTTGCCACCAGTTGGTTTTGTGATGAGGGCATCAAGGCCTTGTTCTGTTGCTGGGTAAAATCCACACTTTCTTCTGAAGTCTTTTAGTCTCGAATCGAGATTGCTCATTTGAATTTTAGCCGATTTGATTTGACCTTCATTTAAACTGTCGATGAATTTACCGACAACGAAAGTACCAGCACCAATTAAGAGGGTGAGGGCAATGAGGATTTCAATAAGTGAAAATCCTTTTTGGTTTTGAATGAGTGCTTTTTCCACTGACATAGTTTCCATTAAAACTCCGAAATTTAATTAGCTGATATATACATTATTATTAATCAAAATATTATCTTGTAACAGTATTGAGATCAAGAAGGGGAACTACTACCGAGAAGATAATAAATGCCACGACGATACCCATCACTACCATCATTATAGGTTCTAAAACCGAGGTAAGTCCACTGAGTTTTGTATTGACTTGATCTTCGTAGTTTTCT
>JAYSPR010000051.1:0-8658 GCA_043721975.1 Bacteriovoracaceae bacterium
AAGCAAACCTACCTCTTATTAAAGAAAAGATGAGTTGGATTAAGTCTCAAATTACTGTTTTGGAAAAAATGTCTAATTTTGATGAAATAGATCAGACGATTAAAAGAATTGAAAATGAAGTGACTGTTTTACAAGAAGCAAAAAAAGATTATTTTATAGCAGGAAAATCAGAAAAGAAATTAGACATTGAAACTCATGCTCAAAAGCAGATGATTCAATTAATAAAGGAAATGGATTTATTAAAATCCCAAGCGACCTTTCTCCTAAGTTTTAAATTTCCTCTCAATCATTTAACCCTTCGGGCAGACTACGAACAAAATAGAAGTTTAAATACAAAAGAAGGAAGAGCTAAGGCCAATAATATTTATCTCTACAGAAAGATTGTGCAAGATGGTTCTTTTGATCAAGAGTTAAGCCGTAATGACTCTGTCATTAGAGCAGCTTTTGACAGTTTATATAATTCAATCAAAAAAGAAAAAGATCATTCATTTCTCACTGAAAACGAAAGATACGATTTTAAATTTGTTCTGACTAATTACAAAAATCTTTTGGGACTTGGAAAGTCAACTCTCATTGAGAGATTGATGGAGTGGTATAACAGAACAGAGCGAAGCTTAAATTTTTATCAAGACCTTTCTGATGGAAAAAAAATCAAGCTCAACGAATCGACAAGTGCATCTGACATTGCCATGGTTTTGGAAGATCGTGCCCGAGCACTTTATAATTTAAAAGAGTTTGTTTTAAAAAAAGAAGCAGAGTCTTATAACTTTTGGTCTAAAAAATCAGAACTTTTTCAATATCTTTATGCAATGGAAACGATTTTATATGCAGAAGTTGGGCGTATCGATGCTCCGGATGCTTTAGAGCGCCGAGATGTCGGACAAGTCGTTGTGAACCGCTTCAGTAATAGTTTTTATAGTGAGATTTCTAAAGATGATGCAATCATGGATCATCTCTCAAAAGATCTTCAGACAAAAAATTTCAAATGGCTCAATGTTCTTTTTAAAGAAGGGGAATTTTCTTTTACTTATTTTTACATTCAGGGAAATTTGCATCTTTATTGTCCTGATATGAGTAAGACCGGACAATTTTTAAGACGGGAGAATGTGAGAATTGCACTGGAGCTTCTCAATAAGCCTAGAAAAAATTTTCCAGCACTTCGCTATTTTTCTCGCATGAGTATGTTTGGAAGAATTGAAATGGACACGCTGTGGAATGATTATAAATCCCTAGGTGAGGTTCCTGGTAACTTAGTTAAAAATCCTAAAAAATTAGCGGTGCTCTATAAACAAGACCGCTACAAATACCTTTATGATTTTAAGACGGAAGGCACTGACAAAGTTTATATCGTCGTAGAAATTAAAGGGAAAACTTATGTGATTGATTATTTGAATCCCCGTTTGATTTATTATTACAGAAATCCCCATTCATTTCGTTATTTCGCCCCCGCAAAATAGTTGATCTTCATAAGCTCCTTGTGTATAGTCTCGCGATACACTAGAGTATTATTTGTTTAGGTAAATTTTGTTTACCGACATCATTGGAGAGTTACTATGTTGAAAGACTATATTTTTACATCAGAATCAGTTACTGAAGGCCATCCAGATAAAATGGCCGATCAAATTTCTGATGCCGTTTTAGATGCCATGCTTGCTCAAGATCCAAAGTCGAGAGTTGCTTGCGAAACTTTAATTACTACAGGTCTCGTTGTTCTTGCTGGAGAAATCACTTCAGCTGCTAACGTCGATTTTCAAGCTATCGTAAGAAATACAATTAAAAATATCGGTTATGATCATTCTGATAAAGGCTTTGATGCCACGACTTGTGGTGTTTCAGTTGCTCTTGGAAAACAGTCTCCAGATATCGCTCAAGGTGTTGACGAAGGAAAGGGAACTTTTACTGAACAAGGTGCTGGGGATCAAGGTTTGATGTTTGGTTACGCCTGTAACGAATCAGCTAACTTTATGCCACTCACGATCGATCTTTCTCACCAATTAGCGAGAAAACTTTCTGAGGTAAGAAAGTCAGGGCCACTTCCTCTTTTAAGAGCTGATGGTAAGACGCAAGTTTCTGCTCAATACGTGAACGGAAAAATTACAAGATTAGATGCTATCGTTGTTTCAACTCAACACGCTGAAGAAATGACTTTAAAACAAATTGAAGAAGGCGTTCGTGCTGAAGTCATCAATAAAGTTGTACCAGCCAATTTGATCGACAACAAAACTAAAATTTACATCAACCCAACAGGAAGATTTGTTATCGGTGGACCAATGGGAGACTGTGGTCTTACGGGAAGAAAAATCATCGTAGACACTTACGGTGGACACGGAGCTCACGGTGGTGGAGCTTTCTCTGGAAAAGATCCTTCGAAAGTTGATAGATCGGCTGCCTATGCAGCTCGCCACGTAGCTAAGCATATTGTTGCAGCTGGTTTAGCAGAAAAAGCGCTAGTCCAAGTTGCTTATGCAATTGGTGTAGCTCAACCAGTTTCATTCCTAGTTGAAACATACGGAACTGAGAAAGTTGAAATTAAAAAACTTACAGATGTCATCAATACAATGTTCGATATGAAGCCGAGAGCAATTATTGAGAGACTTGGTCTTTTAAAGCCAATTTACTCTCAAACTGCAGCTTACGGTCACTTTGGTCGCGATGTTTTCCCTTGGGAAAAATTAGACAGATTAGAAGAACTTAAATCACACTTCTAGGCGCTTGCTAGGACATAAAGCCCTTCCTTGTGAAGGGCTTTTTTTTGCCCCTCTTGCCCCAAAGAGTTTGAAGTGGCACCATTTTATAAGATGAAAAAAATACTCATGCTTTTCACATTGATTTCACTTAATTCTTGGGCTGAACAAAATCGTCAACCGGCCGTTTTAGATACGAGCTGCAATTTTGATATTCCTACGACTACAACTGAAATCATAAATGGTCTCGAAGTTACAAAAGAGAAGTCAGTGGAAGTCGTGTCTAAAGAGCTATGTAGAGCCGTTAGGGACTGTATGGGCTCAGCTCCTGATGAAAGAATGGCTGAACTCAAAGGGCGTGAAGAAGCAGCTTGCAGTAACAAAATTTCGGCAGTCACGACTCGCGCTCCGGCCGTTGTGTCTGAGCCAAATTATGACGGAAATAGAAACGCTAAACCTAGCCTGGATGATAATGATCAAACCCCGACCAAAAAAGCAAATGAAGCTGTGAAGAAATGAGGTTGTGATTTGAACATTTTTGAAATCGTTCTTTTTATTCTCAAGTACACACCCTTCTGGGCCGTTCCTTCCGTAATCATCAGCGTGCACTTTGCTTACACATTTTGGCTCAAGGATTACCGAGATATTGCTTACTTTTGGATTGGAATAACCTTATTTAATCTTACACTTATCCTCGCTTATTTACTTCTTGGGGGACCAGATGGAATCACCAAGAATTTAACTCAAGCTTTTAGCTAGTTAGCTAATCACCAAAAATTCTCGGAAATTATTGCCATGCAGAGTGATGACTGCCATGAAATTGACACTAGGTCTTAATCATTGCTAGCATTTTACTAAGGTTTATTGGATTGACCTTTTAACGAAGCTTTTTTTCATCAATTTCTTTCAAGGACGCGAAGAGTGAATGATTTTCAATTTCTCCATACTTCATATGAGCAAATACAACTGAAGTCTGGATTGGGTAATCAGACAAAGTTACCAGATATTTATCTGGTAGAAGACGATCACGTCCTCGGTGTCACAATCAAGAAATACTTAGAAAAAAAATTAGGTCTCACGGTTCATTTTTTTCTTACTCCCACTGAATGTCTTTTAGAACTCGATAAAAAAATTAAATCTGAAAGTGTTGTCAACCAAACACCATTTTGTCTTATTACCGATATTAGTTTTGAAGTTGGAGGCTCTGACGGTCTTCTTCTCGTCGATCTTTTAAAAGAGCGTGGGCACCATTTCGTGTCGATTGTTATGACTGGGTTTGCTTCTATTGAAACTGCCATCAATGCAACTAAAAAAGGTGTTTTTCACTATCTCACTAAGCCCTTTGAACTAGAAATTCTTTGTGACCTTGTTATGAAAGCTTTTACTAAAAAATTAAATGTACCAGCGAGTGCGTTTAATGACATGGAAGCAAATCAATCAAGTGCAGCAAAGCTAGTCCTTAATAATCAAAATACGAATGCTTCGTCAGCTCCTCATTTGTTTCAAAGTAAATTTAAAATTGAAGCTCCTACGGCCGACGATATTTTTTGTGGAATGGTCGGAAGATCTAAGTCCATGAAGCTCGTGTTTGAACGCATAAGAAAAGTAGCTGCTTCAGACTCAACTGTTTTTATCTCGGGTCCATCTGGAACAGGTAAAGAATTAGTTGCGAACGCTCTTCACCATTTATCTCCACGTCGCACTCACAATATGGTTTCCGTGAATTGTGGAGCGATTCCTTCTGAGCTTTTAGAAAGTGAACTTTTCGGTCATGAAAAAGGTGCCTTTACGGGAGCTATTTCAAGCAGGAAAGGGCGATTTGAAATGGCCCATAGAGGGACAATTTTCCTTGATGAAATTGGGGATATGCCGCTTTTATTACAAGTTAAACTTTTACGAGTTTTGCAAAATAGAGTGATTGAAAGAGTTGGCAGTACAGAGACAACAGAAATTGATGTTCGTATTATTACCGCTACTCACAGAAATTTAGAAGAGTCAGTTTCTGAAGGAAATTTCAGAGAAGATCTTTACTATCGCTTGAATGTTATTCCTATAAAAATTCCAGCTCTCCATGAAAGACGTGAAGACATTCCACTTATGATTTCTTATTTCTTATCAAAATTTGTCAGTGCTGATGGCAGAAATAATATTGAGTTTGATGACGAGACTTTAGAATTATTAATTGGCTATGATTGGCCAGGAAACGTAAGAGAGTTAGAAAACCTTATAGAGAGATTAGTAATTCTTAAAGGTGGAAATCAAATCAAGTCTAGCGACCTTCCGGCAAAATTTCTGAAAATGGCTCCTCAAAGTGTCGAGTCTTATAAAAATATCATTGCATTACCTAGCGATGGAGTTGATCTTAAGCAACTTCTTTCAGATATTGAGGATTCTTTAATCAACCAAGCTCTCGAGCTGACAGGTGGAAATAAGAATCAGGCTTCAAAACTTTTGTCGATGAATAGAACGACTCTCATTGAGAAGATGAAGAAGAAAGGGTTTTTGCAGCTGAATTAATTAAGTTTAGATATAGAAGATTGCTTTAAATTTTGTCTTTTGTTAAAATAAAAACTGGTGGCTTTTGTTATAGACGTGCAGGTCTTATTTATAGCCACCAGAAAGTTTCTCAAATTCTTGTTAAACCTTTTCAGGGGATTTAGCACAGAGAAAAAATCAATGATAAATAAATTTTGAATTTAACTATCATGTTTCAGTTATGAAATTAGTTAAGGCGCTGGTGTTTCATCTAAGCTTGCTTTCCAAGCCTTTAATTCATTGATAAGCGCTTCTGAAACAGGTCCACCTTCTTCAGGCATATAATCAAAACCCATATCAAAAGCATCTGTCATACGATAAAGAATATCGTCGTAATTTTCTATGATGATTTGTTTTTTAGTGAGATCGATTCTCTTTTTCTTCGCCGCTGATTCTGGATTGTGACATTTGGTGCAGCTGGTTTTAAAAATTTTATCTTTGAGTCTTAGGTAGGTTTGATCTGTTTCGGGTTTTTCTTCCACTGGTGAGATAATACCTTTAGCTTCTTTAAACTGAAGAAGAGTTTTACTGTTACATCCAGTGAGAGAAAAAATGATTGAGATAAAAATTAAACTTCTCATGCTAATCCTCGCGATTAGGCATTGATAGCACTAAAGACAGTGAGTTCTCAAGTGATTTGAAAATTTTATGTATTAAGTCTGACTACTATTTATTTAGTAATAACTTATACACGAACCACTATGCAGGCAAAGTGAAAGAACTGATCCTGTATTGGAGTATGAGCCCGTACCGATAGTATTAAGAACAGAATTTACTGAGTTACTCATACTCGTATTACTGCCTTTTGCTGTACACGAAGAAGTCGTATAAGTTCCAGTGAGTTCATTGCCGTTAAGTGCGGCAGTACACCAGGTTTCTGAGGCATCAGAAAATTTATAAACTAATGTAAATGAAGTTCCATCTAGGTTGGCACTATTTAAATCGAGTCTTACGGCCCAGGCTCTATTAGAAACCGACCAAGAAGAAAGCATGGCCTTGGTAGTGGTGGTTGTCGCCGTTGTTCCAGTTGCTGATGTGGTAGGTGCCTCTCCGTCAGATTGAACACATGATATTGCTAAAAGTGATGAGAGAATTAAATTAAGCTTTAAATATTTCATTGTCGTTTTTCCTAAAAAGTATAACCGTATAGTAGAGAAACAGAGCTTAATACAAATTGGCTCGACGTCCCCAGAGTTGTTTCAACGCTGGCCTGAGAGACTTTTTTGAAAGTTAATTTTTCGTATTCTACCCCCCAAAAAGTAGTAGGGGTTGTTAAGTAATGTATTTGAACACCCAGGGCATCAGCACTTTTATAGGCAACAGTGGAACCGGCAGCATTGGCTTTTTCAAGAGTGTAGTTTCCGGCAATAAGAGAAGGGAATTTTACGATCAATCTAAAAGGAGCATATTCAAGACCTATCATTGGATAGGCGGCTCCTAAGGTTCCTTGAGTGTTAGAATTAGAAACAGCACTCGGTTTGGTAATTTGTCGCCAGAATGAATACTCAGCAGTTGCACCAAAGATAAAACTATAAAACATTAAGCCAAGACTTGCTTCAGCACTATAGCTTACTAGGCTTCTTGATTTAAGGGATGTCCCATCAGAAGAGGCATGGCTTCCGTAGCCTAACTTTAAGTCGGCGGCAGTGTAAAACAATTCTGCATGACAGGGGCGAGACAGAAGTAGGAGAAAAATTCCAAGTATCGTACTTTTTTTAAAAAATAAATTCATTCACGTTCCACAAATTAAAGTTGATTAAAGCTTATCTACTAAATTGTGAAAGTAAATGTGTTTGTTAGAAACAACATTTTACAATAAAAGGTATTTATTAATTATCGTTTTTCTTAATGGACTCACGAATAAAAAACTTTAAGACTTTATTTCGATTAGCACCACCAACGAGTGAGCGAAGATCTTCATGAAGGCCTTGATCATAAATGAGAGCGTGGAGAGTTCCAGGGCCTTCTTCGATTCTTGTCATCATGTTATTTAGCGAATTAGAAGAATTTTTAAAGTTAGCGATAGTTTGAGTGAGGTTTTTATCATTGAGTGTAGTCATGACTTTATTAGTGTTGGCAGAAAGATTTTCTAAGTTGATAAGAATTTTTTCTAAGCGTTTATCTTCAACGCTTGAAAGAATACGATCAAATTTTGTGAGAACACTTCCAGCAGCAACAACTAAGTCTTCACCTTTCGTAATGATGTGATCAATCTTTGAATCTTCATCAGCTTTAATAAATCCGTTGTCTTCAATCCTTGAGGCAGCTTCAGTTCCACCAGAAATCTCTAAAAATTTATCACCTAGAACGCCTTGGGTTTTAAAGCTGATTTCAGAGTCAACTTTGATCCATTCAGCATAAGTTTTAAGAACACTAAGATTAATACGGAGAGTTTCTAAATTTTTAAATTCAATGGACTTTACACTTCCAACTTTTATTCCACGTAATTGTACACCTGCTCCATCTTTTAAGTTCTGAGCACTCTTAACTTCAGTGACGAGGGTGATAGAAGAACTAAAAAGAGGATTTTCTTTGTTCAGCATAAAAATAGTCACCATGACAACTGTCAGTAGTGCTGAAATAAAGAGACCGGAAATTAAATAATTTTTTCTATCCGTTGGTTTAAACATAAATTAGTCCTTACTTGCATTAAATTTCTTAACGATTGGGTCGCTAGAAATTTGAAATTTTGATGGGGTGTCGTTAAAAACAATCTTGCCTTCATGAAGAACAACGATTCTGTCACAAAGCATGAGTGCCGCAGGAATATCGTGAGTGACAAAAATAGAAGCGAGACCTTTATCTTTTAATCTTTGCATTAGTGAAACAACATTGAGAGTATTGGCCGGATCAAGTCCAGCTGTAGGCTCATCATATAAGACAACTTCAGGGCTCAAAATCATCGCGCGGGCCATTCCCACTCTTTTTTGCATACCGCCTGATAGATCTGAAGGCATAAGATCTTCTTTGCCTGGTAGATCTATGAGCGTGAGCATCTCTTTTACTTTATCTTTGATTTGAGCATAACTAAAATGTGTATGTTCAAAAAGTGGATAAGCGATATTTTCGAAAACATCGATAGAATCAAATAAAGCCCCCGTTTGAAATGAATAGCTGATTTTGATTCTAAAAGGAATTAAGTCATCTTCATTTAATTGATCAATTCTTTTACCGTGAAAAAGAATTTGGCCTTGATCAATGCGCTCTAATCCAATAATAGACCTCAGAAGAACGGATTTACCAGTTCCAGACCCTCCGAGAAGCCCGAGACTTTCACCTTTATTAAGCGTGAGGCTAATGCCGCGATGAATGTGGTTATTTCCAAAATTTTTGTGAATGTCTTTTAGTTCTAATAATACTTCATTCATAGTCAGTTCCAAATCACTAGAAAGATTTTACTAATAAAGAAATCAGTGACGAGAATTAAAATAGAAGCTGT
>JAYSPR010000052.1:0-5165 GCA_043721975.1 Bacteriovoracaceae bacterium
TCTTTTGTTCAATTTTCTTTGTTTTCAACTTCATCTACATACCCTTTGTTGGGTTATGTGCTTAAAAGTGTGTCCGTTTTAACAGGGGAAGATCAGTATTAATGAGTCTGATGTTTGACTGGCAACAATGATATCTCCAGGCTTGATGAGATAAGCTTGGCTGGAAGTTGTAGCTATAGGATCGCCCGGCTTACAACTCGTAAAAAAAATCATGCTTGTTAAGAGAAAAATCAAAATTACATATTTCATATCTCATCCTTAAATAACTTAATAAGACCAAACAAAAGACTCAAGAATTACCTATGCCTAACTTTTGCTTTAATTAGATTATCAAAAAATGTAGTTTCTTTAATTTCTTGGAAAGAATTGCCGAAATCTAAACTTAAACTTAAGAAGCTTGAGAAATCCTCAAGATCAGTCGATGATACTTTATGAACAAATTTGTCTTTTGGGCATTAACATTCATTCTCTCCATCAACTCAGGTTTTTCTGAGGATGGTAGAACAAGCTCAAAAAATTATTTGAGAGTGGATTATGGCCAAGGCTCTTTTAAATCTGAAAAACTTGATAAATACAATGCTGATCCTGTTGGAAAAACTTATGGTGCTTCATTTGGAACTAGATTTGAGTTTTTAGAATTAGGTTTCTTTTATAGAAAAATGAATTTTGTCGGTGATATCATAAGCGATGGTACTAAAAATAAAATTCTTCACGACGGTAGTGATTACGGCATAGAAATGAGTATCTTTCTCAATAGACGTTTAAGTCTAAAAGTCGGATACGCCATGAACACATACGATCAAAAACTAAATACATCAGTAAGTGCGAGCTCACTTAGCGCTATCAAAACAACCTACGGCCTGGAAACTGATCATAGTTCAACACAAGTTTTTTATGGTGGATCAATCGATCTTTTTGATAACCCTCAGTACGATATTTATTTATCAGTCATTCATTTTCCATCTTCGAATACTGGAAGTTCAACGACTGCTCAAATGGGTATAAGAATTTATGTGAAGTCAGTACTCGAATCTTTTTTTAGCCACAAAAATTAATTAGCAAAGTATCATAGGTTCACTATCTGCAAGAAACTGCTTTTTATTCACATCATAAATTAAACGATAAACAACACAGTTTGGGATGGCGAGCATAGGCGAATTATCTGGAAGGAAATGGTGAATCACGTTTCTAATGGCCCCGCCATGAGTACTGATTCCTATATTTTGATATTCAGTCGTTTCGATCAAATGTTGAATACTTTCCATAAATCTTTCACGAGACATCTTTCGAGTTTCTCCGCCTGGAAAACCCACATCATCATTTTCAGCTTTAAAAGATTGGAGCTTTATCCATAATTCCTGTCCGAAAGAACTAATGGCTTCTTCAAAAAGCATACCCTCAGCTTGTCCATAACTCATCTCTCTTAATCGAGAATCAATAAGGAGTGGAATTGATTTTTTAACAGCAACATTTCTTCCTGTCTCGTGCGCCCTAAGCAAATCGCTTGAAACAATAATTTCAAGCGGAATATTAATCAATTTCAAAGCAAGTTCGTGGGCCTGAATGAGCCCTGTTTCATTGAGGGGAGTATTTGTATGACCTTGACATCTCCTTTCGCGATTCCAGTCTGTTTCACCATGACGAAAAATATAAAATACTCTATTCATACCTAATAATTTAACTTAAGATTCACAATGAATGAACTACTTAATTTTTAAATCATTGCACATAATTTCAGTTGTTACTTGGTTTGCTGGCCTTTTTTATATGCCTAGACTTTTTGTCTATTTTGCTGAAGCAGCCCAAAAATCTCCCAATGAAAGCAAAATACTCCAAGACCAATTTAAAGTTATGCAAAAAAGACTGTGGTTTGGGATCACATTGCCTTCTTCCATCGCTGTTTTTCTTTTTGGTGGCTACCTTCTTTCAAATTATCTACCTTTGTCCGACCATCCGTGGCTCGTTGTAAAATTAGGGTTTGTTGCTGGTCTTTATGCCTACCAATATTTTCTTCACCAAATTTTTTCTCAGCAACAGCAAGGAAAAATTAACTTTAGTCCCACGGCCCTTAGGATAATAAATGAGGTGTCTACCCTATTTCTAGTCTCAATCGTTTTCCTTGTTGTCCTAAAAAGTGTACTTAATATGTTCTACGGGCTTGTTGGCTTAATACTTTTTATTTTTGTGATAATGATCGCGATAAAAATATATAAAAATATAAGAGAAAAAAATGTCTGACGATTGGAAAAATAAACTCTCAAGTGAGGAATTTGAAATCTTAAGAATGTGTGGCACTGAACGCCCATTCTCAGGGAAATACAACTCCTTCTACGAGGCTGGAACTTATCATTGTGCTGCCTGTGGTGTTGACCTCTTTGGATCAGATACAAAATTTGATTCGGGTAGTGGATGGCCTTCTTTTTATGACGTTTTGACAGCAGGAAATGTAAAATCCATTAAAGATCATAGTCACGGAATGCTCAGAACTGAAGTGAGATGCAATGTCTGCGACTCACACCTTGGGCATGTTTTTAACGACGGCCCCCCTCCAACTGGGCTGCGATACTGTATCAATTCGATTGCCCTTAAGCATAATAAAGCCTGATTATTGCTTAGACAACTTACCTTTTTAAAACAATCGTTTTATTTAATTAAACAGTTATGTTAATATCCAATTAACTTTACGCAGAGTAATAAACAAAGGTTTTTGGCATGAATTTTAAGACAGATTCTAAAAACTGCCTCTTTTTTGGAAAAAAAGCAGCTCCATCAGATAAAACGAAAGATTTAATCTTGGAAGAGGCTAAAAAACAGTTCTGTGAAAAGGGCTTTGAAGGAGCATCAATTAGAGATATTTGTGATGTTGTTAAGGCCAACGTAAGTGCTATTAAATATCACTTTGGTGGAAAGGAAGGGCTTTATAGAGAATGCTTTCAAAGTTTTGGTGAAGGCAGACTAACTAAAGCAACACAAATTCTCTCTCACGTGGAATCTTTTGAAGAGCTCAAAGTTCGCATCAAAATGTTTGCCGAAGACATCCTTGAAGATGGAATAGAAAATAACTACATCACGAAAATGTTGTGCAGAGAAATTGAAAATGAAAATCCACTCATACAAGATATTTTTGAAAACACATTTTTACAAATCTATGTGAAATTTGCTGAACTTATCAATGATGCTCAGAAAAAAGGCTTCATAAGGCAAGATCTCGATCCTCACATCACCGTGTCTGTTTTATTTCATTCCTTAACCGCCTCACTCAGAATGGATCATATTTCCATAAAACATTTCAACAAAAGTATTACCGACAATCAATATAGAGAAAAATTTATAACAAATATTATTTCTGTCTTTTTAGATGGAATCAAAAATCAGGAGCAAAAATTATGAAACTTACCCAATGGAAAATCCCATTATGGTCAGTGCTGCTATTTCCAACCTTCGCACTAAGTGCAGAGCTTTCACTGCAAAAATACCTAAGTGAAGTTCAAAATAACAACGATGGTATAAAAGCTGGCCAACTAATCATTGAGGGCACACAAGACAGAAGCAATGAAGGAAAATTAATTTTTCGCCCGAGTTTATTCGCTCAAGCACAATCAACTATTGATAAAAAACCTGTTGTTAACACGGCCTCTCAAGGTGATCGTACAGATAACTCTTTTGTCACCGTCGGTTTAGCACAACAGTTTGACTTTGGTTTGAAATCACAACTTAGCTACAGCCTTATCCATACTCAAATTTATAATGCTTCATCAACATTTGTATCAAAACCTGAATACAACGATGGAGTTGCCAAACTTGAATTGTCTCAATCACTTTGGAGAAATTTTTGGGGGCAAGAACAGAAATCACAAGAAACCTTAATTAACTCGCAGGCCAAGGCAAGCTCACATGTTGAAAGTTATAAAATTAAGCAAACTCTCGCTCAAGCAGAATCAATCTACTGGTCTCTTTCTCAATTAAGAAAAGTTGTTAAAGTTCAGACGAATAATCTGGTTCGTGCTAAGAAAATTGCTGATTGGAACCGTCGTAGAACTAATACCGGACTTGCAGAACGTTCAGATTATTTACAAGCAGACGCTAATCTTAAGTTGCGCGAGTATGAATTACAAAACACACAGCTCGAACTAACAACATTAGAAAGAACCTTTAATACACTAAGAGGAAATACTGAAAACCAAGTTTCTGAAAATTTAGATATCTTCGATGGTCAAAGTCTTTCAACACTTAACTTGCCTGGAAAAAGTGAACTTCGCGATGATACAAAAGCTGCTCTCGAGTATCAAAACATTGCTATTGCCAATGCCAATTTAGCCCAAGAAAGAAACAAGCCTACATTAGAAGTTTATGGATCTTATGCCATGAATGGTCGCGATGTTGAACGTAGTGAAGCAATAGATAATTCTTTTAAAACTAATAAATCAACGACTGCCATTGGAGTTCGTTTTAATACTCCTCTTGATTTTGGAAATACCTCAAAAAATATTGATGGTTATAAAAAAGAAAAAGTTGCAGCAGAATATACTTTTAAGAAAAAAGTCTATGACCAAGACCGTGAGTGGAATGATTTGGTTAAAAAATTCGAAGATGCAAAATTAAAACTAGCACTAGTAGAAAAAATTGCTGAAGCCAATAAAACAAAATCTCTCAATGAAAGTGACCGACTTACTAAAGGTCGTACAACAACTTTCCAAGTCTTAAATTTTGAGCAAGATTATGCTCAGTCAGAGTTACAGAAAATTCAAAGTGAAACTAATTTATTAAATATTTATGCCCAATTAAAAACTTTTTCGAACGGAGGTTCAAAATGAATTTGGCGGATCTCTCGATCAAACGACCTGTTTTTATCACCTGTGTCGTTACCGTTATTCTTGTCATGGGTTGGCTTTCATTAAAAAGACTGCCAGTCGATTTATTTCCTAATGTAACATTCCCTATTGTTACAGTTACGACTGTTTACCCAGGAGCTGGACCTGAAGAAGTTGAGACACTTGTTTCGAAAATTTACGAAGAAGAACTCTCAAACGTACCAGGCTTAAAAAAACTTTCTTCTAACAACCTTGAAAACGTTTCAGTTATCATCGCTGAATTCAATCTCAGCATTGATATTAAATACGCTGAACAACAAATTCGAGACAAAGTTGCCTCTGCTCGTAAAAAAC
>JAYSPR010000053.1:0-11354 GCA_043721975.1 Bacteriovoracaceae bacterium
TCTTTTGTTCAATTTTCTTTGTTTTCAACTTCATCTACATACCCTTTGTTGGGTTATGTGCTTAAAAGTGTGTCCGTTTTAACAGGGGAAGATCACTTCAGTACTTGGATCAGCCAGAAGGTCCTTATCTGACGATTGCATCGATCAAACCAGAAACTGACGACAGCTATCCAAATGGTCTCTATATTAGAAATCTTGAAAATGTACTTTGGCTTAGAGGATACAAAGCCGATGATGAATGTGAATGGCCGAGTGAAAATGAATTCATTTTTCTAAAGCCGTAGTTACAAATATCAGTGTGATATATCTCTCAAACTTATTGAGACAGAAGTTTTTAGCGCGGGAACTGTCGCGCACATTTATCGCCAGTAATTTAAATGTTTTACTAGTTGATAAAGAAGTTTATATTTATTAAATTTTAGACTCACTTTTACTCATGGAGTTATTATGTACTACTTAAAAATTTTCTGTTTAGCACTGACAATTTTTAGCACTCAGGCTTTTTCAAAGGAACCAGTCCATATAATTACAGGCTCTAGTAATTCTTCCTTAAGCTTCGACAAAACATCAAGCAATGCTTACGATGCAACTTTTGGATTAAACTTTGGTTACGATCGTGCCTTCACTAGTGGTCTGCAGTTTGGTGGAAATTTCGGAATTGCAGTTTATTCAGCAGGTAGTGTTTGGTCTTTAGCCTTTGGCCCAGGTTATAATTTTAATACAGACGTAGAAAATTCTTTTTTCTCAGTATTAAAATTTGGCTTTGTCTCATATCATGCAACCGATTCAGATGTATCAGATTCCGACACATTTTTAGTGCTAGAAATTGGAAAGCGCTTTAAGTTAATGGAAAATGTTAGTTTTGTTCCAGGTATTAAGTTATCAAAAATTCTTGGAACATACTCTCCAGACCCTACACTTAGTATTGAACTCTTTAGACTTTCTCTAGTGTTTTAATTTGCTTCCTAAGGAATATCGAATGAAAAGTTTTTTAGCAATTTTCACTTGTGCCGAAAACAGCAAAAACCACGAAGAATGGAAAAAACTAACAGAAGAAGCACAAAAAGAAATCATGAAAAAAGGTATGATGGCCCTCGATCAATGGAATGAAAAATATAAAAATCAAGTTATTTTTGATGGTGGACCTCTCAGTGAAATGACAAAAAAAGTCGACAGGCATGGCGTACAAGAGACTCCCAGCCAAATGGGAACCTTTCTTCTCATTCAGGCAAATTCTCATGAAGAAGCGGCAAAAGTATTTTTAGATCATCCACACTTCGCTCTTTTTCCAGGTGATGGAATCGACGTTTTGGAGCGTCTCGATCAGCCTCGAGTTGTCTAAGACTCTGGCACTATAGGTGCCAGCAGACTTACTAATCATTTGCTATTCGTTTTCTTTGTCTTCATTAATTTTACTACTGATATTTGCAAGATCATCCTCGAAACTTCGCCCACCATCTCCATAGCCGTATCCGATTGAACGAGGCATAGGTTGAGTTGAATCAGCTTTACCAGCGGGAACTTTAGAAAAATCATTATGGTATTCACCGTCATCTTGGTCTTTTTCTTGGTCAGTTTTTTTTAGAGCTTTCTTAGGTTCAAGTATTTTTTCCTCACGACGTTTTGTGGTAATAACATACCAAGCCAGGATTGCTAAAAAAATAATAATTAAGCTAAGGCTAAAGCCTAATTTTTCAAAAAAGGATTCTAACGATATTAACATATTCACTCACACAAAAAGGTTATTCTCATTCAAGAGAAGCTTGAATCTTGCCAAAGATGTTAAGCCAGGATAATTTAACAACTCCATGAATTAATTTTATAAGCTATGTTGCAGATGTCAATTAACTTTCATGATCTAAAGTCAAAGATGGTAACTATTTTATGAAACCTATTTTTATTATTTTCACGTGTGAACATGCGAGTAATGCAATTCCTAAAGACTATCTTAATTTATTTAAAAACAAAAAAAAGATTCTTCTTACACATCGTGGTTATGACCAAGGCACAAAGGAACTAAGTAAAGAATTGGGAAAACATTTTAAAGCGCCAGTTATTTATGGGAAATTTTCCAGGTTGTTGGTTGATCTCAACCGAAGCCAAAGTCACAAAACAGCTTTCTCTGAAATGACCAAAACTCTTTCAAAATTAGAAAAAAAAGAAATTATTAACCTTTACCACAAACCTCACTGGGATCAAATTAAGTCACTTATCTCAAAAAAAATAGCAGAAGGTTTTAAAGTTATTCACATAGGTGTGCACTCTTTTACCCCCATTCTTTTTGACGAAGTAAGGAATGCCGAGTTCGGAATTCTTTATCACTCGAGTAAAAAAGCTGAAGCTCAATTTGCGGTGATATGGCAGAAAGCTCTTCGCCATGAATGTCGTTTACGCACTCGTCGAAACTATCCTTACGATGGAAAAATGGATGGGCTTTCAAGTGGAATGCGCAAACTGTTTCCAGAAAAAAATTACTTAGGATTTGAAATTGAAGTCAATCATTTAATCCTGAAGAATCAGAAAGAAGAAAAAATTGTTGCTCAATTACTCAAATCATCTCTTAATGATGCTTTAGTAGAGTTTCAAAAATTATAAACTATGTATCCTGTATTTTTTATGACTGCTGAAATTGAACTGGTATCAATTCTGGCCCTTCTCATAATTAAAATGGCCTGCTCTAAATCATCTGAATCGATAGCATCAAAAAATTCGTCTAAAAGTCCGACTGCCGCTAGGCTCTCCAGGACAATTGTTCCTTCAAAATCATCTTCATTCATTATAAGCTCTATAAATTATTAATAAAATTAAGACTCCGGCTCTATTTGTGAATCATCTCTACTCAAAATAGCATTCTTATGCTACGAAGCTTATAAATTAGTCTGGAGTTTGTATGTTTAAATTTACCTTAATTATCCTTTCTATATTTTCACTCAATACTCATGCCGCAGACGTCTCTATGACTCTCACTGAGTATCTTGCCCAGCCAGCTAATCCAATGAAAATTGATATTTCAACCGATGCTTCACAATCAAGCACATTGTTCGTTACAGCAGCAGCAGGTGGAATATTGAAGTTAAAAACTAAATCGGGTGATATATTTACACTAGTTATCCCACCTAAGGCTTTGCAAGCTGATACTGAAATCACCATGATGGCCATTTCAAAATTAGTAAATAATTCTCTCGCTATTAAAACAAATATTTCTGGCGTTGACCTTAGTCCTGAAGGTCTAGAATTCTTAAAACCAGCTAGCCTAACGATTACGACGGCAAAACCCATAGATCCTAGTATTGTAGTGGCCCTCACAACTAACAATGACGGGACTGAGGCTTCCCTTGCTTTTATTGATCCTAAAAATACTGATCCAAATTCTGCCACATTAAACCTATTTCACTTTTCAACTTACAGTATTTTTGGTTCTCAAACGGCAAGAGAAAGTATTTCAAAAGCTTTTAATTCTTTAACTTCAAACCGAATTCAATCTTATCTGGCTGACCAAATGGCCAAGCAAAAAAATGGTCAAGCAGTAGATAAAGATTTCTTATGGGATTCAATTAAAGAAGCCTACGACAAAGTTCTTCATCCCCAGGTTAATAATATCGAATCGTGCGCCGGTGGTATCGATGTCATTAGGAACTTTCTTTTACTGACGAGACAAGGACAACTTTTAGGAGTTAACACAGATTATATTATCGATGATAAGGTGTTCGAAATTGCGAGAGCTAAAACTGGTAATAAGTGCAAAGAACAGGCTTATAAAGCTTGTTATGAGGACCACCGTCCTTTTGATTTATACTACTACACTTTAAGTTATTTGCGACAAAATCAATTAATGGGAGTTTATAATGATCCGATTGATACAATTCTTAGTGAATTGACTTTGAAATGTATGAATTTTGATGTTGAAGTTTTCTCGACACTATCTATGCCCAAAGAAGCTGGTGTTTCAGTGACGGCAATGGGGAAAGCTAGCGTTTCACTTCCAAATATCTTTGAAGCCATAGTCTCTAAGGGAATTATGCAAGTCAAAAAAATGGAATTTAATCCTGAAGGTATAAATTGTTCGGTTAAGTCTTTAATTAATCCAGAGGAAAAACTAGTTATCATCATGGGAATGAATGATATGCGCTTTGATCAATCCTTGGGGGTAAGCATGTCGCCTTTAACTCCGAAGAGTAATGCTGTTTTTACTTGCAATGATGAAGATGGCAATAAATTTGATATTCCTTTACCTGCGACCTCACCTTCAGACAATACATCATTTTGGGGGGGAATGTTTCAGGCCTTTCATTCTATGGCGACTAAAAATGAATACAACGTTAAAAAAAGTCGTTATGAATTTTACAAATGGAATGTTCTTTACGGAGAATTATTTGCAGAAAAACATTACAAACGTACTTTTGAAGAAATGGATGAAGAAACTGATTTCTACATCTATCATAGACCGAAGCCATAGATAAATTGGGCTAATACTTACCTGGTTAGATCAGAAATTAGGTCTTTTTGTTCTTTGCCTTTTAGTTCGTCTTCATAGATCGAGGCAGGAGCAACCCTATCTTCACAATCCATTTTTGGACAGCGCTCGCAGGTTTGCCCAATGGCCAATTGTTTTAAATTTTTATCATTCAAAAACTTTAATGCATTTTTTAACTCGTCATTGACCAAAAATCCTATCGTCAAAGACTGCAAGATCTGGCTGTCTAGACTTGATTTTCTCGCAAGAGAAAGTGAAAAATATTTTTGCCCATCTAAAACAACTGAGATTTGCCCTAATAGATAATTTTCTAGCTTGGGATTATCCTTTAAATGCTTCAGACTTCTAATGGCAACCCAACGTCTACAATAGCTTTCATGCATACGAACACCATGTGGGCTGTGAAGTTGAGACAAATGGAGCTCATTATAAATTGTAAAATCTTCTTTTCCATCTAACCTAGTCGAAATTCCCAAAAAGAAAAGCTCATTAACTTTAAAATTTGCTGATAAAACTTGTGTCAGCCTATGAAACAACACTTCTGTACTAACATTATATTTTGACATCAAAGTCGTAAAAAATTCTGGTTCAAACTTTTGATGAGTAAAAACTTGCTTTAAATCTTTTGAAAAACTTTTCTCTTCGAGTAAAAGTGCTCCAGCAAAATAACTGGTTTTAAAATCATCTAATTTATCACCAAGATTTTTTTCGCCGGAATTTTTTTTTGTTCCGAGCACTAAATGCCCTAACTCTTTAGCCATGCAAAATATTTTTTCACTATCTTTAGATTTTGGATTGAGATAAATCACAGCAGGACTTGATCTTTTTACTAAAAATCTAGTTTGAGAAAGAGAAGTATTTTTACCAATTGTATGCTCATCAATGGTATATTTAAATTGAGTTTTTAAAATAGTTTTAATATCATCAATTTTAATTTCATCTTTATCAAATCCCCACTCACTTCGCATTTTTCTCGTGAGTTTTTCAATTTCTGGAAAATAATTATCGTGAGCTTCTATGTAAGACTTTAAAGCCGCTGAATAAATATCATCCATTTTAATATCGAATGACCTTGAAACTTGCAGTATCGTTAAAACAAAAGATGCAAATTTCTCTGGATCATGGCCCATTAAATCCATTACATCAGATTCACTTAATCCAAAGAGCTCCAGAGGAACTTTTTCTACCATATCACTTTCTAAAAACTTCAATAATGGATGTAGATTCCGACCAGTTTTAAACGAGACAAGTTCACCTAAATCAATCTGAAGTCCCTGGGCCAGTGCGGCAAGTTTTTCAATTTTTGGATATTTTTTGCCTTTTTCAATTTCATTTAAATAAGAAACTGATAGGTCAGAGACATCAGCTAATTCCTTCAATGACAAGTCGCGCTTATCACGTAACTGTCTAATTTTTAAACCCAAAATGAACTTTAAAACCATTTTCTTCTTTAACATGAATACCTTTATATCGTTTTAGAACTTTAAAGTCTAGCACTTCGCGAAAAACAACAATTAGCGAAATTTCGCTAGATTTATTATTCCGCTAATGTTTAATATTAAGTAGATCATATTTTAAAAGCTCATTAAACCAAAGGAGGGTGGCTTATGAATTACCATTCATTAACTCAAGATATTCAAGTTTCAGAAGGGGCTCACGATCAGAGAACCTTGGATCTTTTCGATGAACGCTTTTTAAGACTGCTCACAACTCTCCATAGAAAACTCGAAATGAGAAGAACGCAACTTCTTGCAGTAAGACTTCGCCACCAAATTTCTTACGACCAAGGTGGTATGCCTCGCACTGAAATCATCAACAGCGATTCTCATAAATCAGATTGGAAAGTCGCTACTATCCCTGAAGACTTAAAACTTCGCCGCGTAGAAATCACAGGTCCAGTTAATGACACAAAAATGGTTATTAATATGCTCTCGCGAAATAGCGATGGCGCACGTGCTGATATGGCCATGCTGGATTTTGAAGATTCAATGTATCCATCGTGGGATAATGTTATCGATGGTTTTTATAATGTTATTGGTGCGAGCAAAGGAAAACTATCTTTTCAAAAAAATCCAAAAGATCCCACTTCAAAAATTTATAAATTAAATCCTGAAGACATGGCCGGCCTCATGATTCGAGTGAGAGGGCTTCATTTAGTGGAATCCAATATTAAAATTGATGGCCAAGCTGTTTCAGCAGGACTCTTTGATCTAGCAATATGTTTTTATCATACCGCGAGCAGCCTCGTTAAAGCTGGAAAAACTCCTAAGTATTATGTTCCTAAAATTGAATATCCAATGGAAGCTTGCTGGTGGAATGATTTATTTACCACAGTTCAAGAAGAATTAGGTTTTTCTAGAGGAACACTTCGCGCAACTTTTTTAATTGAAACACTTCCAGCTGCTTTTAATATGGAAGAAATTCTTTTTGAATTACGAGAGCATGCCGTTGGAATGAATGTCGGAAGATGGGATAAAATTTTCTCTGACATTAAAACGCTAAAAAATCACCCTCTGAGAATTAGTCCAAACAGAGGTGATATTAATATGAAAAAATTCTGGATGGAAAATTATGCTAAAAAATTAGTTAATGTTTGCCATCGTCGCGGAGCTTTTGCTATCGGTGGAATGTCAGCTTTTACTCCTGGTAAAGATGAAGAAGTCAGAGAACTTCAAACCAAAAGAGTCATGGGCGATAAAAGTCATGAATTTAAACTTGGCCATGACGGTTGCTGGGTGTCTCATCCCTATTTCATCGCTCCGGCCATGAGCTGCTTTCCAAAAAATAATCAAGTCGATTTCATTGACACAGCTTTTCCAGAACATCCAGATCTTGTCATGGAAGGTTCCGGGCCAAGAACATTAAGTGGACTCAGGACAAATATCCAAGTCGCCATTGCTTATTTAGTTGGTATGTCAAAAGGTCTAGGGTGTGTCTCTTATAATAATATGATGGAGGACTTAGCGACTCTTGAAATTTCAAGAGCTCAAGTATGGCAATGGAAAAATTATAGTGTTCAACTCGATGATTGGGAAGTTGTAACAGATCAACTCATCACCGAAATATTTTTGCAAGAGCAACAAAAATTTTCATTAGAGATATTAGAAAATTATTCTTTAAGTGAAAATGAGCAAGCAGAAGAAATAAAACTGATACAAAAAGCGACACAAGAAGGGATCATTCTTTTTACCGCTTTAAAACTAGAACCTTTTTTAACAACAACAAGTCCAATTAAATATTCACCCACAAACACATTCGAAGGAGAGGAACAATGGAAATCACAACACAAATGGAAACACTTTGGCAAAAAGACAGCAGATGGAATGGAGTCAGACGCGACTACTCCCCTGCTGAAGTTTTAAAATTGCGTGGCTCTTATAGAGTTGAGCATTCAATTGCAAGATTAGGAGCTGAGAATCTTTGGAAATTACTTCACAGTGAAAGCTACATTAATGCTCTTGGTGCACTAACAGGTAACCAAGCTGTTCAACAAGTCAGAGCTGGATTAAAAGCTATTTATCTCTCGGGATGGCAAGTCGCTGCTGATGCAAACCTCGCAGGTGAAATGTATCCTGATCAAAGTTTGTACCCATCTGACAGCGTTCCAAATGTTGTCAAAAAAATTAATCAGGCTCTCATTCGCGCAGATCAAGTTGAAAGTGCAGAAGGAAATGTAACGAGAGAATGGCTCGCTCCAATCGTTGCTGATGCTGAAGCAGGATTCGGTGGTGTTTTAAATGCCTTTGAGCTTATGAAACAAATGATTGCTGCTGGAGCTGCTGGTGTGCACTTTGAAGATCAATTAGCTAGTGAGAAAAAATGTGGTCACCTCGGTGGAAAAGTTTTAGTTCCTACAAGTGAATTCATTAAAAAATTAACGGCCGCAAGACTTGCAGCTGACGTCATGGATACACCTACGTTGATTATCGCAAGAACAGATGCTCAGGCAGCTACACTTATGACAAGTGACATTGATCCTGCTGACCACCAATTTTTAACTGGAGAAAGAACTCCTGAAGGATTCTTTAGAATTAGAAATGGTATGGAAATAGCTATTGCAAGAGGGCTTGCTTATGCTCCATATGCTGACTTAGTTTGGTGTGAAACTTCTACGCCTGACTTAGCTGAAGCAAAACTTTTTGCTGACAGCATCCACGCTCAATTCCCAGGAAAAATGTTAGCTTATAATTGCTCACCATCATTTAACTGGAAAAAGAAATTGGATACAGCCACGATTGCAAGCTTCCAACGTGAACTTGGGACCATGGGATATAAATTCCAATTCGTGACACTTGCTGGTTTCCATTCATTGAATTTTTCAATGTTCTCACTAGCACACAAATATAAAGAACTTGGAATGAGTGCTTATTCAGCTCTTCAAGAACAAGAGTTTGCAGCAGAATCAATTGGATATACTGCCACAAAACACCAAAGAGAAGTTGGAACAGGATACTTTGACTTAGTCTCTAACACTGTTACCCAAGGCCTTTCTTCAACAACAGCACTTAAGGGTTCTACGGAAGAAGAGCAATTCACAACATTGTAATAATCTTTACTCTAGAACTAGACCTCTGGGGCCCCCCTCAGAGGTCATTTCCCAAAAGAAAGCTCTCTACCTTGTAAAGTCTACAGCCCTAATATTTAAATCAATTTTGTTATGCTAGAAGTCCTTAACTTTCCATTAATACATTTTTAAAAGGACTCTTCTCATGAAGGCTATTCTCAAGCTGGTTTTCATTTCGGTATTTTCAAGTACCACTGCGTTTGCAGGCAATATCCTTAAACCCGAAATGACTTGTGATCAATTAAAAGATTTAATCATTAATAAAAAAATAAGCACTGTTGATAATTTATTAATTGAAATGCCTAAAAGTTTTTTAAGAAACTCAGTGCTTGTTTATGACAGCCGTGCACTTAATACTAATCTCGTTAATTTTGCAACACCGAGAACTATTCTTTTTAATGAAGATTCTTCAATGATTTTATCTTATACGCGTTTTCCTGGTGAAGAGGCCGTTAAAAAAGGGAAAGATAGCTTAGAAGGAATTTGCTTTAACAAAGATAAGTTTGTTTATGAAATGATGGAAATTGAAATGAATGGTACCGCTATTCCTTTTGTTGATTTTCAGCCAACAAAAAATCCAGCGACATGCTTATCATGTCACGGATCAAATCCACGCCCTATTTTACAAGATTATAATGCTTGGCCAGGGATTTATGGATCATTTTCACAAAAAGGTGTTTCAGCACATGGTTCAATTGAAAAAGAAAAATTGCTTTCTTTTGTTCAACTTGCTCCGACAATGAAAAGATATAAATATTTAGACCTCTCAAAAATTGTTCCAGATCCAAGTCAAAAATCAGAAGTTGATTTAACTAAGAGAGACCTTGTGTCTTTCTACGACGGATCGTTCTTCTCGCCGGTTGTGATTCTAGGACAAAACATTCAGCGCAATATGGAATATCGATTGGCAAAAAAACTCATCGATAAACTCAATGACACTCGCTATAAAAGTTTAAGATCATTATTGGCCTATATCGGCTCTGATTTAAATACTTGTGGAAATATTAGAGAAAGAATTAAGACCGTTTACGAAAAAATGATTGAAGTCAATGATACTGCTTCAATTGCTAATGAACTTACAAAAAATACTATTTCTTTAATAGAAAATGACTTTGCAAAACATAAATTGGACCGTTTTAACACTTTTAATATTGCAAGTGTAAGCGCTGATGCCCGTGGGGTTATTAGCATTCCTAAAAATAATACCGTAGAAGTTTACGATCCAAATTATCCATCTAAGGATCAAAAAGCATATGTTAATCAATTAGTTCTACTTCAAGGAATTGCTGAATACTATGATTTAAGCAGTGAAGATATTTCTAGCTTTCCTGAAGCACCAACATTAGGCCTAGGTCATATTTTAAGACAAGGTCTTTATAAAGATGAACAATTCTTTCTTGGAATCACAGAAGCGATGCTAACAATTGATCCATTTGCGATTCCGCGTCTTGAAAATAATTGTGAAGAAAGAAAAAAATATGCTCTTGAACAAGTTCTTAATTTAAAATTTGGAACTAAACCAAGTGTTTTCATGCCTGTAGCAATGCCATAAAAAAAGGGCCATCATTTAAAATGATGGCCCTTATAATTTTCTTATAAAAAACTAAACTAATTCGAACATCTTAAATCTTTTGTACAGTTATTTATGTAACCTGCAGATTCACAACTTTGTCTTGCTAATGCTTCAGCTTCTAACTTAAATTTAGCATCTCCTCTAAATGTTTTATTAGTTGCCGAATTTGAAATTGTGCAAATAAAATTGTTCCAAGACTCTTCACCTGTTTCACACCTTACGAGTCCACAGTTCTGAACGTAACCTGCCGTTTGGCAAACTTGATTAGCTAAAAACTTTGATTGAATTTCTGAATTACTTTTTGCAAAAAAGGTTTTACCAGTTGCACTATTTTTATACATACAGCCTACAAGCATTTTTGGTGAAGTCATTCTACCATCAGAACAACTTAAATCAGCCGTACAATTCATTATGTAACCTTTTTCATGACAACTCGCTAATGCATTATATTCTGCTTCAAGACGTCCTTGACCTAGTCCTTTAAAAGAAAAACCTGTGGCCGTGTTTTTTACACTACAAAAATATTCTGTTTCTCCTCTTACCAGTGGCTCTGTTTTGTACACCATACAATTATTTGCATACCCAGCAGTTTGGCATAATTCTTTTGCTTTAAAATCGGCATCAATTTGATTTTGTCCTCGAGCAAAGAAAACTGATCTTTACCTACTTTAACGGAGTCCCTTTTAAGCAGCATAACGGTTTTGTTCAGCATACTCTTTCGGACTCATATAACCAAGTGAAGA
>JAYSPR010000054.1:0-6272 GCA_043721975.1 Bacteriovoracaceae bacterium
ATCTGCAGATGGTGGAATCATATTGAACGCATTCAAGAAGTCATTAGTTACGACAAGACCTTCATTAATTGCCGGACGTGCAAGTCTTTCAACTTGGACTTTATTAGATGCAGATGTAACAGTTTCCCATACATCAAAAATTGGTTTGTCTGCACCAGATTTAAGAAGTGCAATTGGCAATTGAACGACAATGGTGTTTACATTGTAACCAATGGTAAAATCCACTGCTGTTGCAGGACTTTTAAATCCTACTTTTGGTCCTTCACCTAAAGCGCCCATACGAACTTTAAGAAATTGATCAACATCGAAGAAGAAAGGGTCTTCTCTCAAACCAGCAAATACACTAATACGATTGTTATCATAAGTTGCATTATTGATAGTTAAAATTTCTTTTGCTGAATTATCTATACTGGTCGTCTGCATTTTTAGCTTCACCGAACCTTTCTCATCTACTTTTACTTCAATCGTTTTTCCATCTTTAATAATGTACATAGAAAATTTTTGCACATGTGTCGCTTGATCAGGTTCGCCAAATTTGAATTGAATAATTTGATCATCACGGCCACTTGGTGCTGAATTTTTTTCACCGGCCGTTAATGCGGTAATGTGAAACTCATAAGTTGAGTCCGTGTTGAAGTATCTTTGTATGCCACCTGGTGATCGTGGATTGCTATTCATTATAAGAATCATATTTTTACTATCACTAGAGAGACCAGTTTGATGATCTTGCCTAAAGACATACAAGTCTGTTAGGTTTCTGCTTAGCGGTTTAATACTCGTAACACCGTCATCATGATCAGATGCCTTTAGTGATGCAGATGAAATAATCAACATACCGAATAATAAGTTTGTTATTAACTTTTTTGAATCCATTTTAGTCTCCTTAATAAATGTTGTTCACGATTCTTCTTAAAGCCATATGCAATTTTATTTCCATAACATAATTCGCCTTAATTCAAGAAGTATGCTTTTCTAAATAATATTGATCGCCACAAAATGAGGCAATATTCCTTTTTCTATTAGTTCGATAAAACTTTGAAGTCAGACTTGAAACATTTTATAACAATTTTATTTCTCAGCATTTTTTTATTGGAAATTTAAGAGCAGCTGAAGAAATCTGGCATTCAAAAAATGCGTGGAATGAATCTTGGGATGAAAATTTTGGACAATGGTTAAGTTCATCGGTAGATGATGATTTTTTTACAAAGTTCTTGCATCTTTGAAGATATCAAACTGAAGACTTAAAGTAATTGAGTTACCACAAGTCTGCTGGCACCTTTTGATTGAGCACCATATGTGTATATGAAGAATTGCATTGCGGCTTGGAATACTCAGTTTTTCTTAATTTTTACTTTTAAAATACCTAAATTCTGGTATCTTTTTATTTATCGTAATTTTAGGAGTATCTTCGTGTTAAAATTTCTTCCAAAATTTTTATTTTTATTTTCATTGGGTTCTTGTGCATTTACACCGCATATCGATAAGCGAACATATCAAACGACAACATCAAAAGTTGAATTAAGTAAAAAACAAAGTATTGGTATATTAGTTAGCGGTGATGACACCAAGGTAGTTGGTTACATTAGAAATGGATATGGTAGTGAAACTGCCAATATTGAAGTGCCACAAACGAAGAAAAATCTCATACAAGCTGCGCTAGAACAAGAATTTACTGCAATGGGATTTACAGTTGATTCTAATTCTCCCGTAAAATTATTGACCAGAATTAAACAAGTCGAGCTAGAACTTGCTCAAGAGTCGGGACAAGCTGGATATTATGCTATCTGTGATCTGCAAGCCTATTTAAAGAAAGACTCAAAAATTGTTGAAAGAAACTTTGTTGAAAATGAAAAAATTGAATCATATTGGGCCGTTACTGCAACAGAAGGAATTACAACTTTTTATAAGGCCATAAACAAGTGTGCCGCTTTGATAGTGGCAGAAGTTTCGAAGAGGTTAAACAAATGAGAATTTTAGTATTATTTTTATCCCTCATTTTTTTACTCTCAGGCTGTGCCACAAGAAGAAAAGTTTTATTTAACAAGCAATCTGGTGATAGGTGGATAACTGTTGATAATGCTAGCGAGTTTTTAACTGATAAAGAAAAAGAATTCTTAAAAGTGAAATAGTTTTTGATCACATCCCACAAGTCTGCTGGCACCTTTTAAGGATAAAGTTTCTTTAGGATGGCAAGATCCTCTTCAACATATGTTTCCTTAGTAGGTCTAAATCCTCGACAGAAATCGAACATCAAACTCTTTTTTGACTTATCCCATTCTCCATAAATCAAATAGTTTGTATTTTTTTTGATTTCAACACCCGTACAAGGAGCTTTACCGAGTGCCCAAGTATAGGCCATCAGCTGTCCTTTCTGTTCTCCCTTCCAGGACTTTGAAATTTTAACTGAAATCTCCAAGGCTTGATCATCATTCGTGAAATACATTTCGCGATTTGGAGCTGGAACATTTTTAAACTCAAGGACATCAGCCTCGAAAATAACTGGTGTTAGCTTGATAATTTGCTCCAAGCTAACGAAAGGTCTGGATGCATTGGCGACAGAAGACACTGTCAAGAATGCTAATAGAGTAAATATTTTCAAATTGAAGAAATGCAATTCTTTCATTCCTTAATGATTATTCGCTGTCACGAGGGACAAGTCTTTAACCCCAGTAGCAACGAAGCGAAAGCTTTCTTTTGGTTTTGAAATAGCATCAATTTCCGACTGCGGACTTTTAGCATCTTTCAATAGATGTTTTTGCTCTTCAACTGATTCTGTGTGTTTTACAAATCTCCCCTTCAAAGCGACTTCTTTACCTTTTAGTTCAGTCGGTACAAAAAATCCGTAGTCTTTGAAAGTGACTCGAACGACTTCTTTAGATTTTGCACCACTCACATTCATCCAACATCCTTTCTTAGGACACACTTCGGCCACTGTAGTTTTAATGACAGCATCACCTTCAGCGATGGTCTCTGCAATGGATTTAGCTTCTGAAGCACTAAATTTCACGTCACCATATTCTCCATTTGCACTCGGAGAAGGAGGAGACATTCTTTGGGATTTTGGATGTTTCGGAGGCATAGTAGCGTCAGATGCAAAAGTTAAAGTTGAAACTAATGAGAGAATAAAACTAAGCAACAAGTGACGGTTCATATGGCCTCCAAACAAATTAAAAAATATTAATAAAGGTTAAACATTTTTCATAATCTAGTAAAGATTTAAAACAAAACCCTACGAGTTATGAGTACTTAAGCCTTTTATCTGATTCATTTAAATCTATTAATATTTTTTAATTCTGTTTAAATCTTTTATTAATTTTAAAAGAGCAAGATTACTACATGGTTAAAGTCATTCATAACGAATGGCCTATAAATTCAGGAGTATTATATGAAAAACACACTTGTTATCTTGGCCTTAGCACTTTCAACTACAACTTTATTTGCTGGAACAAAAATTAATAAAGATGCTAAAAAAGCTGCAATCGAGTCTTGCAAATCAGAAGGCAAAACTAAAAATGATCTTAAGTCTTGTGTGAGAGAAAAATTAAATCACTCATCATCTCCAGCTGGAAAATAGTTTCTATCCCCCCCACACACAGAAACTTGAAGTATACGTAAAGGGAGCCTCCTAATGGGGGCTTCTTTTATTCTGAAGACTTGACGCAATTGGGCTAGCACAAGTCTGCTGGCACCTTCTAGTGTCAAAATGCACTTCTATTTTTTTTGAAATTATGTGCTATTTTCAGGCATCTATTAAAAGAAAAATATTGGAGTGCTTATGTTTAAAAAAATAATACTAACTGTGATAATGATGTTTGCATTTTCAAAAGCCACAATTGCTAATGATATTTTACCAGTCATTTTAAAAAATAAACCCCAACTCAATAGCCTTGTCACTGTGATCGCTTTAGGATCTGAAATTAATGAATTCACTACAGGTTTAGGCGAAGGTATTTGCCGAGGCATGGGCGGAAGTAATTGCACAAGTGCCGGCCTAGGCGAAGGTATATGCAGAGCTGGTGGTGGATCTAATTGTACCGGTGCAAGTCTTGGAGAAGGTATTTGCAGAGCTGGTGGTGGATCTAATTGTACCGGTGCAAGTTTAGGAGAAGGAATCTGCAGAGCCGGTGGTGGATCTAATTGTACAGGTGCAAGTCTGGGAGAAGGTATTTGCAGAGCCGGCGGTGGATCTAATTGTACAGGTGCAAATCTGGGGGAAGGTATTTGCAGAGCTAGCGGTGCAAGTAATTGTACCGGTGTGAGTGTGGCCGAAGGAATTTGCAGAGCTGGTGGTGGTAATAATTGTTCTGGACTCTAAAATTAGATGTTAATACGAAAAGCAAATTTAGTAGACCTAAAAGAAATAACTGATCTCATCTATGAATGTTCAAAGCAATTTATTTTGCCTCATTTTCCCATTGAAGGTGTGCAAGCCTATACCGAGTCTCATTCAATTGAAAAAATGAAAGAGAGACTTCAACACCAACACTTCAACTACCTTGTTTTTGAGAACGAGCAAAAGAAAATTCTCGGTGTCGTAGGTGTACAACTCCCCTCTCATCTTTACCATCTTCATGTCATGCCTGAGTTTCATGGCCTGGGAATTGGACGAAAGCTTTGGGAGACAGCTAAAACCGTGATCCTAAAAAACAATGAACCAGTAAAATTCACTGTTAATTCTTCACTAAATGCGGTGGCTTTCTATGAACGGCTTGGATTTATCTCCCATGCCCCTCAAACTATTAATGGTGTAACCTACGTCCCGATGGATATGAAAAAAACTATTGTTGTCCATGCCATCATTAAACAAAATGGAAAATTTCTCTTAGCGAAACGAAGCCTTACCAAAAAACATGCTGCTGGTTATTGGGCATCGATTGGAGGTCGCCTGGAGCATAATGAATCTCTTGAAGAGTGCTTAATTCGAGAATGCAAAGAAGAAATTGATATCACGGTCAAACCTATTAAGAAGATTTTGGAAATTGTTGAACCAGAGGCCAATCATTTCTGGTTTGAAACAGAAATCATTTCTGGCATAGCAAGATTAGCTAACGATGAGCATTCTGAAATCCAATGGTTTTCCCATCAAGAAGTCACTTCTCTTTTTCCAATTGTTTTAGAGGATCTTGAGATTATCCAATCATCTATCTAGAAGGGTGAATATGATAAAATCAATTATTTTTTAGAAAATTAAATTGGGCCCATTACAGGCCCAAAATTATAAATTTCGTTAGTCAGCTATGACTTTTGAAATGACTGTCGAGATCGTTGGATTCGTGTTGAATTCAGCCGAAGACTGAAGAATACTTTGCTCAGTCTCACCTTTGATTAATTTTTCTGCACTAGCAAGAACTTCAAAATTATATCGCTTTTTAGTTTCATAAGACTTTCCTGCGTCTGCTAATTGATTCTTTATATCAACATTGATGACTGAAACACCATTTCTAGATTCAACTTTGGTGTATTTCTCACCTAAGCGAATGCCTAAAAATGCGATTTCTTTATTAGTTCCAAGTTTTGGATTTAGTATGACTTTATAGCTAAAGCGATATCCTTCTACTTTCTGTGTATTCGTTTCAATTGAAAGTATTCCTTTTGAAACAGAGATCGACTTAACAACTTTCGCTACATTTTTAACTTCTTCTGTTGGTTGTGCCGTTTGAAGTGCGATACTCCCATCTCTTAATTCAGTTCCAAGAACAAAAAGACTTGATGAGACTCCACTTAATTTATAAGAGAGACGTTTATCGGCTCCCAAAGTCACTTGAACGCTACCTTCAAATGGCACTGAAGGATCCTGCTTCAAGCTTTTACTAATGTTAATATTTTTTGAAAAAGTTTCAGAGGGGATGAATTTATCAAACTCAACCGATTTACATTTATCGGGGTCCCCGATAGGTTTTCCAGTGTTCGGATTCGTCACAACTATTGATACACATATAGGTCCTACTGATCTTTCAATGACTTGTCTCATAGGAGCTTGAGTCGTTGTTAAGGTCACTGCTTGACCAAGCTGAGATAAATCGAAAATTTCAGAACCAAGCTTGTGGTCTTCCAATGGAATTCTACCCACCTCTTTATAAATAAAATTTTCACCTGAATCAAGAATTGGCTTTCTAGGTTCTGGGCGCAATTCGACTTGAGAATGAGCTAAACTAGAAGTTAAAAGTAATGATAAATGCTTTGGCCCCCAAATCACTAGACACCTAGTTTAATTTGCTTTTTTATACTCTATCGGGCTCATCATTCCAAGTCCCGAGTGTGGTGCTTCTTCA
>JAYSPR010000055.1:0-2115 GCA_043721975.1 Bacteriovoracaceae bacterium
AAAAAAAACTATGTGTTTTCCATTTATCATCAAAACTTATTTCCTGGAATTTTGGCCCAAATTGGCCATCCTCATGTAGTCATCGTTTCAAAATCAAAAGACGCTGAGCCAGTGGCCTTTACCTGCTTGCGCTTTGGTCACATTGTTTGCCGAGGCAGCTCTAAGAGGGGAAATGTTGATAAAAATGGAAGTGTCGCTAAAGAAGAAATGATCGAAGCCTTAAAAAAGGGATTTCCTGGTGCAGTAACAGTAGATGGGCCTAAGGGACCTGCTGATAAAGTCAAACCAGGAATTATCGATATGGCGAAAAAATCAGGGGCCCTTATTGTTCCTTATATAGTGATGCCTGAATCTTATTGGGAATTTAATAGTTGGGATAAATTTCGTCTTCCTAGGCCTTTTAGTAAAATATTTATTTCTTACGGCATGCCCATAAGTATTGATCCAAATTGTGCAAACTATGATGCTGAAATTTTGAAACTTGAAACTTCAATGCAAAAAGAAAAAGAAGAACTATTATTAAAAAGGACCAATTATACTTCTTTTACAAAGTATAATTGGTGGCAAAAAGTTTAAATTATTTTGTCTGTTCTGCTAAGAAATTTTTCATCGCTATCCATGAGCGCTTATCGGCCATTTCATTATAGGCAGCACCTTTAGCATTGTCATTTCCCGCTGCTTTTTCAGTAAAACTATGAACAGCATTGGCGTATGAAACCATTTGATAATCAATTTTTGCTTCATTCATCCCTTTAAGAAATCCATCAATATCTTTTTGTGGCACATAAGGATCAACTGCTCCATGAAGAACTAAAACATGTCCTTTGATATTTTTATCATCAGAAGACGGCATTAATCCACCATGAAAACTAACCACTCCCTTAACATCAGCTCCCGATCTCGCCACCTCAATAGCAGTTGTTCCACCAAAACAGTAACCTGTGACAAAAACATTATTAGTATCAACATTTTTTTGTTTTTTTAATTCTTCAACTGCAAGAAGTGCTCTTTCTCTTAGAAGTTTCAGATCACTCTTATACTTCGTTGCAAGCTCTCCCGCTCCTTTAGCATCAGTTGGTCTTACACCTTTCCCATAGATATCTCCAGCAAATGCAACGTAACCAAGCTTCGCCACTTCAAGGGCCTTTGATTCAGTTTCAGAAGTGAGTCCCATCCAATTATGGACAATCATCACACCAGGTCTTTTTCCTTTTAAGGCAGTGTCATAGGCTAAAAATCCTTCGAAGGTAAGATCACCTGATTTGTATTCAACTTTTTGAGTCTGAATTTTCGCTTGAGCTACACCTGAAACAAGTAATGAAATTAATAAGGCCTTAATCATAAAAACTCCTGAAATAAAGTTAAATTTAAATTCTAATTAAAAAAACGTTAAAAGAAATAAGACAAATGATCGATTTAATTTTTTATGAATTTAGTGATCTTTTATCAGTCGCATTCAAACAGGCTTCTTTTAAAGACTCAGAATATGTTGGGTGAGCATGACTTGTCCGTGCCACATCTTCTGCCGAAGCTCTGTATTCCATGGCCAAGACCGCCTCACCAATAAGATCCGCACAACGAGGACCAATCATATGAACACCTAAGATTTCATCAGTTTTTTTATCTGCTAGAACTTTTACAAATCCATCGGATTCATTGGAAGCTCTCGCTCGTCCACTGGCCTTTGTTAAAAAACTTCCAGATTTATATTCGCGACCTTCAGCTTTTAATTGCTCTTCAGTTTTTCCAACAGCGGCCACTTCAGGCCAAGTGTACACCACACCTGGAATAAGATTGTAGTCAATGTGAGGCTTTTGTCCGGCCATGAGTTCAGCCACTAAAACACCTTCTTCTTCAGCTTTATGAGCAAGCATGGCCCCTTTCACCACATCACCAATTGCATAGATGTGAGAAACATTTGTTTGCAAATGAGAATTCACATCAACACGGCCTCTATCATCCATTTTTACACCAGCTTTTTCTAAGCTTAGATCTGCTGTATAAGGTCTTCTTCCAACTGCAACTAAACAGTAATCTCCCTCAAAAGAAACTTCTTTTTGGGATGCTTTATCTTTTGCTTTAACTGTTACAGTTTTGCCATTTGATTTTACTTCA
>JAYSPR010000056.1:0-43882 GCA_043721975.1 Bacteriovoracaceae bacterium
TCTTTTGTTCAATTTTCTTTGTTTTCAACTTCATCTACATACCCTTTGTTGGGTTATGTGCTTAAAAGTGTGTCCGTTTTAACAGGGGAAGATCAAATAGATGAAACTGAAATTTAAAAAAATTGGTTTTGTAATTCCTTTATGCTTAGCATTTCCTTCAATAAAAAACATATCCAGCGTTGCCCCTAAATCTACACGCCATTTTTTACTTGGCGATTCAATTGCGTAACCAATCCCAGCAAAGAAATCTGGAATGTGCTTAGAAGATGATTCTAGATTGAGTTGATTGTCTCCAACATGAACAATACGAGCGAGATCTTTTCTGGGCAAAGGAAAAGATAAAACGAGTCTTAAAATAGATTGCAGTCCATAAACTTGATATGAAGGTAACCAATTTAAAGTCATATAAGGAGTGTAGACAAGATATGTGTGGTTATAGTTGATGTTGCCGGAGAATTGAGTCGGTTCATAAAGAGTCGTGAAATTTAATTTAAAATTATTGACAGAATAAATTTCACCTAACAAACCAACTTGTACAGCAAAAATAGGATCTAAGCGATAAGTTTCCCCCACGCCTAATCCAACATGATGTGTGTAAGCATGATTTGATTCCAATAAAACTGAAGAAATTTGCGAAAAAGCAGGAGACTGGTTATTAACTATTTGGGCAGTCACAGTTTTGCTATTTGTTTTAATAAAAGCAAAGTCATAAAAACCACTAACAACAGTCGTCCAATTTGGATCTGATGAAAAAGTTTTCTGAATGCCGGTAAGAATTACTTTTGAATCACTTGGACCTCCCGTGAATTGGGAGTATCCCAATTTGAAACGTAAATCATTTGATGATTGATCTGTTTCGACATCAGGCAAGCTGTGATAACGAGCATTCATTGCTGTTTCTAGCAAATGCTCAGTTGTATAATCGAGAGTTTCAGCGCCAAATATTTTCGGAGCAAAATTTGTAGAAATAATAAATAGAGAAATTATTTTATTAATGTAATTTATATTTTTCATAAAATTTAAAAAAAGACATATGAACTCCAAATTTTGACTCTATCACAAGGAAAAGAACTCGAAAGCAATATGTACAAAATTGAGGTTTTTTTTACTTACCTACTTTTTTTAAACGTAAGCATTTAAAAAAATTTAAGTTTTTTTAAGTTTACCATCACTAATCATTCTGGTTGCATAAACTATTAGTCCTTTAGGTCTTAAGAGGTAGTGAATTTATGAAACTTTTTTTAATATTCCTTCTTCTTTTTTCAAATTACTCTTATGCGGAAATTAGTATTTCAGACCAATTCGAAAAACCCGGCCCATTTGATTTCGTCACAGATTTTCCTCGTTCACTAAAAGAAGGATGGGAATTTTCTTTTAATACAAAAGCGGCCACTATCTGGACCTGGGGTGGTGTCATCGCTTCGAGTGTTGTGTTTTACGTTTATGACGAAAAAATTTATAAACATGCAAAGATCTTAGGGAATAAATTAGGCCTTGGAAATGATGATCATACGAAACCGATGGTTACTGTCGGGAGTGTGAATATATTTCGAGGACCAACAGATTTTGGATCGACCATGTACTTTATTGGTGATGGATGGTTACAAACTTCGATTGCAGCAAGTTTTGCTATTACTGGTGCAATGACAAGCGACAATCGTGCCTTGCAAACGGGTTCACAAATTATGAATTCGTTAGTAACGGCATCAATTCCAACTCAATTCTTAAAGCGAGCAACTGGAAGAGAAGATCCCAATCGAGCATCAAGATATCGAGGAAGATGGAGACCATTTAGTCCTAATTACAGCAAAGATGTTTCGGCATACGATGCAGTTCCATCGGGACACTTAATGGCCGCAACTTCAACTTTCACTGTCATTGATTCTAATTATCCAGAGTATCGATCTGTGATTAGACCAGTAGGATTTACATTGCTAACCCTACTTAGCTTTCAAATGGTCAACATCGGTGTTCACTGGATCAGCGATTATCCTTTAGGATTGGCCTTTGGTTATGTTTTTGGAAAAGTCGCTTCTTCACATAGTAAAAATAATCAGGGAACATCACCAGAAATAACTTCACTTTCAGATTGGAGATTTCTTCCAGTCTACACATCAGGTGAGAAAGGAAGAGTAATGGGTGGTATTGCCTTATTTGATTTTTAGATAATTCAGTTCGCTCATTACTCATGGAAATAAATTGTTCAAGGCTTACCTGATAAAAATTCAGAAACTTCATCACAATTTCAGGTTGAATATTGGCACTTCCATTCTCAAAGTGGGAAACGGTTGAATCCGAAACACCTAAAAGATTTATAGCTTATCTCATTGGTAGATCCTTCGAATCTCGCATAAATTTTAAAACCGATGCCTCTCCAATTGTCATCATTTCTGTATAATATTTATGGACTGACAACTTACCGCCTAATGTAAATTCATAATCAAGATTACTTTTTTGTAATGTAGGTATTTTCTTATTCACCCCATGAAATAGTTAGCCTAACCTATTGGTCATGAATAACAACAAAATAGACCAGAAAAATCTCCGTTTACACTGGGAAAATATCATTGGCATTACTGTCATTCATATTTTGGCATTAGCTGCCATTCCATTCTTTAGCTGGAGAGCCTTCTCCGTATGTATGATCTTATTTTTTGTCATCAGCCCTATCGGCGTGACTCTTACATACCACCGCCTACTCAGCCATCGCGCTTTTAAAGTACCTCAGTGGTTTGAATACATACTTACAACCTTTGGTGCTCTCTCTGGACAAGGCCCAGTTCTTTTATGGGTAGCTGAACATCGTTTACATCACCGTTTTTCAGATACAAGAAATGACCCTCATAGTGCCCGCCATGGAGGCTTTTGGTGGTCACACGTCACGCATCTTTTTTATCATAAGGAATTTGAAGACAATGAAAAACTATGGAGTCGTTATATTCCAGATTTAACAAGACACAAGTATTATCACTTTTTAAGTAAGTATAATTTTGTGGTCGCTTTATCTATTGCCCCTGTTTTATATTTAATGGGAGGAATACCTTTCGTTATGTGGGGTCTCTTCATGCGTATCGCGCTTATGTTACACGTCACTTGGTTTGTGAACTCTGCAACTCACCGCTGGGGATATCGCAATTTTGATACTAAAGATGATTCGAGTAATGTTTGGTGGGTTGCACTTTTAGGTGCTGGCGAAGGATGGCATAATAATCACCATGCTCAATCAAACTGTGCAGCTCACGGCCGTATGTGGTGGGAGTTTGATCTTACTTGGCAACTTATCAAAGGGCTTGAACTTGTTGGACTTGCCTACGATGTGAAGAGGCCAACAGAAGTTCAGCAAGTAAAGGAGTTTGAAATTGATAATAATTTTGTTGTTTTAGTTGATCAGTATGGCAACAAATTTGAAGATGACTTGCTCACGGATTATTTTTAAAGTAAAAATAAGTGATAAGCATAATTAGTTGACTACCACAAATATCATAAAGATAGAATTTAATTTATTTATTTCATTTTAATTTTTGTAATCACCGCTTGATGAATGTGCACCATATGTATACGTTAAGCAGACAGATAATTGCTGACCACCTCTCAAAATCAAGTGGTAGAATTTGTGTATATTCTTTCAATTTAAAAAGAATTACCTTAAGGGCCTACATGCTTTGGCTATGTATTAACTTTAAAAGGTATTACCCTCTAGTAAGGAATCAATCATTCCTCTTATTAAGTTAAGCTTATCTTCACTTAAAAATTTCATTTTTTTCAAACAATGATCAATTGTCTCTTCTCTTAAATTTTCAGTTTTCAATAATTTATCAAAATCAAAGCTTGTAAATCCATAACAACTTACAATATGAAAAATACGTTCACTATCTAGTTCAGTTCTTCCATTTTCAATATGCAATCGTCGCTCTTGAATATACACATAATTCTGAGGTTTTGTCTTGAGATAGACACTTGACTCGTCTAAAGTTTTTTAGAACTCTAACCTCTTTAGTAATATATTTTTTATAATTTCTCCGATCTGAATTATTAAATACAGTTCTAGTTCTTTTTCGTCTAATACTGCTCTCTTCGCCATCTTGAATTTTTTTCCTAACTTTTACAAAATCTATATAGGAGAAGCCAAGATTCTGAATAATTTGTTCAATTCTTTCTTTGGTAAGATTTATTCTACCATTTTCAAGATGCCCAAGAGCTTTTGATTTAATGCCTAATGGTTTCGCCGCTTCCTCCTAACTCAAATTTTTAGAAAGTCTTAGCTCTCTAATTGCTTTATGCTCAATAGTTTTTTTCGGATGTTTCTTAATAGACATAGTTCCTCCTAATTATTAAGAGTGGTAGCCTCTAAAGCGAGCACTACACTAATCTTTAAAATTAATAGGATGACGACTGAATTATCCAAAAAAGCTAATATTCACATACTGGTAATTTGTCGGCTATTCTTGCTAGCTCAAAAGCTAGCTAAAAATAGCTAGGCGCTGTCATTCCCAGTCATATGAAGTTTTCATTTTGAAGATACTTGAAGAGATAAGCTTTTCTGATAACCTGAATCTAACTATTTAAAGTTAATAATAAAAACCTCTCAAGCAATGAGAGGTAATCTTTGTTTAATTTTTTTGATTTTTTTATATCTAGTAAAATGGTGGAATATTCCAGTATTCTTTAAAATTCTATACTCAAAAAAGTAAAAAGCCAAATAAAGCTAACGACAGAGACACGAAGAGATTTATTGAAAGTCAGCAGACAATAAAGTTAAAATTTCATCTTTCAAACGATCTAAGTCCTTTACAGTTACAACGTTCCTAAATTTTTCAATATATTCTCTAGATAAAGATCTATCTTCATTTAGGTATGAATTCAGCATATTTATATTGGTAGCTAATGAAAAGTATATATCTTTTAGTTTATCCATATGTTCTTTGACTTCAGAATGATTAGTAACAAATATGATTTTCCAAGAGTCATTAAAAAAACTTTTATTTTCTTTTTCGTTTTGTGAATTTCTATATCGAAAAATTTTGACTAATGTTAAAGCCTCATTGTTTGTACCTTGAAGAGCAATATCTTCAGGCAAAACTTCATTAGACCAACTAAATGGATTAATAAGACTTTTTAAAGCATCCACAAATCTTACAGTATTCTCGCTAAGTTCATAAGCTATATCAGTAACTCTGTCCTTGTGTCTTTGGTTTCTGTTCTTTTCTAATTCCTTGGGTATTTGCCAAATGGCTACAAATAATAAACCAATGGTCCCTACGCCTGACAAATAATTTCCTACACCTTCTAACTTGTCTGTGCACCATAGTCCAACTAACGTGAAAACAGTAAAAGCAAACATTGCTGAAATTAGTTCTTTTGATTTTAATTCTTCCATTAAACATGCCTCTTATTTTTTTATAAAATTTTAATGAGCCTGTATTTAAATGCAGGCTCGTTAAAAATCTAACTTCTCAAAGGTAAAACATTTTCTAAAAATTTTATAATTCAAAGTTTGTGTGGAGAAAAAATTATTATTCCACATCCAATTAAAACTACTCCTACACCTATCACATCCCATTGATCAGGTCTTTGACCTTCAACTACCCACATCCAAAATAGCGCTACAGAAACATACACTCCTCCATAAGCAGCATAAGTTCTTCCTGCACTAGTATCATGAAGTGTTAGCAGCCATGCAAACAAAGCAAGGCTCAACCCAGCTGGTATTAAAAGCCAGACAGACTTACCTTCTTTAAGCCATAAAAATGGCAAATAACAGCCAACGATTTCAGCGATTGCAGTTAAAAGAAATAAGAGAAATGTCTTGAAAACCATAAGTAAATTTCTACCGAAGTTAAGTTAATTCGTTAACTTAAGCATTATTTCATATCGGATCAATTTATGCTAATATACTTTTATGGAAAAAGAATTTCTTCAAACATCAGAACTAATTGCAGCTACCAATCTCGGTAGAGAGACTCTTAGATTTTATGAGAATAAAGGCCTTATTCCATCCGTCCCAAGAACAGATGCAGGTTATCGCTTGTATCCGAAACATGTTGTAGAAATTATCTCGTTTATCAAGGAAGCCCAAGAAGCTGGCTTTACCTTAAAAGAAATAAAAGAATTAATTGATCTACAGAATACTACTCAAGCTACTTGTGGCGTAGTCTCACCCATTTTAAGCACCAAGCTTTCTGAACTCGAAATAGAAATAAATGTATTAAAGAAAAAGCATTCAATTCTTAAAAAAATGTCATTTAATTGCGAAAAACAAATCGAAGCGACTCCATGTTCAATATTTCCAGTACTTTCCAACTCAACCTGCTGTTCTTAAAAAAAGACTAAATTTTCCCCTTGACCTGGTACCTTAGTACCGGCCTTAAGCTATCCCTAATGGCTGTGAATACCTATGTATTTGCTAATTAGCGGAGGACTTATGAATAAAAAATTACTGTCTCTATTTTTTTTAGCACTATTCAATCTATCAACTGTGAATGCTGATGTTCCAATTTTTCATAATGAACCGGAAATAAAAGATCGCTTAACAACATATGAAAATGACGGTTGGAATTTAAGTGGACCTTTAGTCTATGATCTCATTTCAAGCTGGTCAGGATCTGGATCTGGATCTCTTATGTATCCAGGTAAAATTGAAAAAGTTACTCAATATCTAGTCAAAGAAAATCTTACAACTTCAGTATCTGCAATTTTCCAAAGCGGTCCTGTTAGTATCGGAGGTACTTGGAGATACAGCTTTAAGGCACTCACGAGAACACCGTCTGATGGACAAATCCTCATATCATTAATTACGAATGGATATTTGAATTCAACAGAAAATGAACCAATTTATGAATGGAAAAATACTGATCAATATAGAAGCTTCAAGTTAAAAGCTAAAGCACAATTTAGTTGCGTACTTTAAAATGGAATTAGCGATGATAAACAACACAATTGAGCGAGAAATTATTTGCAACCTAAATGCGCTATCTGAAGATGAGAGGTTAGAACATTTAAAACTATCAGTAGAGATATTAACCAAACTTCCTATTGTTAAAGATGAAACAGAAGAAGGATTTTACTTTATTTATAAGGACACTAAAGAAACTTATTTCAACCTAACAAAATGGATTTATTTTGAACATACGTGCTGCTCTTGGGCTAAATTTAATTTAGAAACGGAATCAAGTACTAACTGCGAAAGCATGCTTATTCTTAAAATGAGTTCCAACTCAAAAGAAGGTAAGAACTTTTTTAGATTAAATATTGATTACATACACTCAATTGAAATTGAGAATTTAAGCAAAGAAGCCATTACTCTAGAATGGCGAAATATTAACAAAACAAACTGCTGTAAATGCTAAATCTACAAACTGGAGACAACATGCTTAAAACAATTACTACTATTTCACTCGCAATATACATTACTATTTTTTCATCTTCATACGCTTGCATGTTTTGTGGTGATAAAGAAACACATGAGGAAAAACCTAGTGCTACGACCACAGAAAGCAATAAGGCAATTTTTGATTCTATAAAAAATGAATCAACGGTAGTAATGGCATTTCACTCTAAGAGTTGCTCATCTTGTAAAATCCAAAAGCCTGAGCTTGAAAGTATACTTAAAGAATCATCTTATAGTTCTTCAAAGAACTTTTTTATGGATTTTGAATCTACGCCAGCTTTAAGAAAAGAACTTAATGTTAAATTTCCTTCTACTGTCATTGTTTTTAAGAAAGGAAAAGAAATTGCGAGAGTGACTGGTGAAACAGATAGAACAAAACTGGAATCATTAGTACAAAAAGGATTCTAAAATGTTAAATTCAACATCTTGGATATTAAGTTTTTTTGCTGGAAATATTTCAGTGCTTTCGCCTTGTGTATTTCCGGCCATACCATTTTTAGTAGGAAGTGCATTTCAAGAACATAAGCTTGGGCCTATTGCTGTTTCCCTTGGTTTGATTACTTCTTTTGTTTTAAGTACTATTCTTTTTGTAATTCTTGGATCTGTATTAGGAATTGAACAATCAACGGTTCAAAAAATTGGGGCAATCCTTTTAATAGTTATGGGGATTGTTTATTTAATTCCTAAATCCCAAGGATTAATGGAAGGAACTTTTTCAAAATTGGCCAATTTTAGTAATAATACGATCACTAACTCAAAAGCTTCAGGTCTTTCAGGTCAGTTTATTGTAGGTCTGTTAATAGGCGCAGTTTGGAGTCCTTGTATTGGACCAGCTTATGGAAGTGCTCTAGCACTTGCAGCGACATCTGGGAGTAGATTACAGGGAATTATTTCGATCATTACTTTTGGTATAGGAATAACCACGCCGATCTTAATAATCGCGTATGGACTTAGAAAATATACATTCAAAAAAGAAATGATCGGCAAAGTAAGCTATTACATGAAATACATATTAGGTGTTTCAATGATTGGTTTAGGTTTAGCGATCTTGTTTGGACTCGACAAAGCTTTTGAAGAAGTTGCAGTTAATTCTATGCCAACTTGGTTACTAAAATTTATTACGTCCTTTTAAAATTAAAGTAGTGCTTAATAATTTAAGCACTACTTTAATTGTTAATTTTAGAAGCTTTGCAAAATTGTCCTGACAGTCTTTAGTTTCTCATCATCAAGTCTTTTTATTATTTCCAAGCACTCTCTTCTTAAACTATGTGGCAGTTCTATTTTCCCTGAACTCATGGAAATAAATTGCTCATAGCTATATCCAAAAAAATGAAGAAGCCTCGTCACAATTTCTGGATTAAGATCTGCCCTTCCATTTTCAAGATGAGATATTGTAGAGTCGGAAACCCCAAGAAGATTTCCAGCTCGTCTCATTGATAAGTTCCTCGACTCTCTCATAAATTTTAAAACCGATGCTTCTTTTGTCATCACCTTATGGTTGCAACGACGTTTCTTAATAAACTTTTTTTCCAATACCTTTTCTTTTTTCATAAGAACCTCTTCAAAAATTAATTTAAAAAAGCCTTTAACGGTTAAGCTGCGTAGTCGATTAAAACTCGCTGGTTAAGCTACGTAGTCCACGTTTTGACTAAGTAGCGTAGTCCATGATTAAGTACAAAACTTTCAAAGATAGACAAAGGGTAGGCTAAAAATAGACTACTCGGGACATTTCCAGAAAGTTACAGAAAGGTTCGAAGCTGCAAAGAAGACCTAAACTATTAGAAACAAGTTGTTGTTATTAATAAATTTGTTGGGATTTGAGGGGCCACCACTCAAAATCAAGTGGTGGAGGTGGTGGGAATCGAACCCACGTCCAAAGAATCATCTATAAAGCGGACTACGTGTGTAGCTCTGAATTATTGTCTCAGAGCGAAGACTAGAAGGTTCGTGAGCCTACAAGCTCGGCGATTTTTTATGGAGTATTACCGATCACTCTCCAGAGGAAGTTTTGTTTGCTCCCACACCAATTTTGTCACGAGCTTTGTTATCGGCCGTAACCACCTCAACGAACGGGCTTAATTAAATTAAGCAGCCATTGCGTATGCGTAATCATTTGATTCAGCATTTAATTTTTGATCGACTTTTTACCAGGACCATGCCGATCAACCTGGACACGCCCACTAAATTTCAGTACTCCCTGTCGAAACCGGGGCACCCCCAAAAAATAGCTTGGAGAAACTATAACATAAGCTTGGGATAAAATGTAGGGATTAAATTAGTCGCACATTCCGAAAACAGCGGTCTGAGGCTCGCCGTTAGCACCGTAATCGTCGAATAATTTTGACTGGACCGTCACTTGGTCGTGATCTCTCTCGCACAACACAACATCGAAATAATCGTGGGCACCAGCAGAATACTCTCTTTTAATGCGGGCTTCGCCTCTCGAAACTTCTTTGCACACGCCCTCAGGAAGACCGTCATAGCAATAGTTATATTGCTTGCCGAATGAGCTCGCGTAAAAAAAGTCGACGCCCGAAGTTTTATCGGTTCCGTAATATGAATAGATTGTAGTTTTTGAAAAAGCGCTCAGAGAAAAAATGGCAAATAAAATAGTAGTTAGTAGTTTCATATGAAGACCTCGATAATTTGGTATTAATAAAGCCTTCATATCGAAAAAAGCCATCTCGCACAAGTAATAGTTATGATCTAATTTTAAGCTTGTTTAGACTTGGGAAGATAAACATCAAATTGTGTATTGGGAGAATAGTTATTGATGATAATTCTGCCATTAAAAGACTCAATAATTTTTTTACAAATTCCAAGGACTAGGCCCGTCACTTTATAAAGATCTTTGGCCGTAAACATTGATTCCCAAAGTTTAATTTGAACCTTTGAATCAATCCCCGAACCACAAACAATAACAGACAGGTAAACTTCATCTGGAAGTTCACTTAATTCAACTCTGATCCAAGCAACTTATTGCATATTCTATTTGTAATAATAAATAGAAAATAAGCGCTAATAATGCCCTCCACTCATAATTTCCAATCAAAATTAATTAAAATTACTCAGGTATAGAAAAATCACTCATTTTTTCTCCTCATTTGACCGATAAAAATTCAATGAAAAAGTACGCTCTTTTCACATTTTGGTTTATCGCTTTAAGCATTCCTGCGAGTTACATGATGGGCATGCACTCACTCTCCCTTAACTCTTCAAAGTCAGAAAACTTAAAATCTTTAGTAAGCTTAGAATCAAAAAAATGGAATAAACTGCATTTTCTCGGTGCCGACTGTGCTTGCTCTAAACAAATTTATGAAAGCCTAAAAAAAAGAAAACCTGAAAGCGATATCAATGAAAAAATATTTATCATTGGAAAAAATGACCTATGGGTTAAAACGCTAAAAGATCGTGGCTTTGATGTAACTAATTCCGACATGGATACTTTTTCAAAAAAATATTCAATCAATGCTGTCCCTCAATTAACAATACTTGATAGTGAAAAGAAAATACTTTATTCCGGTGGCTATACAACCAAAAGAGGGCCAGCTTCAGTCAGTGAAGAAGCAACCATTACTGAAGAATTAAAAATGAAACACACTTCAGTGGAACGTCCAATTTTCGGATGTATCACTGGCAGTATCAATAGAAAAAAAACAGATCCATTAAATCTTAAATATTAAAAAAGGTAGAGTCTCATGAATGAAAACGTAAATAGCACCAGCTCCACAGAAGCCACTCACTTGCAAACCATAAATAAAATCGCAAGTCTGGTTCTCTTATGTCATATTCCAGTAAGTATGATCTTAGGATCCGTTTTTGATACGGGAATTGTCTTTGCACTCGTGGCCTCTATGATGATTTGCTCACTGCCCATAGGGCTCACCTATTTTTCTACCTCTCCAAAGCTCACGGCCATTAGTCACGGTATGGCCATGATGTTTTTTAGTGGACTCCTCATTCATTTATCAAAAGGAATGATTGAATCACACTTTCATATTTTTGTGTCTCTGGCCGTTATGATTGTTTTTGCCAACCCATTTGTTATTCTCGCTGCTGCGGGAACGATTGCGGTTCATCATGTCGCTTTTTATTTTTTGCTGCCAAAAAGTGTTTTTAATTATCAGGCCTCATTTACCATCTTAGCAGCTCACGCTGGCTTCGTAGTTCTTCAAACTCTACCCTGTGCCTGGATCGCAGAAAAATTTAGAGGCTATATTGTCGAACAAGGAATGGTCATCGCTCAAATTGAAGACATCTCTCAAACAATGAATGTCAAAATCACTGAACTCACTTCTAACAACATTATTCTTTCTGAAAGCTCAAACTTGCAATCAAGTGCTGTCACTCAAACGGCCCAAACAGTTCATGAAATTAGTTTGATGGCCTCGCAAACTTCTGACAATGCTGGACTCTCAAAAAACATTTCAGATAAAACCAAAAGTAGTGCTGATCACGGTGTGCAAATTGTCCAAGAAGTTGGCGAGGCCATAACAAAAATTAAGGAATCAAACACTTCTGTTATTGACCAAATTACATATAACAACACTCAGCTCGCTGAAATTGTCGCACTCATTAAACAAATTGAAAGTAAGACTAGTCTCATTAACGATATCGTTTTTCAAACCAAGCTTCTCTCATTTAATGCTTCAGTAGAAGCTGCTCGTGCTGGTGAGCACGGAAAAGGATTTGCAGTGGTCGCTGAAGAAATAGGAAATCTCGCGAGAACTTCGGGCTCGGCCTCAATGGAAATCTCTTCAATTATTAATACCAGTGTTAATAAAGTCACTGAGATCGTTTCCACAACTGAGAAAAAAGTCAAAGATCTCATTTCTAATTCACAAAATAATATTAAATACGGTGAAGATAAAGTACGCTTTTGTGGTGAAACATTTACTGAACTCTCTGGATACATAAAGGAGCTCAATAGCCGTATGAATGAAATTTCTATGGCCTCACAAGAGCAGTCTCAAGGAATTAATGAAATGACTTCGGCCATCCAACAATTAGAAACAAGTAATAATAAAAACCATGAATCAATTAAAGTTTCAGTAGATGTTTCAGAACATCTCTCTGGACTATCAAGTGACCTGGGTGGACTTGTTTCCAAACTCAATGCTAAAAATGCAGCCTAAACTATTTTTTAACGATTTAAAAAAATTCGTGGTCGAGACGGCCAATGACGAGCGCATCCCTTCTCGCGACAAAAAAATAATTCTTGCCATGGTAGCACTCATTATTTCTCCCATAGACTTTATTCCCGACTGGATTCCTGTCATAGGAGTCATGGATGACTTAGTCATTCTTTCTTTAATCTTAGATTATTTGTTTAGTGTTTTAGACCAATCGATTTTACTTTCTCACTACCCTTGGGGAATGAAGAGTTTTGCGAGAATAAAAAGAGTCGCCAGGTTTACTTCAATGTTTGTTCCCAACTTCATCAAAGATCACCTGTGGAAATATACTAAAGATCCTTTCTAGAACATATCCATATTGAGACTGAATTCCATCTGACTTAAGACGCCACCAGTTGGCTTACTAATTACTGAATAAACAAAGTCGATATCTGTTGGAGCATAATAAAATAAATTCATTTTAAGCCTGGTCCCAATAAACCAAGAATCAATCTTTGTGTTTCTGTACACATTACTGCCCAAAATAATTCTATCAGCACTCAAGAAATCTTTTCCAGCACGAAGATGAAGCTCTTTAAAGAAAAAAGGAAGAAGACCATAACCGCGATAAAGATTCCAAACATTGTAATCTATAAGTAAACGTTGGGTACTCACCGTGTTTCCATAGGCATTACTATAAGGAAGTCCATAAAATTCATGCCATCTTCTGGTTCCTAAGATATTAATCCCGCCGGCATAAAGCACACCCTGAGTAAAACCATCTTTATAAAGTTTTGAATAAGAATACTTCGCTTCTAGGGCAAAATCTTCACTCAATCTAAGAGTCGACTTGATGAGGTTCTGCCAATTATTATAACTGGCCCCATTAGAAGGGATATCGCGCTGAACTTTAGTCTGATAAATAAAATTCGTCACAAAATCATCATAGGAAAGAGCACCATATGTGAAAATGGAATTAAAACCAAAATTATTAGTGTGCCTCGTTGAGATAAAATCAGTTGTTTGAATGTTTCCAGTATAAATTCCTGGATACCAAGTCCACTTTTTTAATTGCAATTCATAACTAGTTCCGACTAACACTTCTTTCGTATTATTAATTTGAATATCAAAACTAGTTTTTGAATACTCTTGGGTGTAGCTAAATTGCCCTGTCCATAAATCTGAAATGGAAGAAAATTTGTGAGTGGCGTATAAGTTCCCACCAAACTTGCTTTCAAGTGGATAAGTTAACAGTGTGGCCGTAATTACATTTTCATTCATAGGATCAGAAAATTCTGTCAAAGCTCCGAAGCTTGCAAGATTTTCACTAGAGCCAGAAGCTAAAAACCAGTAATGAGGCATTAAGTGATAAAGCTTTGGATAAGTCTCAAGCTCCAGGTCTGTCTCGGCATTGGGGATTTCTTGAGAAAAAGTAACTTTGCTTGTCTGGCTACTTTTTTTAGCAAATGAAGAAGCATCAAATTTATTAATGAGTTCAATTTCGGAACTATCATTTACCCTTAAATCATCGGCCAGGCTTATCACATGACTTTCATTGGCCAGAATCTGGGTGAGATTTCCCATCTGGGCTTCACTGAGTTCGCTTTGTGAGAGTTCTTCTTGATCGTTAAATTCGTAGAGGTAATTTTTTTGCCCTTCTTTTACTATGAGATACTTTTCTCTCAATATTACTAAGTCAAAAGGATCTTTCGATTCATGAAATTTAGTGAGCGCTTCCAAAGTTAAATCGCTTGAGTAAAAGGCCGAACCTGTAAGACGATTATGAATCTTTGAAATAATTCTCTGCCCAGCATTTTTAAACATCAAAAGATTATTTTCAGGTGATAAAGATAAAACAACTTCATGGTCTTGAAGCTTCATAGTGGCGATATCAATTTTTTGTCTTTCAATCAGCCAGTGTCCTTCGTGAAAGCTCGCGGTCAAATAACGATTATTCCCGAGAGAAATAACATAACTTGGATCGTGAATAAAAGGCAGAGTTGCTTCTTCTAGTAACGTTTCAGAATTAATTAATTTCCAAATGTGATTGTCGCCACGAAAATTGAGATCGTCTATAAAGGCGACAATTAAAAATTTATTATAAGCTCCCATCTCATCTGGATCAGGCAATGAAACCATTCCCACCAAATCTGTTATGATAGAACTATAGCTTTTGGCTATTAATGGTATTTTATCTTCAAGATCATAAGAGATAAGCGCTTCACTAAAACGCTTTTTTTCCACTTTATAAAGCGTATGCCCATCGAGAACAACACCTTTTTGCCAATCAGAACTTCCAAAACTTGTGGGAAGAATCAATCCTAAATCTTCTCGCACTAAAGGCTTTTTATAAGTTTGAGCGAAAGCACTAAAATTATCTTGAGCACTTAAATCGGTACATTCCTTAAAAACTGAATTGAGAAAGAACGGCAGATTTCCGGAGTTGTTTTCAACTAAACATTTCACTGTTCCAGGTTTTTTTAATTCTAGGTATTCAATAAAATGTCCACCGGCCCAATAAGAAAGTTGTCCGTTGGGAAAAACTCCCGGATCATCTAAGCAGTCGATGGTTTGACAAAAGTTTTCATCATTCATTCGTTGAGCAAATTCTTTATTGAACATGGGATTATTAAGTCTTCCCCCTTTCATCAAATAAGACTCTCCCCAAACTGCGATCCCTTCCGTAAACCATCTTGGAACAACACTGGCCGGCACTTTAGCGATAGATCCAAAAATGGCTTCACCAAGTTTCAAATAATTTTTTGTTTGGTCTAGGTGAGTAATGTGGATGTATTCATGAAAGACCAGACCCGCGAGCCAGTCTTCTAAGATGATAAGATGTTCACTGTTGCTTGGTGGATAGTTATAGAGATTAATAATTGATGTGGGAAAGACTCTGGCGTTTCCGTTAGTAGCATGAACATAGGGATCTAAATTAAAATGCACCGTCGTTTGTGGTACGTACTTAAAGTAGTTGATTATTTTTATCAAGTCTTCGCGAATAATTTTCTCAATTCTTAGCGCTGCTCCAAGATCTTTTTCATTAAAATGAATTTCACCTTCTAAATTTCCATAATCTGTTGGCAAAGTGACTTTCAATGTTTTGAGAGAAACGCGCTTTGTCGCTTCGTTCGCATTTACCATTGGAGAAACCAGTAAAAAAATGAAAGACATCATCGCTAATGCTTTGCGAATTAAGCACATTTTTTGCTTCCTTATATACATTAAAGTAGGCATAATCATAGCTGTCTTTAACAACATTTGGAAATCATTTAGAAAAAACAATCTTTGATTTTTTACTATTTTTTAATAAGGAGACTCTATGAAACTAAGATCAATTCTCACTCTGTCTGTTTTAGTCCTGACGCTCAGCCTAGCTTCTTGTGCTGGAAATAAGAAGAAAGCTGTTGAAACTCTAGACTCAACTGACGTAGCTAAAGTTGACAATGGTGCGAACACTGGAATGGCACTTGATCTCAATGGAGATTCCGATTCTAATCGTGCAGGAGCTCTTAAAACTGTTTACTTTGATTACAACTCAGCCGCCATTGCTGGCGACACGAAAGATGCTCTTAACGCGAATGCTGACTTTTTAAAGAAAAATACAACAATAAAAGTTCAAGCTGAAGGTCACTGTGACGAAAGAGGAAGTGTTCAGTTTAACCTTGCCCTAGGTGAAAAAAGAGCGAAGTCAGTAAAAGATTATTTAGTTGCCCAAGGAATTGCTTCAAATAGAGTTTCAATCATCTCTCTTGGAAAAGAAAAACCAAATTCTTTTGGTCACGATGAAGAGTCTTGGTCAAAAAACCGTCGTGCTAATTTCGTAGTTACTGAGAAATAAGCCCATTGAAAAAATTAGTTCTTTATGTCTTTATTTGTTTTTATCTTTCAGCGTGTGGTTTAGCCACCACACGCCCTAAACTTGAAATGTCTATTGCCCAAACTGCTTTTTTAGCCGCCCGTGAAGCACAAGCAGATATTAAAGCCCCGGGTCTCTACCGCAAAGCTGAGTACTACTATCTCAAAGCCAAATCATCTTATAAAAGAAAATATTTTAATAAAGCTCAACAATATGCGCTTCTTTCAAAAAAATATTCAGAGCGTGCTGAGTATGTTGCCATTAGAAAGAAAACCCTAGAAAATTTATAACCAACACTAATAAGAGGTACTGCGATGAAAAGCACAAATATGATCCTGGTAACTTTAATTCTTCTAGTTTTCGCCGGTTGTAAAACTCAAGAAGATATTCGCCGTGAAAAAACCGTCGATAATTTAAATGAAGAAATTAAACAAACCAAAATGACGGCCCTTTCAGGCAATGCTCGATTTAATGCTTTAGAAGATCAACTGGCAAAGTTAACAGGCATGGTAGAAGAATCTAATCATTCAAAGTCTGCTCTGAATGAACGTTTAAATATGTTAGAAGAAACTAACAAAAAACAAGTTGAATTCATTAAGGCCTTAACTGAAAAGGTTAATAACCAAAGCGGATACATAGAAGAAGTCATTGAAACGTTGGCAAAACTTCAACCAGAAAAAAGCTCATCAAAAAAAAAAGATGAAGCCCTAGATTCTGACCGCGATAACCGTGACAGCAAAGAAGACAAGGTTGTCGATGAAATCCTGACTCCAACTTTTCAAAATGGGATGATCAAATTCAAGGCCCATGCCTATGAAGATGCTAAACAAATCTTTTCACAAGTTTTAGAAAATAAAAAAGCGACGAAAAAAAATCGCGAAGGCTCTCTTCATTATTTAGGTATGTGTGAATTTAAAGCAAAAAATTATGAAGGTGCCAAAGTGTACTTCTCTAAATTATTTAGCGAATCACCAAAATCGACTTTTGCTCCCGCTTCACTCCTTTATTTAGGAAAAACTTTTACAATGCTAAAATCAAAAGATGAAGCGAACCTCACTTATGAAGTTTTACTTAGCACTTTCCCTAATAGTAAAGAAGCCACTGAAGCCTCAAAATTAAAAAAATAATGAAAAAACTCATACTGCCTTTTATAGTTTTATTTAGCTTTACCTCTTGCTCTGACTTCATCAAAAAAGTTGATGAAGCCTCTGTGAATAAGCACCCCATTGAAAATAAACTCTCACTGGTCTTTTCTCACAATATCAGTGGCGAAACTCACCCTTGTGGTTGCAGAAATTTTCCCCTGGGCGGCCTTCCCCAAGTCGCAGGTTTATTTGCTAAGCTCTCCAACGAAGGAGAAGTTCTTTACGTCGACACTGGCGATACTTTTTTTCCTTCATCAGTTGTTCCCATGAGTATGAAAGACTCATTAACCTTTGCTGCAGAAAATTTAGCTTTAGGTTTAGAGCAAGTGGGACTTAAGTATTTCGTTCCCGGCGATCAAGACTTCGCCATGGGAGTTGAATTTCTTCAAGGACTCGCTAACACCAGAAAATTTGAATTTTTAATTGCGAACCTCAAAGACCCAAGCACATTTAAACACGTGCCCTTTGCGGTCATTAAAAGAAATAAATCTACCCTCTTTTTAGTTGGTCTAGTTAATCCCGATGTCTTTAATGGACCTCATGCCAATTTATTTTTAAGTCCAGAAGAGGCCATGCCGGGAATCATGGGTGAACTTTCTCGCGCTGGTTATGAAAAAAATAATTCTTACCACCGTATCGTCGTTCTTTCCCATGCCGGTATAGATAATGACAGTAAGCTAGCTCAAGCTTATCCCAACATTGATTGGATCATCGGTGCTCACTCACAAAGTTTTCTTCGTTACTCTCAAGACGAAGGTAACGTGAAGATGGTTCAGACACTTTCAAAAAATCATTATGTGGGCGATATAAAAATTGATGTGAACTCAAAAAAACAAACCGATTCTTACGAGCTCCATGAAATCAGAGATGAATTAGAACAAAACTTAAACCCCAACCCAATGCGCTCTTTTATAGACGACCACAAAGCTAAAATGAATGATCTGCAAATCAAAGAACAAGCTAAAATGGGCATGGCCGCTGAACTTCATAAAAATGTACCTAAATATAAATCGGCCGTGAGCTGCATTGAATGCCATAAGGCCCAAGGTGATTTTTGGCAAAAAACTCCTCACTCCATTGCCTACACCACACTCTTAAAAGTAAATGAGGCCAATAATTTAAGCTGTATTGGTTGTCATTCATTGGGACTTAATGATCCCAAAGGATTTACGAATCAAACCAACATGGTGAGTTTTAAATCTAAACCACTAAAGAGTTACTGGGATGAAGTTAAAAAGATAAGTAGTCATGTAGAATCTGTGAGAAAACTCCCTGCAGACGATATTAAGAAAATTTCAGTACAGTGGATGGCCTTGGATAAAAAGCACGGAGTTAAAGACAATTTCGCCAACGTTCAGTGCTTAAACTGTCATGGCGTGAGTGACACGCATCCAAAAGTTGTGACAGATGCTAAACCTAAGACTGATGTCAAAAATAAATGTCTTAGCTGCCACACTCCAGACCAGTCCCCAGAATGGTATGACAGTGGGATTAAAGTGAATCAAAAATTCACGGACGCTTATAAAAAAGTTAGTTGCCCAAAAATTCAATAAACTTTTTTTGATACTTCTTATTTTGAACAAAAAAGACATCTCCATGTCCCTTATCATCAAAACTCCAAAATTCTTTTTTGGGAGAAGTGGTAATGGATTCAAAGAGCTTCACACCTAAATCATAATGAATGACGTAATCCTGAGTTGAATGGATGGAAAGCACTGGCATTGTCAGATGAAGGAGCTTTGAATCGGCCACGGCAGCATTAGAAATAATAAGCGAGAGTGGCCAGAAGGTTTTTTTCCTCGCTACATCTCGAGGCGATAAAAAAGTTGAGTCTAAAACCAAGAGACTTATGTCACTTCGGTGAGAAAAATCTTCTAGGGATTTAAGAGCGACTGCCCCTCCCAAACTTTGAGCATAGACAATAAATTGCTTAAATTGACCTTTGGTATATTCATCGTGAGCATAATTTAAAAAAGCTAATCCATCTTCAGAAACCCCCACTGGCTCGGGAGATCCCCCACTTCGGCCGTAGCCTCGGTAATCAAAAATAATGATGTCGGTTTCATGTTCAGTCATCCACACTAGATTCATAAAGTGAGATGTGAGGTTCTGAGCGTTGCCATGAAAATAGAGTACTAATCTTTTTGGATTGGGAGTTTTTGAATAAAGTCTCCAGGCCGAGAGAGTTGTTCCATCCTTGGATGTGATAGTGAAAGGCTGAAATTTTACCTTAAAATCATCTGGATGAGCGTATAAATAATTATCTGGTTGATAAATTATCGATGAGCATGAAGTGAGCAAAAGAAGTGATATTAATTTAAAAAAAGATCCCATATTTTATCTCGATTATTTTAGTTTCATAATTAAAGTTTCTATAGTGAGACACTAGTTTTACATCTAGCCTTAGATCATTATTTTGATTCAAGAAATAAGACGTTTTAAGATCTGTCTGATGGTAGTAGTCCTTGCTTATTTTTTTAGTCGCATCGAATTTTAATTCTTCACTTAAGCCTATTTTAAAGTTTTCAAAAATCTGTGAATAATAGGACAATTCTGCTTGAGGTCCCAACCTATATTGATTAACAAAATGTTTCGAAACTTCCCCAGAAACTCCCAACATAAAATTTAAAACCGAATGATTTTGTGGTTTATAAGTCACACCACCGAGAGCACTGAGATTCACTTTATAGCAAGTGTCGCACTCAAGGTCATAGACTCTCTCATAGTTAACTTTCGCCTTCCAAGAAAGCTGAGGATCATAATAGCGGTACTCATGAAGAGAAGCGAGATTGACGATCATAAGTTCATCTAATTTAATTTTTTTAAATTTAAAGTCATAGAGAAAAGCAAAACTTAAAAAATCAAATTGCGAAAAAGCATCATAACCTAAATCACGGCTCATCAAATCGTGATAGCCTTGCTTAAATTCAAAACCAGTTTGAAAATCTCCATCTTTTAGCCTTGTGAACAGTGAAAACTTTTGAGGATCATGAGAATTCTCTGGGCGATTATTTTGATCATAACTCTCTAAAGTAAACTCTTCTTTTTTTAGCTTAGCCCTCTGAAGCAAGGCCTTTCTTTGAAGTAAGCTTAGGTTTTCATCTAATTTCGTTTTGGTGCGGTAATGAGTAAAATCTAAAGTGCTGGTAAGTGTATCAAGGACTTTTATATTGGTGAGATTTTCAGGCAATGATTTTGATTCGATAATGTCTTTAACTTGCTGGGATTCATCGAAAGACAAATGCTCCCATTGCCGGGCCACTTGTTTTTTTAAGCTCGGTCTGTAAGTCACACTTTCAATTCGCCCATCTAATTTACTAAAATGTTTCACCATCTCGCCTGGAAGATAATACCATCTCCCATGAGCATTCACCCTTTCGTCATCTTTATAAGCAACAGCTAATAAATCAGCGAGCACCGCCGAGCAATTTTCATCAGTGAAGTAATAATCAAAATAAGTTGTTTGATAAAGTTCCCAGAGATGATTAATCATCCGATCGAGTTCTAAAGGTGTCATCATGAGATTGTATTCAATTAAATCTCTCGACTCTCCGTTATTGTATTCGTTAACTTTGGTATAATATTTCGTGATTTCAAAGAGACCTTTATAGCCACCAAACATTCCCTTCACTGCAAAAACTAAACCGAGGTCTTCTTTTTCTGGTATCGCAGAAAAGGCCACAGCATAGTCGAGCAGGTCTTGTTTTTTTCCATCAACTTTTTTTTGATTGAGTCTTAAGAGTGTATGGCCAAATAATGATGAAGGATTATTGGGATATGAAGAAGAAAAAATCAGTGAAACACTCTCAGCATTAAGTCCTTTTTTCCATTCATCAAATTCAGGGCAACTGACTTCGGGCATGCCATTAAGTAAGCCTTGTGATTTTAAAAAAGAAAATCGCTCACGAAAAACACATTGAGGATGATACTTAAACCATCCGGCAGTGGCATTTTGTTCACCAAAGGCTTTAATCGTCGCAGCTAATTCACTATCTGGATTAGTCTTTCCATCGGGAGCTAAAAAGAAATTTTTTCCATCGGCACGAGATTGATTGTGATCGTAGTGGAGAATTTTGAGCCAATAATGGCGGTCGTAATGAAGAGTCGTGGCAGATACTGGATCTGCCACGAAAAAACTAAAACTAGATAAGAGAACAAGAAGACGATAAAGATGCATTGTTTCTGATTTCCGCTTTTACATTGTTGTAAAGCTCTACACCAGAAGTGTTAACCGATGGTAGAACTGATTCGTATTTTGCTTGAACCATTGAACCAAATGCTTCTGAGTTTTGGCAACCAAAAACACCAGCGAATGATGTTACGAACTCGCCATTTCCACGGGCCATTTCAAGCGCAAGAACGTTCATGTTAGCTTCAGCAAAGTGAATTCCTTTGGCATCGTTTTTTACGATTGAATGTTTTGCACATCCAGAAGTTCCAAGTGTCATAGCGATTGTGCTTGAGAATGTAGCGTTAACGATTGATCTTGTAGAAGAAGAAACAAGAGATTGCTTTGGTGCAACTTCGTAACCCATTCCACATCCTGAAGATCCATCTGCTGCAAAAACTGATGACGTAGCTACTAGTGCCATAAGATAGATAATTAATTTCATTTAGTCCTCCTTGAACCATGAATGTTTTTCATTCTGAATAGGTTGATGTATATTGACGAGAAACTCAATAAAAAATTGTGAAAATATCACCAATGAAAGAAAAAATAATACTAGGCATTGAAACCAGCTGCGATGATACATCTATCGCAATTATCAAGGGAAATCCTGAAAGACTGGATGTCATCCCTGAAGTTATTGCTCATCAATCATTCTCACAAGAACTTCTCTTAAAGCCTTGGGGCGGAGTTGTTCCAGAAATCGCTGCTCGGAATCATTTAGAAAAAATCACTCCACTTCTCGCAGAATGCTTTGATCTGGCGAAAATGAAACTAAGCGACATCGATCTTGTGGCCGTGACCACTCATCCGGGATTATTAGGCCCACTTTTAACGGGAATTAATTGCGCGAAAACACTCTCACTCATTAGTGAGAAACCAATCTCTTCCGTTAATCATCTCTATGCGCATTTAGAGGCCATTCATTTAACGACACCTATATCCTACCCCTACTTAGGTTTATTAGTTAGTGGTGGGCACAGTATGTATTTAAAAGTGTCCTCGGCCACAGAATTTGAAATCGTCGGCAATACTCTTGATGATGCTGCTGGTGAAGCTTTTGATAAAGGCGGAAAACTTTTAGGTCTTGGCTACCCTGCTGGAAAAATTATTGATGAAATGTCTGTTATGGGCGATCCAAAAAAATATCAATTCCCTATCTCAATGCTTGATTCTGGTGACGCCACTTTAAGTTTTTCAGGCGTTAAAACTGCGCTTCGAAATTTTATCGAAAAAAATCCTATTGGGTCTTTTAAGATAGAAGATATCTGTGCCTCTTATCAATGGGCAATCATCGAAGCACTTTCAAGAAAATTAAAAATCGCTCAAACCTTGGGCCAAATGCAAAACTACCCTATCGTCGTTGGTGGTGGAGTGGCCTGTAATTTACTTTTGAGATCGACTTTGTCTCGTGAATTTAAAAATGTTCATTTTGTCGCTCCTAAATATTGTACAGACAACGGCGCCATGATAGCTAACTATGGACTTCGAACTTTTAATCACGCCATCAGTTTTCCTGATTGCATGGCCCTCGATGCCAGAGGACAGTTCGTTTCAAAAAAAGATAAACTCAGTGATCAAAGAAAGGCGGCCCCTCGTGACTAAACTTGAATTACCGCTAGCCAATAAAAGCCTAGGCCAGCACTTTTTAAAAGACCAAAGTGTCATTCATAATATTTGTTATGACTTCAAAAATAAAGCTGAAGCCATTGTAGAAATTGGACCAGGACCAGGCATTCTCACGGAAACTTTAGCTAACAGATCTAAAAGTGAAAATCTTCCTTTTTTTGTTATTGAAAAAGATGACCGTTTTCCTCCTTACTTATTACAATTTATTAAAGATGATCAAATTACCATGACGGATGCTTTGGCCCTTAGGCTTAGTGATTTTTTTCTAGAAAAAAAACTCACTGGAAAAAAAATTTGGCTCGTCTCAAACCTTCCTTACAATATTAGTACTCCTTTACTAGTCAATTTCCTTCAAGCACCTGAAATAGAATTTCTCACTTTGATGTTTCAAAAAGAAGTGGCCGATAAAGTTTTTCCTTTTTCTACAACAAAAAATTTCATGGGATCACTTCACGCTCTCACTCAAACTTATTTTGATTGTGAACTTCTTTGTAAAGTCCCCCCGGGAGCTTTTACTCCTCCGCCTAAGGTTGACTCTGCCGTCTTATCCATGACGAGAAAGAAAACACCACTCGTGCCACTATCTGAATTTCACACTTTAGAAAAATTCTTGCGAACACTTTTTAGTCAAAAAAGAAAGCAGCTTGGTGGACTTTTAAAAAGTTCATTTCCGATAGCCATCATCGAAACAAGTTTTAATGAACTTAATATACCACTTACGATTCGCGCTGAAGCCCTGACCCTAAATCAGGTGATTGATCTCTACAGGAAACTTAAAAAATGAAAAAACTAATTTTAATCCTATTATTTTCATCACTACAACTGGCTCACGCCAGCTATCCTGAATTATTTGGGGCCAGCTTTTCAACGAGTGGTATTGGAAATCAAGCCAACCTCAACGCTAATGATCCCAGCAATAATTATTACGCCCCATCACTTTTAGGATTTTCAGATAAATTTAATGTGCTCTTGCAGGCCTCTTCAACTGCACCACACTTTAAAAGCATCAACAGTGTCGTTGTTACCAATAATACCAATTCGACTAGTCAAACTTACGGCAAAGTGAATACGACCTACACGAAATTTTACGGTGGAGCTCTTCATATTGGTTTACCTGTAGGTGGAGTGAGACATTTAGGAACGCTTGGACTCTCTGTTTTTCTTCCTCTAGGTGATCTAGTGAGAACGAATTCAGGAGATCCTTTTTTACCAGAATACGTCATGTACCGCTCTCGTTTTCAAAGAACTTCAGTCTATTTAAATTTTGCTAAAAAATTTAGCGATGATATCGCCTGGTCTGTTGGAACCCTTTTAGGTTTTCAAGCCACAGCGGAAGTTCGCACTAATTTAAGTTTAAATGGAGCGACTTACGGTTCATGGGCCCGCGCTCAATCAAAAGTTTCCCCTTCAATTGGGGCTATTTTATCAGTGACCAAAATTTTTGAAGATGCCACTGTTTATTTTGCTTACCAACAAGAGATGAAATCTAACTTGAAAGCATCTGTTTATGGGGAAGTCACAAACCCATCCCTCGCCCTTCTAGATTCAACTATGTCATCACTTATTTTTTATGATCCCCATACTTTCAGGCTTGGAGCCACGACACGCTTTTCAGATTTAGAATTATTTGGGGCTGTCGAATATCAAATGTGGAGTGGATATAAATCTCCCGTAATCGATGTCACAAAAAATGGCGGAGTCATTGTTCCTAGTACTAACTATGAAAAACTTGTCACCAGAGACACCATTAATCCTCGTTTAGGAATGAAGCTCAATCTCACAGATCGTTGGAGCACACTCCTTGGTGTTCAATACCGCATGACTCCCCTTAAGGGAGATTTTTCGGGAAGTGGAAACTCTGTTGACGTCAATACCGTCATCGGAACAGCAGGATTTCAATACCGCATGGTGGTTTGGTCAAAAGATGTTCACATCGGATCTGCTTTTCAGTATCATCAACTTGAAAGTAAGCATGTAACGAAGACAACTGGTCAAGAAAACGGCACTGCTGGAAATAAATTAGGGGCACCTGGATATGATCTTGGCGGCTACATACTCACAGCAAACTTAGGGATAAAATTTAATTTTTAATTTATAGGCATCAATGGGTATAAAGATCATAGGTACTAACAAACGCGCGGGCTTCGATTACTCTTTAAAAGAATTTTTTGAAGCAGGAATCTTACTCCAAGGCACGGAAGTCAAAGTTTTAAGAGAGGGGAAAGTTTCTCTAACGGAAGCCTATGTAGTAATCGACAGCAAAGGTGAAGTCTGGGCCTACAACGTCCTTATTCCTCAGTACGCTTTTGGAAATATTAATAATCACCAAGAAGCTCGCATAAAAAAACTCTTATTAAATCGACTTGAAATCACACGCATCTATCATGAAATGAAGACTCAACAGCTAACTTTAATTGTGACGAAGATTTATTTTAAAGACTCTAAAATCAAACTTGAGTTTGCTCTAGGAAAAGGAAAAAAACTTCACGACAAACGAGAAAGTGATAAAGAAAAAGATGTGAAGAAGAAGCTGCAAAGAGGAAGTTATGACGATTAAGAGCGCAACTTTTTTAGAGTCCTAGGTATTCCATCTATCAAGTCCATCGGACGCATACTTAAATAATCATTTCCTTTTTTTAAATACTCTTGTGAAACTCTTCCGTGAATAAAAGTTCCCAATCTCATCGCATCGAATGATGTAAGTCCTTGGGCCAGAAGGGCCGAAATCAGTCCTGTTAAAACATCCCCCATACCTGCTTTACTCAAGGCCACTGTGCCTTCACAAACTACAATTATTTCTCCTTTATCATCGACTAATAAAGTCTCAGATCCTTTAAGGAGGATATGACAACCAAATATTTTATGGGCCAATCTAATGGCCGTGACCCTATTGTTTTTTACCCACTGACTAGTCTTATGAAGTAATCTCGCCAACTCTCCTTCATGAGGAGTTAAAATCCAGGAAGGAGGAATTTGTATATTCTTATTCTGCGAGATGACTGTTAATGCATCTGCATCTAAAACTACTTTTTTTGCATTTTCTTTTATAAGTTTTTTTATAACTTTTAGAGTGAAGTGATTAACCCCAAGGCCTGAACCAATGCCGAAAGAATAATGTGATTTATGAGAAAGCTCAGACACTTTAAGCGGATAGACGATAAAATCGGGAAATTGAACCCATGGGTAACTTTTTTGGTCGTACATTAAATGAGTATAGCCGGCCCCTATTTTCGTCGCACTTAAACTTGCCAAGATGCCGGCTCCTAAGAATCCTTTGGCTCCAGCCACTAACATAACATGACCGCCATCCGTCTTATTACTTTTTGTATTTCTAAGCGGAAGAAGGTTTTGAATTTTTTTTAGAGTTAGCTTTTTCATTTCTACTGATTATGGCCTAATTAATAGCTAATTTGACAAAAATCTTTTCTTTAAAACTTATTATTTCTATAATTAATTATGGAAATTAAATTTATGGATTCGAAGGAAGCCAAAATAATCACTTCGGTTGGTTGCTTTTTAAGTGATGTGACTATTTTAGCTTGGCTTTATTGGCAAGCTACAAATTATGACCACTTTGGAGAACTCGCTTCTAAGGTGATGAATTCCCCTAACTTCCAAGTTCAACTGTATAAAGTGTTACTTCAAAGCCTAACTTTTTTTCTTCTTTTATTTTTAGCGGCTCAATTGACTGTCTATTTAATGGCCGCAAAGAAATTTAGAGCTGCCTATCTTTATTTGAAATTTTATTCTGTTATTGGATTTGCCATTTCACTACTCATAGCATTTTCGAACTCTCTCTATGCCTTATGTCCTGCACTTTTTTATTTAGCAGGTTACTATCATTTCGCTAAGTCATTTAAAGAGGCGACTAAAGAAATAGTTGAGGCACAAACGCAAAGCTCGCCCCAATAATCCAAACAATTATTGAAAAAATAGTTATTCTCTTGGACCAAAGTCTCGCTTTTGTGCAGGCTTCTGCTTCACCTGGGTCAATAGGACACGGTAAATTTTTAGCACGGTACTGTAAAAAGCTACTTACACTCAACATGATAAAAGAAATAATAAAAACTAAAAGCTTATTTTCTGAAATCCAAATGAGCTGTGGGAAATTCGTGACAAGTCCAACCATGGATGCCCCTAGACCAATGGAAACTAAAAGTGCTGGTAGTGCACAACATATCAGTGTACTAAAAGAAGTAAAGAGGCTTAAAAAAGAGATCCAGATATTTTTTTGTAATTGATTATTTGCTTTCAATTTTTTCTACTCCGTAGCCTGAGTCCTTTAAAATTGTTTCAATTCTTAAATTATCTATTTTTTGATTGGGAGCAAGCTCTAAACTCACCAGATGTTTTCCTAAGTCAACGACAACATCTTTCACACCTTCTTCTTTAAATTTTTTCGTAATTCCTTGAGAACAAAAAGCACAGACCATGCCTTTAACTGTTATATCAATTTTTCCTTCAGCAAAAGCACTCTGTGAAATAAATAGTATCAAAAGAGAAAAAATAAAACCTTTCATATATTACTCCTTAAAAATGAACCATAAAATTAAATTGAGCTTCCCCTTTATGACTTGCTCCAAATTCCATTAAAATATTCTTATAGAATGTTCTTATGAGTGGAGTGACTTTGACATCATCCGTCCCCTTGTTGGAATGCTCTAATTGTAAAATAAACCACGCATTGAGTTCATTAAACTCGGCCAAGTAAGGGGCAAATCCAGCACGAACTTTTGTTTGATAAATATTCAAATCGTTATTTCTATGACTAATAATGAATTCTTCTCTAAAAGAGACATAATACTTCCTTGATTCCCAATCAGTCTCGAGGGCCAATATTGATGTATCTTTTAAGGATTTATTTATTTTCTCTCCCCCATGACCTAAACTCAAATAAACATTGGCCTGGCTATCAAGCTCGTTCCATCTTTTTAGTAAAAAATTGAGTTGTGGAAAATAGAACTTTCTTTCTCCCTCAGTTGTTTCAAGTCTCACTGATCGTGCTGATAAAGAATAATGGGTGGTAAAACTATGAGTGAACATCCAGTCCGACATTTCTTTACTATTCCAGGTCATTATTGAGTAACTTCCTGCGAAGGCTACAGGATGGGCATGGGCTAAGGGAGAAAGTAAAAATGTGGATAAAACGCCCATAACTAATAGAAATTTTGTACTCACGAAGACTCCTTGCTATCATAATGTCAGTTCAATTCGAATACGTCACATCTTTAAGCTTTGTGACGTATTCACTTAAAAGGGACCAAAGTTTAGGAAATGAAAGACTTAAAACACCTAACGGCAGAGGAGTTAATGCTCCAATACCAGACAAGTTCTCCTGATGCTGCCTACCTGGCCTTTAATGAGCTTTATCTAAGGTATAGTGCTCGAGTTTACTCGTTCTTGATGAAAAAAATGAGAAATGCTTCAGAGGCAGATGATATTATGCAAAAAGTATTTTTAAAAATTCATGAAAGTAAGCATCTTTATAAGTCTCAATTTAAATTTGAACAATGGCTCTTTGTTATTGCGAGAACTCAGGTCTTAGATTTTTTTAGAGCAAAATCTCGCTATGAAAAACGCCTTCAAAAAATAGCAATTCCAGAAGTCTCAAATTTAGAAGAAAATAACTTTGATCTAAATTTACATAGCCTCGATCAAGATCAGCGCGAGCTTCTAGAGATGAAGTTTATTGATGAGCTTTCTTATCAAGAGATTTCAAAGATCCTAAATAAAAGTGAAGTTTCACTAAGAAAGTCTGTTAGTCGACTACTCATGAAACTTAAAGTAGGTGAAGTATGAATCAAGTTCCAGAAAAATTAAATGAACAAATTCTTTCTATGGTTCATGACAAATTAAAACCCAAGTTAAGTACACTTCTTAGCAAAGTCTTTTTTATTCACGCCCTAACAGCTGTGATCACTCTTTCTTTGTGCCCACAGTTTGGTTTTAAATTATTTAGATTAGACATCAATCTTATGCATAGTTTTATGGGATTTGGTATGCCCATCTGTAACTTACTGTGTGGACTTTTCTTCACGACAACTTCGGCCCTTGCGACTGTCTTAATTTTAAATCGCGATGAAATTCGGGCCATTCGCTTTCAAAATATTTTATTTTCAAGCTTCATTCTGTTAAGTTCAATTGGATTTTTCTTAATTATGAATCCTGATTTATTCTTAGAATTTTCTTTGATGTGGCTTTTGGGAGCAGTACTCGGTTTAATTTCTACTTTTGAAATTAGTAACCGAGTGCTAGCTTATCAAGTTTAATGATTAGTCAATTTTCTTAACTGCAAGATACTTTGCAAAACCTGTTGTCACTTCTTCTTGAGTCAATTCGCCTTTAGAAATAAGCGAAATATCTCTTGCCACTGGACCAGCAATTTTGGCCATTTGATTCATATTGAAGCCATTTGTAGAAACTTTTTCAAGACCTAAAAAAAGTCTAGTAGCATCTACCCCTTCGTATTCTCGATCTGATGCTACTTCAATTTTTCCATCTTTAGTTTCAACGCTCACTAAATACACGACCGGCTCTTGAATAAATTTAGTCGTGCAAACGCTTATTTTTGAGTGGATAGAAACACAACCCTTTATCATGGTTATTACTGATTCAGAAGCAGGATCTGAATCTGCAGCAAAAACAGTCGAAGAGACAAGTAGAGCTGCTAATAGTAAAATCGTCTTCATATAATCCTCATTGGTGTAAATTTTAAATTTATTTAATAATATTAACATGAGAAAAAAGCACGCCTTAAATTTTGAATTTTTTACATACTCTAAATAAATATTCAGAGCTCAAATGCAACGACCACTGAAGAAGCTGTTAAAATGAGAATTCCTAAAATAAATAGAAGATCCGCAATCTTTTCATAATAATCATCTTCCTTGGCCCGTAAACTCATGTATGAAAAACCACAAGAAAAAAGAAAAGTAAAAATGGCCACCAAAACGAATTCATCCAATAAGGTTTTTTTATGATTCCCTACTGTTTTAACTAAATTAAAAATAATAAATGAAACCCCTAAGAGATTCGCTGAAGAAGGTAATATATGGTGTGATAATTGCCTTTTGGGGACTTCATTTGTTTTTTTCATGCTCACATTATTAACTAAGAAAATTAATAAGTAAAAGTCATGCAATGAACCGAACCTGACTGCTTCATCGTCTCTCCAGTAACAAATATGACATTAAAGCCCAAGCCTTGATAGTAGAGTTTCGCCTCTTCGTCATAATCAGTTCCATATTTGGGAATAAGGATAGACGAACCAAATGGAAGTGCATTCAAATGAGATTCAATCGTCTTTTTATCTTTAATGGTCACTATGACATTTGAACTCATCTCTAGCCTTTCAACGCTTAATCCTGTTGCCTCTAATTCTTTAACAATCTTATTTAAGGCTTTTAGAGTTTTGGGATCTTTTGAACTTGGTACAACAACTTTATTGGGAGCAATGAATCTCATCACTAAATCCACGTGCCCAGTTGGCTCAATACTTCCTGGAAGTGCAGTCACCCACACAAACTTATCTGCTAATCCTAAAATTGAAAGTTCTGATTCTATTTGTGCTTTAGATTTTCCAGGGTTATTTTCTAATATTTTTGTACTGAAATAAACTGTTCCATTTCCATCAGAAAGCATATTCCCGCCTTCCATTAATAATTCTGAACGTTTTAATTTGAGTTTAAGAATTCCTGCAATTTTCTCTTGAATTTCATCCATAAACCTTACCCCAATCTTATACAAAGATTCATCGACTGGTGCGGCTTTATAATACTTAAAAGCGATGAGCTCATAGGCCTTAGTTTTTTTATTAAATATTTTCACTGGAGCATAGTCTCGGGTCCAATTAATGAGATCAGCTGCATACTCATTTTTGGAAAAAATAAAATTAATTTTCAATCTTTTGGCCTTTTCTTCTTGAACCATAAAATCAATAGTGGCTTTTTTGGTTTCATCACTAATACCCAAAAATAAGAAATCTTTTCTCGAACTTGGAATAATAATTTCAGCTCCAGGAGTATTTTCTACGAAGGCCTTCACCACTTGTAATTGAGCCAGGTCAAAACCAAGACCTGATGCTGCTAGATTAACAAACAAGACTTTGGGATTTTGTCCCACTTCAGAAAGAAGCCCATTGGCGACTGCATCTAGATTTTTTATGGCAGCATGATTGGGTTTAGCCTTTATTATTTTTGTAGCTATATCATTACAATCATTGGCCTGCACAAAGCTCAAAAGGCTTTGCACCATGATAATGATTAAAATTAATTTAAACTTAAAACCCATATATTCCTCTACCCTAAGCCTATTGTAGTCATTAAAATACTTAGAAATTTAATTTCAGGACAATATTACAAGGTGTTATTTTTTAGACAGTCAGGTATAAAAAGCGCACAAAATATCAAAACCATTTAAGCAACCTTATGTAGTCTCTATCTATCAATACGAGGATTTCATGGACCATTTGGAACAAATTCAAAGAGCAGTCGATTTTATAGAAGATCATTTGCACGACGATCTGGAAGTTGACGAAATTTGCAGGGTTGCAGGTTTTTCAAGGTGGCATTTTCAAATTGTCTTTAGTGCCTCTGTGGGAGACTCACTCAAGGAATACATTCGCAAAAGAAGACTTACCCATGCCATGAAAGAATTACGTAGTGATAAGCGCATTTTAGATATTGCTCTAAATGCTGGCTTTGATTCACAGGAAGCTTTCACCAGGGCTTTTAAACAGATGTACGGCATGAATCCTGGTGAGTGCAGAAAAAAAGGAATCAATATTTCTCTTATTCAAAAAGTGAGAATTACGTTTGCTTATTTAGACCATTTATACGGAGGATTAACTATGGAACCGGCATTTAAAAGATTAGCAGAAAAGAAAGTTGTAGGAGTTAAAGGGACATTTATCTCGGTCCTTTCACCTGAAAAAAATAACTTTGTAGTCATCCCTGCTCTTTGGCAAAAATACATGCCAAGAAAAGCTGAAATTAAAAATGGCATTGCTCCCATTGATTTTGGAGTTTGTTATGAGGTACCAGCAAATGAAAGAACTCGCCCTGACGAGTGTTATTATATGGCCTGCAAGGAAGTGACAAGTCTCGATAATATCCCTGAAGGGATGACTGGATTTATTATTCCAGAAGGTGACTACGCGGTCTTTACACACATTGGGGCTTTAGAAAAATTTGAGTACACCCTCAATTACATCTATGGGTCTTGGTTGCCTAAGTCTGGAAAAAAACTGAGACATGCTCCCGATCTCGAGCTCTATGATCAGCGTTTTAAGTTAAATTCTGATGATTCTGAAATCGATATCTATATTCCAATAGAATCATAAAGAATTTTTTATAGAGACGAAAGGATTAGGTCCCTATTCATGTTATGAGCTTCTTTAATTAACGAACTAATAAAAAGAGGCTCATAATGAAATCATCAAAACTTCATACATTCTTATTTTGTGCATTCATCTTTTCTTCAAATGCCTTTGCTATTTCTAATGAAGAACTCGCCAATAAATGTCTTGAAGTGGGTACAGTGAAAGTTGCGGCACAAGCAGAGGCCTTGGGTTGCAAGATTGACTTAAACCTAGTGGAAGTTCAAGAAATTGATAACCGTTGGTATAATCCGTCTAAGTATGTTTGGTACCAAGTTGTAGGCCAGTGTGCTGAGTATGATAGAGTTGTTAAAATGGTTCAGTACTATAAAGGGAAATGTTTCTAACCAAAATCCGGAATAATAAATTTCGTCTCTTCTGGCAAAGTCCAATCAGGAAGTGGGCGATTTTTTTGCTTTAAAACATTTTGTCCCGCAAGGGCCAGCAAAAATGAATCAAAAGCCCGAGGGTTTTTCACTAGAATTTCCAGGTCGTGATTATAAATAAAAATATCGAGCTTGTTTTCAATTTTCTTAATCGTATCAAGTCTTGCTTCAATTCCTAAATCAATGTCTGATAACAAAGCGACATCTTTTTTAAGAATAATTTTTGAACGCAAAAGTTCTATTAAGATAATCTGTTCGTTGGCTTCAAATAATTCAACGGCGCTAGGAAAATGGCGCTTGATGAAATTAAATCTAAATAAAACCATGAGCGAGACATTTCCAAAGGAATCAAAAGATGTATTAAACATCTCTAAGATTTGATCGTAGTAATATTTCCACACCCAAAAATCCAAGGTTCGATTCCAGTATGGAAGAAAACCTTTTTTAAGTCGTCTTTTAAATGAGCGTGATAAAAGGTGGTGGGCCGTCTCTTTTTGAAAAATATCGCGGTTATAAACTATCTCATCAGACTTATTTCTTTCTTGCTCGTATTTTTTAGGATTTTGATTGATAAGTTTTTGGTCTTCATCAAGGAGGCTTTTAATTTTTTCTAAAACGGTACAGATACTTTTATCTGGGTCACCAGATTCACTGGCAGGTTTTGATAAAGGAAAATCGACCACGAGTTGTTTGACATCAAAATTTGTAATCCAAGCGTGAATCGCATCATCGTTGTGACTGACTTCTTCATCTTTGACTGGAAGTAATGATTTTAGAAACCATCTTTTACTTTCTGGATAGTATTCGATAAGGCAAAAAAAGAAATTATCATTTCTTCCACCTTTCATGCTTAAACTTCCAATGTTATTGATATCCATATTAGAGTGGACCCTCGACGACAAAGGCTAATTTTGTCATATGAAATTTTGTGAGCAATTGGTTAATATAGTCGTGATCATCTGGCCCGTGAGTGATGAGAAAACATCCTCCCCCACCGGCACCACATATCTTCATTCCAAATTTATTATTATTTGATTTTTCTTTTAATGTGCTTAAAAGTTCATTCATATTAGGAGTTAAGATTCCTGGAAAAAGTTTTCGGCGTTCTTCACCTTCAAGACCAATAAGAGTGATGAGCTCTTCGAAATTTTTATTTCTAATGGCCTCGCATGCTTTTTGAGAGAGTCTGGCAATTTCACCAAGGCCAGCTCTGACAGCAGGATCTTTGTTAAAAAAAGCTTTATAAACTTCCCAATTATTTATACCCGAAAGTCTTGTCTCTCCTGAGTAAACGAGAGTGATATGACTTTCTAGAGCTTTTTTTAAATCTTCGCTATAGAGTTGTTCGACTTTAATTGAACCAGGTTCTGGGTGAAGTGCTAAAACTCCTCCAAATAAAGCTGGGTAGTAGTCTTGATAACCAGCGGGACCACAGTCAAGAATGCGCGCTTCGATTGAATTGACTTTTAAAATGGCTTCCGTTTTATCAAACTTTATTCCAGTGTATTTTGCAAAAGCACTATAACAAGTCACTCCCATCGCTGAAGAGCCACCAAGGCCCGCGCCAGCGGGAGAGCCTGATTCTAGATGAAGCTTCACTCCAGAAGTCAGTTTAAACATATTTAAAAGATGGGCAACGAAAGTGAGATTTTTAAAAAATCCATTTTGCAAATTAGTTTCAGTAAAATCACTTGATCGAAATTTATCAGTAGAATTGTAATCGCGAGAATGAATTTCAACACCATCGAAATCGATTGGAGAGATCGTGACTTTCGCTTTTAGTGATGTAGCTAAATTCAAAGTGACGACATTAGGTAAAATAAGATTGATAGGATTTAAATCAATGGTTCCGCCGAGTAAATCCACTCGCACAGATCCAGTAACTGTGACTTCTTTATTTTGGTTACTCACCATAAACCCCAATGTAAGGCAGTTCGCGGTAACGTCCATCAAAATCTAATCCGTAACCAATGACAAATTTATCTTCGATATCAAATCCTAAATAATCCACTGGAACTTCAATTTTGAGTCTTGCCCTTTTTAAAAGCAATGAACAAAGCTTTAGACTCTTGGGATTTTTAAGTTTCATATGTTTCATAAGAAAGGTGATCGTGAGACCTGTATCAACAATATCTTCCACGATAATGACATTTTTTCCAACGAGGGATTGTTTTACATCCATTCTGAAACTGACTTCACCAGAACTTTCAGTGCCTTCATAAGAGCTTAGAGAAACAAATTCAATTGAAGCTGGAACTGTGAGGGCCCTGACTAAATCGGCACAAAATATAAATGAGCCATTTAAAACTCCGACAACAACCACTTCTTGATCTTTAAAATCGCGGTTAATTTGTTCAGCAAGTTCGTGGACGCGTGTTTGTATTTTTTCTTTTGAAAGAAAAACACCAATAGATTGAGACTTAGACATCAAGATTATCCTAGTGAAAGGATTAGTATTGTCTAATATTGTACTATAAATTTTGAGATTTGGAACGAGACTCGTTGAAATTCACAAAGAAAGCCAACTGATCGTCATCTTCTCCGAAAAAATCAGCATGAGATCTACAGCGAGCTTCGTAGAGATCAGTCTCGCCGACTAAAACTTGCTCAGTGTGTTTAGGATTTTTCCTAAAAGTTTTTGAAGCTGGTGCTCCACAAACAGTACAAATGGCCTGGATTTTATCCACTTGATCAGCTATCGCAAGCAGATTTGCCATTGGACCAAAAGGTTTCCCCATAAAGTCTTGATCAAGGCCCGCCATGATGACACGAATCCCTCTTCTCGCTAATTTTTCAACGACTAAAGAAATATTTTCATCAAAAAACTGAACTTCATCAATTCCTACCACTCGAGTTGAATCAAAAACTTTTTGCAAAATTTCAACTGAGTTATCGACTGGAGTTGCACTGATAGAAAGTGAAGAGTGAGAGACCACTTCAGTTTCATGGTAACGGTTATCAATAGAGGGTTTAAAAATTTGTACTTTTTGACGAGCAATTTGAGCTCTTTTTAATCGTCTTATAAGTTCTTCAGTTTTACCTGAAAACATAGGTCCGCAAACGACTTCAATGCTACCTGAAGTACCTGTCATAGTCATACTCTCTCCTGCCTAATGATTCTCTCAATATCTAGAACGTGTGTGTGTAAACTCATCTTGGCAGATTGAGAAAAAAGTTTCAATCACCTTTGGCCTTCAAATTCTGACATCAACAAAAAATAAGTTGTTGAGGGAGATTTCAGGCGCTAGATAAGACTAATAAGTAAAGTGAAGTAAGACGCGACGAGTATTGTAAGAAGGAAAAGTAAAAATAATGGCGTGATCAGAACTAAAAAAGCTTGCAGTCTTGTAAAATTTAATTTTGCTCTAAGCCCAATAAAAAGATAATAGCCCTGAGTTAAAAAACTTAAAACATTGCCAAAAATTGGAATGATGAGAAAAATATTGGCCGTATAAATCGAATTAAGAAGCTCTTCAATTTCAGTATCAAGCTCTCTTTCACCTTCATATTCAAAAATCTCAGCATAAAAATTTAAAACATAGGCCCAGAATTTAAATCCAAATTGAAAAATAAAAGGATAAAAAATAACTTGAGCAAGAGTTGAAAAGAGCGAAATTTTTTGGAAAGTGACATTAAAAGCAGCAAAAACCAAGTGAGTAAAATCTTGAGATGATGACAAATACTCGTAGCTGATAATTCCCAAATAGAGGGCAAATACAGAGTAAAATGCATAAATCATATGAAGAGACCAAGAAATTCCTAGCACTTCAAAATAAGAAATTCTCTCGCCATCAATAAGTCTTTTGGTGGGATGAGAAAATGTTTTAAAAAAGAGATTCAGAGAATGCATTAAGGCCCTAATCCTTTGCTATAATCAGCATAATTTACGCTAAAAGGAATTTTTGCTCCGACATAGTGATGAATTTTGATCTTCTTTTCTATATCCACAAGAATTACTTCATTATCTTCTAGAATAACATTTAATGACTTATTCTCAAACTGAACTCTTAGGATATTTTTCTTGAGAATTTCAGTTGGTTTCTCTGTCATCTCGCTCACGTGATTCCCTTCACTTTTGAGTAGCTCTAAAAGACGCTTAAACTCAAGGGGCCTTAAGTCGGCTTCCTTAAGTTTTGCCGGGTTTAAAGTTAAAACTTTAAAGAGCTCTTGGTCTTCAATTTTCACAGCTAGATTTTTACCGTTAAAAAATGTCAATGAGAGGTTAAAAACCTTTTCTTTAGGGGCAAGTTTCTTTTGCCAAAAATCCTGAACATTCACAAAAAAATACTCAGCATCTTTAGCTTTAATTTCATAAATAATAGTATTGAAGCTAGTTTTTAAAAAATATCCGTTTTGTTTATCATACTTTTTATATAACTCGAGAGAATATTTCCTGTTGTCTCTATCAACGACTTCAATTTGAGAAAGAATTTCATCTAAGAGCTTAGGTTCACTTGGATAAAAAATTGTTTTTCCTTCTAATTTAGTCATGGCCTCTAAAAATGAAACCCAATTTTCATCAAAGTAACCAAGGCCATTAAAGACGGGAGGATTAGTCGTTGAATTGGCAAATGAAATAGAAAAGCGCTTATTTCTAAAAGTGGCTATGGACATAGATTCAAAGTTAATTTTATCACTCTGATAATTGAACTCACGAAAGACTGATGTGTCTTGAAAATATTTATTAGTTAATAAAAACACCACTTGAATTCGACGGTATTTAGCATCTGATTTTTGATACTGCTCTTCGTTTTCGTAAGCCCCTGGATCGGGAGAATCATCTTTCACGATCATCACTTCTGACTGACCGTCTTTTTTAACTTCCATATAAAAACTTTGATCGTAGTCTAATTTTTTTCCAAGAGTGAAAACCATTTCTCCATTTGTAAAACTAAAAACTAATTTTACATCAGGATTGGGAATATAAAACTTGAGTCCAACTTTATTGACTTCAGTTTGATTTAAGGTAGAAGTCACTTTGAGATTAGAAAGTAAGTGAAAAAATTCATCTAACCTGGGCTTACTTAGTCTTAAGTTATTAGTTTGATCATAAAAATATTCATCTTTTTTTATAAAATCAAGTTTTACACCTTTAACAGATTTTAAATCACCTAATGAATCTGCATTTAAAAGCGTTGTCGCCACTAATTTTTCTTTTTCACTTAGAATATTTGCACGCTCTTCAAAAAGATAGGTGATTGCAATTGCAATGATAAGAATACTAAAGAGAATAAAGTTTTTTTTACTCATGCTTACTTATCTCTCTTGCGTCTATACATAAAAATGGCGAGACCAAATAAGACTAAGGGTGAAAAGAGAACTGAGAAATAGAAAATAATTCCCAACTGTGGAGCAGAAATAAAGACGGGTTCACTTTGAATAATAGGTAAATTAAAGGAAATCAAACGGTCTTCACCCAGCGTCCAAGAAAGTGCATTTAAAAAGAAAGCATAGTTGCTTCCAAATTTTGAATAGGCGTTTAACACATAAGAAGAGTTTCCAAAGGCCACAATTCTATTTTGAGGACTGTCAAAAGCGAGCGCTAAGCTCAAAGGACCTGGTCTATCACTTCCGACAGAAAAACTCATCGTCTGTGATGCCATCTCTTTTAAACTCGTCTCTCCCCATGAATCAGGAAAAGCTGTTGATGTGGCGAGTGAATGAACATCTCCCACCATGCCTGGAACGACTTCGTTAGGGATAATTTCTAGAGAGGAGACTAAGGGAAAAAAGATTTGTCCCTTAAAGTTTTTAGTCATTTCAAACTCATGGTCAAAGTGATCAACCAGGGGAATAGATCCATTTGATCCATTCACAAAACTTTTTCTATCCACTACCAAATCATTTCTGATGATGATCTTATAATTTCTCAAAAGAGCTCTTAAGTTTTCATGTTTATCACCATTAAGATCTGGATCAAGGGCCACCAGTAGGTTCCCTTTTCTCTCTAAGAACTTTTTAATAAGATTAATTTCTGTTGGCTGCAGTGATGTTTTTGGTCCCCAAAGTATAAGTGCCTTGGCATCAAAAGGAATTTCCTGAGTAGATAATAAATTAAGTGGTCGAATATCAACGGCTGAATTCCTAGTAGCTTCAAAAAGAAATTTAATTCCTTCTGCTTCTCCCGAATTAATATCAGACTCTCCATGCCCTTGGACAAAATAGGCCACAGGATCACTGGGTCGTGAAATTTTTATAAGTGCATTCGTAATATTGAGCTCATCTCTTTCTGTAACTTTTTGTCTTTTGCCATTGTATTCAATAACGAGAGTCGCTTTATCACTAATTTGATAATCACCAACTAGGTCTGGTCTTACATCAATATCAATTTTTTCAATAACAATAGAACTTTTTTCTGCTCGATAAAATTCAATCAATGACATCCATGCCATTGACTCTTGTTTTCTCGCAAACATTTTAAAAACTAATGGTTCTTTTAAGTCTTTTAAAATATTTTTAGTTTGGTCTGAAAGAGAATTAAGTTTAATAACTGATAGGTCTGCTTGATAAGGATGTTTATAGGCCCAGTAATTACCTACTCCTAAAAGACAAAAAAGAAGGAAGAAAAAAACTAGCGATTCTTGTAAGCTTTTAAAATAGTGACTTTGATAAAACACACTTAGCTTTAAGCGATTCAAATAAAGACAAATTAAAGTGACTGCACCAGTGAGGGCACTTACGGCAATATTTAAAGTTAATTCTTCAGGAATTGAAATCCAAAGGGCAACGACCACAAGATAGAGAATACTTAAAAGAGAAACGAGAAGAATGTTATACCACTGTTTCATTTTATTACCATTTTCTCGATTGAAGAGACTTAAGTGTTAATAAAAAGAAAAAAGCATAATAAGATAAGAAGTATAAAAGACTATAAGACTTAATCACTCCTCTCGTGAGTCCTTCATAATGAAAAGGAATCGTGAGGTATTGAATCATAAGGGCCATGAGATAATTATTAGTAGCATTGATAGAAATCACCATGAGCATTGAGCCGAGTAAAATACAAAAAGTCATTAGACTCGCGACAATTTGATTATCGGTAAGACTGGAACAAAAGAGACCAACAACAGTGTAGGCCATGAGGGAGAGAATAATTCCTAAATAAGAACTCCATACGACTCCCCAATCACTATAGCCAGAAAAAGAAAGTATCAGTGGAAATAGAAATGTTAGAGACAACATAAAAAGCACTAAGCAAACATTTGAAATAAACTTCCCTAAGATGATATCCATTTCAGAAAGCTCAGACCGAAGTAGTAAATCAAGCGTATGTTGCTTTTTCTCTTCGGCGAAAGAGCGCATGGTTATAAGTGGGCATAAAAAAATAAAAATAAAATTGATGTTCCCAAAAATGGGAGTAATCACCCCTTGGGTCATCGTCGTGGTCGTCATCTGACTAGATTGCAGTAGATAATTAAAAAAGAGCCATCCCATCATGAGTGAGAAGAGTCCGCTTAGAATATAAATAAGTGGTGAAGAAAAAGAATCTTTTAATTCCTTTTTGGCGAGAATTAAAGTTTGCGACATTTTAATCATAACTCTATCCTCTTAAATAAATCCTCTAAATCTCCTCTTTCTGTGGTGAGTTCTAGTAAATCCACATCAGATTGAATAAGGGATTTAGCAATCTTCGCCCGCAAATCTTTTTTGCCTCTAGTAACCATACTAATCACTATATTTTTTTGGTCTTTATCTTCACTAAAACTAAGGGATTCTAAATCTGGATGAAAAGTTGTAAGCAATTCTTTTTTCTTTTGCTCATTAAAATTTAAAACTCGTGCCTTAAGACTCATGTTGGTCTTTAAGTTACTCAGAATTTCATCCATTCTTCCCGAGACGACAATTTTACCTTTATTAATAAGAGTAATGTCAGAACAAAGAAGTTCAACGTCGTGAAGCTGGTGAGAAGAAAATAAAATGGTATGCTCACTCTTTAACTCTAAAATGAGAGTGCGTATTTCGGAAATGGCCACTGGATCAAGTCCGACAGTTGGCTCATCTAAAATAATAATTTCTGGTGAATGAATAATCGCTTGGGCAATCCCTACTCTTTGTTGATAACCTTTAGAAAGGTTTCCTATCAGTCTTTTTTGAACGTCACTGAGTCCGGTTTTCTGCATGACTCGGTTAATTGTTTCATCAGGAAGTGTTGTTTTTAAATTTAGATTCTTATTATAAATTGAAAGAATGAATTTTAGATAATCATACACCGTCATGTTGGGATAAACTGGTGGGTGCTCTGGCAAAAAACCAATTTTTCCAAAAACCTCAAAACTTCCGCTGGTGGGATTAATAAGACCACTAATGATTTTCATGGTCGTAGATTTACCAGCACCGTTTGGTCCCAAAAATCCGTGGATACTTCCTTTTTTGACACTAAAAGAAACCTTATCTAAGGCGCGTCGCCCTGGATAATCTTTGCAGAGATTGTCTATCTTGATCGCCAATTCCGAGGACCATGCATACTTTATAATCTCGTTATATCTGATTAAATTAGTAAAAAACTCTCTAACAACGAAAATCGTAGCAAAAATTTCAGCAATTGAAAAAAAATTAGTGTAAATTATTAGGAGATGAATATCTACGAACGTTTTAAACTCTCTACCGAGAAAGCCCAGAATATTGTGATCTCAACTCACATTATCCCCGATGCCGATGGCATTGGCAGTGAGATTGCGCTTTGTTTAGCGATGCGCGGGCTTGGAAAAAATGCTATTTGTGTAAATGAAGAACCTTTATTAGAACGCTATAAATATCTCGATCCACAAGACGTTGTCATTTCACGGGATGACTACCTAACTTTTTATCCCGAAAAAGAAATTGATCTCTTTATTGTTACAGACACCAACTCTCTTGAAAGAATTGGTGATGGAATGAAAGCGATTGCGAGCAAGGCTCCCAATCTATTATTTATTGATCATCATCCTTGTCATCCTGACGTTGTCGTCAACAATTGTATTGATACCAGTAAAGCAGCAACAGGTGAACTCGCTGGAGATCTCATTCAGTCTCTAGGAATTGTTTTAACGGCCGAAATGGCCTTGCCACTTTACACTGCCATCTTGATTGATACTTCTAGCTTTCGCTACCCGACAGTGACAGGAAACACTCACCGTTTAATTGGCGATCTTATGGATACGGGAGTCACTCCTCCTCATGCTTATAATATGATCTATGGGACCAAAAAATTAACGTACATGAAGCTCCTTGGAAAAGTTTTAGCGAGTGCTCAGACCACTAAAGATGAAAAAGTTGCTTGGTTGACATTAACTGATGATCTTTTAGAAAAATTTAAAATTGAAACTGAAGATACTCTCGCTTTTATCAATCACCTTCTTGTTTTAGACAACATCAAAGTGGCCATCATGTTTAGAGAACTGGGAGCTGAAATCAAAGTTTCTTTGAGATCAGTTGGAGTCATTGATGTAGGAGTTATGGCCCGTGCCCTCGGTGGCGGTGGACATGATCATTCAGCAGCAGCGCTCATCACAGGATCTCTTGAATCAGTGATCAAAACAACCGTTCAAAAACTTCATCAAATGCTTCTTTTACAAGAATCTCAGACTGGAATTCCAGAAATCACGAAAGGCTAATTACTGATTGGCCAAAATTTTCTCTAAAGCTTCACGCTCTTTTGGATTAAAACTAAAACCACCTTTGGAAATGACTGATTTTAATTTTTCTTGGGTATTGGTATCTTTCGGATCATTCTTCGCAATATCGCTCTTTAGTGTGAAATCTTTAGTATTAGGAGTTTCAATTTCATTTGTGTCGGCTGGCTCTTCAGCCTCACCCACTTCTGGCTTCACCACTTCAATCATTTCAGTTTTAACCTCGTCATTTAAAAATCCAGTACCTAATTTTTTAGTACTAGTAATGGCCTTATTTTTAGCAGCATCTGAGGTTTGAACATTGGCCGCTAACTTTTCTTTGATTTCACTCACACTCATTTCTTTTTTAGGTGGTGCCATTTTTTTTTGAGCCTTAGAAGGCCCTCTAGCTTCTCGAGATCCTTTCACAGTAGGCTCTGCTTTAGGGGCGTCTGCATTTTTAGGGAAAATTTTCATAGAATATTCCTTGTGGTCTCTAGTACAATGATAGCCTAATATGCACTTAAATTTTAGCGGGCAGAAAATGACAGACTTAAAAGCTCTAGTACAAAGTAAAGATGCCATAATCTTTGATATGGATGGAACTCTCGTTAATACTGAACCACTTCACGCTAAAGCCGCTGTCTTTGTGCTGGAAAAACTCGGAGTCAAAGTTGATCTCATGTCGTGCATTGATCAATTTTACGGAATGACTGATTTCATTGTTATTAAAACCCTTTGTCCACAATTAAGTGACAGCGAAATTAATTCGGCCATCGAACAAAAAAATCATGAGCTCATAAAGATTTTCAAGCAACTTTCACAAAACGAAAAAGAAAGTTATCTCACTCCTGGAGTGATGAATTTTCTTCATCAGCTTAGAAATCAAAATAAAAAGTGTGCCGTTGTGAGTGCGAGTGAAGATATTATTGTCGATGAAACATTAGCTTGTTTTGGACTCGATTCATTCATGACATTTCAAATGGGGCGCAATCAAACTGTTTTAACTAAACCACATCCTGATCCTTATCTTGAGGCCATGAAACGCTTTCAAGTGAAAGCCTCACAAACGCTTATTTTTGAAGACTCACCTACAGGAGTTAAATCTGCAACATCAAGTCATGCACAAGTCATACGCATCACTGAATTTACACATGGTCAATCAAGCCAAAAATTTGAAGGTGACTTTATTGAACTTGTAAATTTCACCGCATTCTAGATGTTTAAC
>JAYSPR010000057.1:0-2736 GCA_043721975.1 Bacteriovoracaceae bacterium
TCTTTTGTTCAATTTTCTTTGTTTTCAACTTCATCTACATACCCTTTGTTGGGTTATGTGCTTAAAAGTGTGTCCGTTTTAACAGGGGAAGATCAAATACTAAGGTTATAAAAATAAGTTTAATTCGTGATAATAAAATTATAGAAATTAATGAACCTATTGTGACTCAAAGTTCGTTAATGCACTCGGGAAGTATGTGGAATTCTCTTGATTATTGTCAGAGGCTAAAGTAGCAAAAAATTTATTAATTGGAATATCTATGACTATTGAAACTCAAGACGACGTAATAAAACTAAAAATTATCGGAAAAATCGTAGCCGACACATTAAAGCTTATAATGAAAGAAGCAAAAGTTGGAATGACGACTTTAGAGCTCGATCATATCGGAGCGCTTTATTTAGAAAGATTTAATGCGAAATCTGCTCCGAAATTAACTTATAATTTTCCTGGTTTTACTTGCATCTCGGTTAATGAAGATATTGCACATGGTATTCCAGGAGACAAAGTTTTAAAAGAAGGCGACATCATCAACATTGATGTCTCGGCAGAGCTAGATGGATATTTTGCCGATACTGGCGGTTCATTTGTTTTGGGAAAATCTAACAGTGTTCAAAAAAAGGTTATGAGAGCGACAAGAGAAGCACTTGAGAATGCCATTGAAGTTGCAAGAGCGGGCCAGCCTATTAACTTGATTGGTAAGGCGATAGAGAAAGTCGCAAAAAAATATAATTTAAAAATCATCGAAAATCTTGGAAGTCATGGGGTTGGTCGATCTTTACACGAAGATCCAACCTTCATTGCACCTTATTTTGATTCTAATGATAAGCGCATACTTAAAGAAGGGCAGGTCATTACGATTGAACCTTTTTTATCTACGAAAACCAAATGGGTAGAAGAGGCAAAAGATGGTTGGACTCTTTTTACAAAACCTGGAAGTGTGTCTGCACAGTATGAACATTCAATGATTATCACTCATGATAGACCGATTATTTTAACATGAAATTTTATTTGTAGAGGTCTTATGAATGAATTCACTTTTCGATGGTTCCCGCCATTTACACCCGGAATTTTAGAACCAATCCTGTTTTTACTTTTTACCATCTTTTTTTACTTAATGGTGAAGTGGGGAGTCATTACTAAGTCATTTAGCTCTGATGATAAATTTCTTATCTTGGCAGGTATTTTTATTGCAATGGGGATTGGCTGGACATTTATATTCAGAAGCTCGTATCAAGTGATCCCCTGGGGGCTATTGGCCTCTTACTTAATCATTGTTGTTTTACTTCTCTTTGTTTATCTCCTTACTAAAGCTCATGGGGTCTGGGTTTGTTGGCTGGTTTCCATTCCTCTCACATTTTTTACAATCAGAATATTTACGTCTTCAGAAGAAGTGATCTACCGTGAAGCCTTGTTAGAAAATAATGTAAACATCCCATCAAATAAATTTACGAATAAAAATGATTTTAATGGGTATTTTCTCTCAATGTCTTTTAGCGGTTCTACCGAAAAGAAGGAATTCATCAATCAAGGTTTCGCTTTAGCTAGTGAAGAAGCGAATGTTAATCACATGGAACTTCTTCGTGATCTTACGAGCAACGGGGTTAAAAAATTAAAGGTGGGAATTCAACTTGATTATAGGTTTTGGGCATTAAGTGAAGCAAGAATTGTTTCGATTAATGACCTGAAGTTTAAGAATTTTTATTACTTTCCTGCACAAAAATATCCAAAAGAGAGAATAAAAGAATGGCTTCCCAATTCTCCTCTCTACAACATATCCTTATCTATCAAAAAGTAATTATCTTATTATAAGCAGCTTGAAGCTTTAGCTTCAGCACTGCTTAAGCGACTATATAGTGAATTCACATTTGATTCACATGAATTCGCTCTTGACGTTGCATTTGAAAAATCACTTTCCAAAACTTCTATCTTTTTTTCTAATTCTTTTACTTTGTTTTCTAAATAAGACATTCGGGAAGGATTATAAGTATTAAAAAAGATTTTTTCATCTTGTTTAGTGCATGCACCTGAATAAACTAATCCGCTTTGTCCTGCACGACTACCGCCATTACTTGAACAATAAAAGCGCAGACCATCTTCCCATCCAGTTTTAATTTTTTGGGTGTCGACAGGAACACCATGTTCATCTTCACAATTTTTTTTCAAATCAAGGATTGCTGAATTGAAAGAAGTCACTCCATCGATTCCGAGTTTATAGCCTGACTGGGCCTGATCAATCTCAAGACATTTTTGTTTGGAGTAGCTTGAACAGCCTGTAGATATAAAAATAATTACGATAAAAGTAGTGAATAGTTTCATTGAATATTTCCTCAATTTATTTTTTTAAAATGAGTCTAGATTTACATGTTTTTTCATCGAATGTAACCATTTGAGTAATGGAATCATCTCCATAGAAATTATATTCTACAAAATATGTATTCTGATTGATGAGTTCGAATTTGATAATTCTACATTCACCATCACATAAGTCAAAGATGAATGAATGAACCCTAGATTTACATGGTAAATCTTCTTGGGCCAATATACTTAATGAAAAGAAAAATATCACTAAACCTAGAACTTTCTTAACCATAAAGACTCCTTATATTTTTCTCTTGTGTAGCAAAAATGAGTGAATAGATCAACCAGGAAAGAAAAAAAAATAACGCTGCTTATTTAATTGGCGGCTATCGTGAACACAGGGAAATGTACAGGCGGAGTATGCTGTTTGATAAAAAT
>JAYSPR010000058.1:0-22288 GCA_043721975.1 Bacteriovoracaceae bacterium
TCTTTTGTTCAATTTTCTTTGTTTTCAACTTCATCTACATACCCTTTGTTGGGTTATGTGCTTAAAAGTGTGTCCGTTTTAACAGGGGAAGATCAAAGCTTAAATCCAGGTGAACCGATTTTTGAATGATAATCTGGAATGACGAGATTTTCTTTTTTCTTTTTTAAAACACTACATCCATAAAAAAGACAAGATTCCGACATGTAATAAAGAGTTTTATCTTCATCAATAAAGGTGCACATTTTCTCTTTTGAAAGTTGATCTTTTTTATTATAGACAATTTTAATTTTATAATCATTACAAGAGCTAGCAAAAGAATTTTTTGACATTAAAAAAAAAAAGATTAAAAAAATAAAATTTTGTTTCATAAAAACTACTTGAGGTAAGTCACGTTGATAAGAACATCGGAAAGACGTTTCTGTGAAACCCAAAAATGCCCCGTCTGTCGACAAGTGTCATTTGAGCATTCTTTATGACAATTGAGTCCTTCAACATCATTTATTTTACAATCTTTGCCCCAACTATTTCTTACTAAATATTCGCATGCTCCGGTGTTTGGGTTAGTTCTTCTTCCCACCACCACAGAGCCGTGATCCCCATTACCAGCTTCAGAATTTAGTTTATTAAAATTATATCCAATGGCCGCCACATCACCTTTTTCAATTTGTTCATTGATGACTTTAAAAATATCGTCACTATTTTTTCCATTTGCATCAACACTACGCACATCTAACAGAGAAGCCTCTTTTTCAAATTGAACTCTACACTGGGTATCATGAATAAATTCAATTAAACGCGACTGTCTGTTTATTTTAGTATAATTAATTATTTTTTCTTTATTCATTCCAGGGAAAGCCGATTGCAAACTTTGATTTAAGCAAGAGTCTGTATAAAGGTCATAGGCAAACCGTTCTTGAGTCGCGCTGGTAATAAGTCCATTTAAAAAAGTTAAATAATTCTGATCGGTACAAAATTTAAAATCACTTGAGGGCAGATTTTCTTCTAGGCAAAATCCTTTGCGTTTTAAAATTGCTTGCTTAATGCTGTACTGGATATCTCCACCAAGCTTACTTCCATTGACTATATCTTCCTCAATCGTTTTTCCTTCCGCTTGAAATAAACTCACTGCTGAAATTTTCTTATTTAAACGAAAACTGAGCAGGTCACTGGCGGCATAGGCATAACACCACCCCACACTGTCTTGGTTTCTAGTATTTTCTAAATTAACGGCATTATTTTGGTTTATTTTATTGGTGCAAGCTCCGCTTATAACGGGTTTATTTATGGGAGGCCTATTACCTGTCGGTGGATAAGGCAAAGGAGTGGCACTCGTTTTAGTTTGAGAGACGACAGAAAAAACATTTTCAAACTCATAAGCAAACTTCGATGGTGCCCCACTTAAATAATTATACTCATTACTTAAATCGACATTGCCTTCATTTTTAATTCCATTTCTCAAATACATTTTTACTGTTTCTAATCTTTTTTCTTTAAGTGATTCTAATAAGGGTCTTAGAACATCGAGATTGCAGGATTTTAAACTTACTCCTTTAACGAGCTCAGAAACATTAAGCATGTCATCATAGGAAATTCTACGTTTATTAGAATAATTTTCTAAGTCATAAGGCAATTGAGTGCAATCTTGTCCAAATAATTTTGAAGCTGATAAAAAAATGAAAAGAGAAAGATAAATGTGACAACATTTTTGAAACGTTTTCATTCCATAATTATAGAATGAAAACAAAATTTATTACACTTGTTTTTGGTCAGGGCCCCAGACCCATTTATGTTGCTGACCTATGACTCGAAAAAACCCTCCATGCTCTTCGTTCCACGACAGAACATTCATGAAGCGGCTCATAGGAAATTCTTCTTCGGTGTTATAGCAAGGGGTGAGAACCCATGGAAAATTAAGCGATGACTCTGTAACTGCCAAAGTTTTAAAAGCATCTAGTGTGGCTTCAAAATCAATTTTATCAGCGATCACTGCCTTTAATTGAAACTTTGAAGGATAGTTATGAATCATCTTTTGAATATTTCGAAGAGGAGTTTTTACCCCTGTTGACGGCGTTTTAAAGTCAAAACTAATGTAGTCAACTAAATCAAAAATTTCGTCCACGACTCTTGTACCGGCCGCTTCTATGTTTACAAAATAGTTTCTTTCTTTGAGGGCCAAAACGAGGGCCATGACGTGTGGAACATGACTTGGGTGGAGTGGATCTCCCCCAGTGATTGAAACATTCTTTATGAGGCCGTTATAACCTTCTGTGTGAACTTTATCTAAGATCGCAGATAAATCAGTCCTCATACTTTGATCAAAATCCCAAGTGTCTTTAGAGTCACAATTAAGGCATCCAATAGCACAGCCTTGGTAGCGAACAAAAATTTGTGGCCGACCTAAAAAAATCCCCTCGCCTTCTGTTGCGCGGTAAATAGAATTAATTAAATGGTCTTTTTTCTGGATATTCATAGTTAGAGTTTTTTTACGCCCAAGCCCCTGGAGCGTCAAATCCCATTACCCCAATAGGTACTTTTTTCATTATTTTTTAGGATTTTTTTATGGCCAGAGTACCCTGAAATCAAAAAGAAGTGATAAAATTGAAGTATGAATACAAAATTAAATGAAATTTACCTTGAGACTTTGGAAAAACTCAAAAATGGCATTCGACCACAAATTAAACTCAATCAAGAAATCATTGAGCTTATTAAGTCAGAATGGAAATTAATACTGGAACATAAAGGTCCGTGGCAGACTCAGAGTTCGAAGCTTAAAGAGCTCCTTTGCATACTAGATAATACTCAAAACTCCACCAGTGAGCTCAATGAACTTTTCATCGAAACACTAAAAACTCTCCAAAATTTTAAAGACCACGAGCTCATTGTCTATGCCTTAGGAGCCTCTCAAAAACATGTTATTGCCGAAAGCTTTAAATCGGGAAAAATGATTTCACTGGAATACTTCGACATCTTAAAGAAACTTTTAAAAGAAGGACATCCTGAAGTGAAAGAATGGACCCTTCGAACCATAGAATCCATGGGGCCCTTGAGCCTTCGCTTCAGAAAAGAAGTCTTAAAAGCAAAGCCTGGTTTGATAAAATATTTTAATGCTCATCAAAAAGCCAGCGCGCAAATCATTACTTATTTAGAGCAGGAATGGAAGAGGATGAAGCTATGACAAAACATCAAAACTTGGAAGAAGTGAGAAAATTTCTCCAAAAACATCACGACCCTCATTCACAATTTCAAAAATTAAAAACCTATTCAAATGCGGCCGACACCCAGCTGTTTGACATGGATATGCACGAAACTCATCAAGTCCAAATCATTCCTGATAAGGCCATTGCCCCAGCTTTATTTATTCCAGATAAACTCATCCCCAAAAAATTTTATGCTCACCCAGTCACCATACGCGCCATGAGAAAAGAACTTTTTATGGGCGGCGAAGACTTTGTTGACTTAGAGTGTCTCCACACTTGCGCATCATGCAAGACTGAAGTCGATATTCAGTTTTGGCACTTCTGTCCTTATTGCGAAGCCTCTTTTCCCAATGGAATCAAGTAGAAACAATGTAAGATGTTAAGCTTTGTTAGATTTTAGTAATTGTCTAGATTACTCACCTATCTGTATTGTGATTTTCTAGACAATTAGTTTTATAGATACTTTATATGTAATGTTTGCCACTGCAAAAAATCATTGAAGATCATGCAGTTATTTTTCAGGAGATAGAATGAAAAGAGAGAATGCTTATCTAACAGACAAACAAATTGCGTCACTAAAAGAAAAATTATTATCTGAAAAAGAAAGAATCGCTAACAAGAAACTCGAACACGAACAGTACCAATTAGACAGAAATGAATTGTCTGATCCTCTTGATGAGGCGAGTGTTAATACTCAAACTTCACATGATATTCGCTTTATCAATCGCGAAAATTTCTACCTTAAAAAAATTAACAAATCTCTCGATGCTATGACTCGTGGGACTTACGGTCTTTGCGAAGAGTGTGATGGCGAAGTTGGATTTGAAAGACTTAATGCTCGTCTAACAGCTGAAATGTGTATTGCCTGTAAAGAAGAGGCTGAGATGCTAGAAAATAATAATTTCTTTGATAAAAAATCAAAGTCATTAGGTCGCGCTCTTCATGATGTTATTAGATAAATAAAATCAAAAAGTCGGTCCCCCCTACTTTATAAGGACCGACTCACCTACTGGATGTAAAAAAGTATTTAATTCAACAAATCTGAGGTCAAAAGAGTTTTTTAACGTATTTAAAAAATTGATTTCTTTTCCGTAGTATTCTTTTTTCAATGTGACTCGTAAAACATTGTTTCCTAAATCAATAACACTTTCGACACTAATATTTAAAAGCATTTCTTCTATCTGTTTTTTTTGCTCTATTTTTTTGATTCCAACCATCAACTCTCCCCATACATGGCCATCACAAAGCCTGCCCTTTTTAGTGATCTCTAATCCACCCAAGGACCTAACTTTAAGTGCCCCATCTTGAACACCAAACCAAGAGCAACTTTCACGCCCATCCATCTCAAAGCTTATCACGAGGCTTGCCCCATAAGCTCCACAATGAAGGGTAATTTCATCGAGAGAATTGATTTTTTTGACCAGATTTTTTGCCAAAAGATTATTTAACTTAATAAGAAGATCGTCTCTACTGCTAACCAAAATTGCTTTGTCGTTAAAACTGGCAATTTTTAACCCGCCGGCTTCTGTCTCTTCAAGCCAGCAGGCCCCATCAGCGAGGGATTGAACTTCATAAGCAAAAACAGAGTGGGAATAAAATAATAAAATAAAAACTATCCAGAGCTTTTTCATAATTCTACCTATCCAATCAATAGTGGACGAGACTTATCATTTGGTTTAATTTACATTACTAGTCTCATCGGAAAACCAAAACAAAAAGTTAACCTTTTTAGTCAGTCACTTAGGTTCTTGAATTTATGAGAGATTTAATACAAATTGTCGTTGAAACCTTTTATCAAAAGGCCTTGAATGATGTCTTGATAGGCTATCATTTTTCCAAGTTTCAAGATAAAGAAGTGCTTCATCATCACCTCGAGCGCATCACGACTTTTTGGGAAATGCAGCTCACAGGACAAACAAGCGTCGCTCTTTCAGGAAAACCCTTTCAACTACTCTTCACTCATTTGCAGCTTTCGATTAAGCGAGGTGAACTCGGAAGGTGGATAGTCTTATTTCATCAAACTCTAGATGAACTTGAAAGTGCCTTCGAAAATCAAGAAGCAAGCTCAGAAGAGTTAATGAATATAAAAGCAATTTCTGCTGAGTGGAAAAAAAGAATTAGTTTTTTTGAAGAAAAATTTAAGTCACATCCTCAAATGTTTAGTTATAAAAATTGATAAGAGTACTTGGTTTAATCAAAATAGATCTGTTCAAAACATCATATTAACTTTCAAAAGAATTGAAAATAAAGTTAGCCTAATAAATGTTGAGTAAGAGTTGTTCTTATTTAAGTTTACACACCTCTGCTAATTGAGCAGAGGTATCCTTTTCTAGTTTAAGGTCTACAAATTTGAATCCTAATTTCTCACAACATTCTTTTTCATGACCTACTAAAAAATTACATTGTTTACCATTCACTTTTATATAGTCACCGTATTTTTCAGTCCATCCTTTTGGAACTTTATAGTAACTGCATTCATCACCGGCCCAAAATTTTGCACATTGGGAGCCTTTTATAATGATCCCCCATGGTTGAGGTTCTGCCCTTGCGACGTCAATAAAAAGAAGAATGGATAAATAATAAATAGTTTTCATGGATGAGAGCTTAAAAGTGATCACAATTAGATGTCAAGAAATGCTACTTAAAATTCATTTCATTTCTTCAATTTCTAAAACAAGAAGATTTTTTGTTTCATCTTTTGTATTTTTCTTAAAATCAATGTAAGAAATTTTCAAGCCTTCATACTCTGCCCAATCTCTTGAGACCATTCCACCATCACTATGGGAAAGTATTATTTCACTGGAATTTTTTTCATTGTTTAGGACAGAACGAAACTTGTTGAGGCATTGGCCGGTGTGGAAATTTCCGATCCTTTCAGTGAAGGTTGAGTGCTTTCAAAATCCGTTTTTACAAATTTAATTTGAATATTATTTCTTATTCTTTTTGATTCATTTAAAGAAATTTCAATTTTCTCTTTAGTGTTTGGCATTTTATTTTGAATGTCCTTTCCCAATGAAGAATTTGAATAAATAAAACAAAATGCCAAAAGAATGGGACTTTTATTAATCATCTAAGTTAAAATCAAACTTAATTTTAGTCAAAGTCAGCTTACAGCTATTGTAATAAGTTTTTTCAACCTTAATGACATTAACAGGGTATTTATTAAGAGCTTCTTTCTCGCAATTGACTCTTAAGCCTTTAGCATCATAACCGGCCCATGGATTAACAATGGCAGTCACTTGTAATGTATTTTGATTAATTGTTTTTATCTTAAAAGTATTATCATTTTTACAGACAGCGCCAACGAAAGGAGCAAGATTTCCATAAGTTTCAGTGTTTACCTGAGCACTTACACTCATTGTTCTTGATTTCAATTGCTTTAGTAATTCTGTTTTACATGATGGTGTAAGATCGAATGCAAAAGTTGAAAAAGAAGAGCTGAGAAAAATCATAGCAAAAAATAATTTCATAAGGGCTCCTGATATTGTAGTTTGTATTTACATACATTCTAAGACTCTTACAACATCAGACGTGAGATATGTAAAAAAGTAAGATGTTTAATCAATGCCCACCTGAAGCTGCCGGAGCTCCATGATGTTCTGCAGGTATGTTTATGGGCTTTCTTTGAGTGTGGCGCTTAGGATTTTTACCGTGAAATTTTACCAAGACTAGATCCTCTAAAATCGGCTCCCCTTCAACTTTATCAAAGAGCCAGTTGCGAGAATAATATTGATTTAACCTCATGGCCTCGTTTTCGGCCTGGGTTTCATTTTCAAACTCTATGACATAAAAATCTAAACGATTGTATATGAGCGGCCTTGAATTGACTCTATTGACCCCAGGAGAATAGTCCGAAAAATTAATGGCGTGAGTGGGCTCTTTATCAGGCTCAGCTCCAGTAGAATCCATGATGTGATTAAATTCTTCAAGCGTATAGAGAGACTCTGCCTTTTTTTTAGAACATCCAGATGAACTTAAAAGTGCTAAGCCTAAAAAAATGAATGAAATGGTAGGCATCCAATTTTTCATTAAAATCTTATTTCCTAGATTTACTGACAACTTTTTTAAATCCGTCATCAAGAGATCTTTTTTTTGTGTTCGTATTAGATTTAGGATTTGTGCGCGCGTTTGGCTTAGCATTTCCTTTTGAGTAAGGCTTAGCATTTTTATCAGTGCGTCCGTCTGTATTGCGTGCTGATTTTTTCGTTAAGTTTTTAGGAGCATCACTTTTATCTTCTAAACGCTTATATCGCGGCGTAGATGAACCCTTTACCACTTTTAAATGCTTTCTATCAGATGGCTTTTTCTTTTCAAAAACTTTCTTTTTTAAAGTCTCAAGTTGTTTTTTCTTTTTATCGAGCTTAGTGCCAACAGCTTTAGCTTTGATGGCCTTAACGGCACTAAATTTTTTCTCATCAAAAGAAGTAAGCTTGATGGCCGATTGATTTTTAATGGCCTCATTAATTCGCATAATAATGTTCATATCTTTTGGGGTCACCAAATTGTAAGCAAAACCTTCTTTTTGGTTTCTTCCGACTCGACCACAACGGTGAATATAATAAACTGCTTCAAAAGGTAGATCAAAGTTCATAACCCAAATAAGATCATCAATGTCCATTCCTCTGGCCGTAATATCAGTAGAAATAAGAATGCCACCTTCTTTTAAGAATTGGTCATAATTTTTCTTGCGAGTTCTTGCTTCCATTTCTCCATGAAGTGCATGGAATTTTAGCTTAGGAAATTTTTCAGGAAGTGCGGCATAGAGCATATCAACAGTGTCATGTTTATTAACAAAGATGATTCCACGCCCTTTAGCCTGAGTTTTCATGAAGGTTTCAGTCATGACAATTTTTTCTTCATCTTTCAGATAAATATTAAATGTTCTAACCGATTGAGTGAGTTTATTTTTTTCTTCACTGTTGTAGCTGGCAAAATCAATTTTAGAAAAGATCGTACTGCAAAATTCATCTAAACTTGAAGAGTGAGTCGCACTAAAAAGTCCCACGTGAACTAAAGAAGGATCACATGATTGATAAATATTTTCAAGATCGCGACGAAAGCCCATCTCTAAGAGTTGATCGGCTTCATCCATGATAATATAGTTTGTTTCTTTTAAATTGAGCTCTTTTCTTTTTAAAGCATTACTTAAGCGTCCTGGAGTAGCAATAAGAACATCAATATTATCTCTGGCGAGTAAATGATTTGTTTTAGCGGCTTCTCCACCAGCAAGCATACGGACACGAAGCTTCACGTGGTGAGAAATAGATTTAAACACTTTTTGTAACTGCAGGGCCAGTTCGCGAGTAGGTGCCAAGATAACGGCCTTTGGTTTTCCCAAATTTTTCTTTGGGTCACCACCCTTACTATTTTCTTCAATAATTTTTAGTTGCTCAGATATCGGCAAAGCGAAACAATAAGTCTTTCCCGACCCAGTCTTTGCAATAACATTAACAGATTTTCCATTGATAAAATCTGGAATAACTTGTGACTGTATATTCGTTGGTTCTTTAAGTTTTTGTTCTTTTAAAAAGGCCAGAACTGAAGGGTGGGATAAAATCTTTTCGAAATTCATAATCTAATTCTCTATAAAAGGTGGTAAGCGCTAAATATTTTTTAGAGCTTACCACGACAATTAGACGATTAAAAGAAAATGCGGAAATCTACACTCTGAACAGCTGAAAGTTTAACATCCCCATCTACACTCTTCATTGGGCTCTTAAGTGAGTATTCTAACTGCATAAGCCATAATTTAAAACGAGGAGAGATCGTAAAATACTGCTTATCGGCCATTGCTCTTAGCTGAAGGCCTAATCTATCTCCCCAAATATAGGCACCTGCCGTTGCTCCAGCGTAAATTCCATCTCCTAGTCCATATCCTGAGCGCTTATGAAGACCCGCAAATGGTTGAAGAGAAATTGCACTAAAAGAATACAAAGCATCAGCATGAAGACGAATAAGAGGGTCATATCCATAAGTTTGAGCTTTTGACCCTACTTCAGCATCTTTTAGTTTAGCCAGCTTCAATTCTTCTACACCCAAGAAAGCGGTATAATTCGAATTTTTATAACCTAAGCGGTAGTCTGCCTGGACAGTTGTTTCTGTATTCATTTTTTTAGGAGCTTCGATTGATTGACCTTTATAAATCTGAGTCGCTGTAATTAATTGGTAAATATCTGCTCTGCCTAAAGCATAAAGATTAAAATTACCGAAGAAATGTTCCCCGTAAATGTAGTTGTTGAACAGACCCGCTCTCGCATCCGCTTTCCCAAAGACTCCAAGAGTTGGAACACCAACACTTAAATTTGGAATTATGTATTTTCCAGTCGGTTGAGTTGCACAAAAAGCTTTGGTTTGAACAGATAAAGTTCCAGAAGCATTACATTGAACAATAACGTCTTGACCTGTTGATAAAGTGAGAATGAAAGCTTTCAAATCTGCTGGAATATCTTCAGGGAAAAAATTGATAACATCAGCTAAAGTCAGAATTTCATTTCTAATTCCAATGTTTGCTCCAAAATCAAAAAAGATTCGAAAATTTGGTTTAATGTTAACATCCCAAGCAGTAAATGATGGAAGAGGAGTTCCTAAGGCAATACCAATTTTCAGGGCCTGCTCTGTTTTATCATATTTAGTAAGAACTGCCGTTGCTGCAGCTAAACTGTTGGCCTTTGTTGCCTTATCAACATCGTCAATTAGGCTTGTCACGTTTGTATTTGCAGCTGCATTGATGTCAAAGAAAAAATCATGGCCAATAGGTCTTAACATTGATTCTGTTTTTAATTTATCGTCAATGAGTTTAAATCTCGCTGTGACATCGTAAGCATTAGCACTGAGAATGTTCAAAGCAATGAGGGATCCGAGGGATGCCACTTTAAGTAATTTCATTCAATCTTCCTATATATGGGGTTTACTTAATCCTAGTGCCTCTCAAATTTTTGTAAAGTGGATTTTGCCCGATAGTTTTTATTGGGAATAGGTTTTGATTGCAAGAAAGAAGATTATTCTCGATAATCTTTGAATGTCACACTCCAACACTCGCTCTCGCTTTAGGCTAGATATAAGAAAAAGCGGTCAAATCCCTCTCAAAATTGATGTTAAGTCAAATATCTCAGTGGGTGGAGATCCAAGAAACGACATAGTTTTAGTCGGGAAAAAAAGTCTTCCTCACCATTTAATCTTCGAACTAAAAGGGGAAAATCTTTCACTAACAAACCTAGGATCCAATAACCAAACCTTGCTCAATTCAGTCAGTCTTGAGACTAATAAAAGTTATTTGATCGATATAGGAGACCACGTTCAAATTAGTGAATTGGAAATCATTATTTGTGAAATTGATCACGAAGATTATCAAGAAGACGACCAAAGCGATTACGAAACAATTAATGAAGAACTACTCTATGAAAACGAAAGCCCTCCTCCTCACCTCCCTTTCGTCAATCTCCCACCTCCCAAAAAAGTAACAGTCGTTTTTCAGTCTGCCGACGTGCTCACTCCTGAAGGTGATGAAGAAAGAATCATTTATGCTAATAATTCTACTGATTCAAAAAAAATTATTGCCTCTCAGGCTTATACAGTTAAGCCAAAAAAAAGTTTCAGCTCACACCTTTCACTACTCTTAGTCAAAGGCTACGCACTTATGACTGATTTTTTGCTAACCTTTTTCCTGATAAGTTACATTGTTCCCCAATTTGATAAATATGACCTTTATTTCACCATTCACCAGGGCTTCTTAAAAGTTCTCGCTCCTTATTACACTTTCACTCTCATGCCCTTTTTTGTTTCTTTCTATTTTTTACGCCTCATTCAAATTATTATTCTTGGCTCTACTTTTGGCCAATTTCTCACCGGCTTAAGGTTTCCCTCGCAAAAATCTATTTTAAGAATGATTGCTCGAAGATTTATCGTGGTCTTTTTAGGAATTTTTTTATACCCAGCTCAAAATCAAGTTTCACAACATTTCTTTTTTTCTTCTTTAAGAAAATTAGGACTTGTCATACTTTTTGGATTTATTTTCGTTGCCCCCCTATTTATGACGAGTGATCTTGTCATTGATTTAAAAAAACCTCAAAGCATTAAGCCTCAAGATATTCAAACCGAAAGCCATACCAGTTATGATAATAAAAATAGTCTTTTTTTAAAACTAGAAATCCCTAAACGTTATGCTCTTTACCCTTATGCTAAAGGAAATCCCGAAATCACGGAGCAAGGCTTCGAGCTATTTGACTTAGAAGATAACAAATCACTTAAAATTTTAGAAAGTGCCCAAATCACTTATGAAGAAATCGAACAAAGACTTATCTTTTCAAATCCTTTTTATCATTTTCATCAAAGAAACTCTTTAGAGAGCTTGCCTCTTATCCAAAAAAAAGAACTCCTCATCAATATTTTAAAAAATTCGCTTAAAGAATCAGAAATCCAATTAAGGGAATTTGGTTTATTTTTTAGTGGGCAGATACTGGCTAAAAATTATCTCCTAAAAAAAGTTCATATCAAAAGTGAAGTTCAAATGACTTCCTTTAAAAAAGAAGACCCATTCTTTTTTCTTGAAAGTGATAAAAACTCTTACACTATAGTCTTTTTGAAAGATCAATTAGTAGTCTTTAGCATGGAAAAAATGAAAGATAATGCCTCCTTAATAGATTTTGCGAATGAACAAATCATGAATCGCTGGGCCCTCGGAAATGCCCCTAAAGATAGTGAAAACCTAGGTATCCTTGAAGTACTTAGTGCCCTCAAAAGAGAAGATGAACAAAGCGTTTTGACTTATTACATCAATTCCGCTAAGAAGAACTTAGAAAATAAAAATATCTACAAAGAAGAAGACCTTTCTCACAAAAAAACGAAGGCACTTATTTCAAACATAGAAAGTTTATTAGGCATAGTGAAGAATAGAAATACCAAAACTTCACTTGAAGAAATTAAACACCAACTCATCCCAATGGAAAATCCTGGAGAATTAAAATGAGTACCGAGCGCATTCAAGATCAAGTTAAAGAACATTTCAAATTTAAATTAGAGCATACTGATAAACATTCTAAGGCCCGTGCTGGAATGATTACAACTCCCCATGGAAATATTCCAACTCCCGTCTTTATGCCGGTAGGAACTCACGGAGCGATTAAGGCCCTTCAACCTCAAGTCTTAGAAGAGATGGATACAAAAATTATTCTTTCTAATACTTATCACCTTCACCTGACGCCTGGATCAGATCTCGTTAAAAAAGCAGGCGGTCTTCATAAATTTATGAACTGGCCTAGACCAATCCTTACTGACTCTGGTGGATTTCAAGTCTTTTCACTGCAGAAAAAAAGTATCAAAGAAGAGGGTGCTGAGTTTGCCGATCAAAAAGGTAAAAAGATCCTTCTCTCGCCTGAAACTTCAATTACAATCCAACAAAATTTAGGCTCTGATATCATGATGGCCTTTGATGAGTGTATTCCTTATCCTGCAACACGTGAGTATACAAAAAACTCAATGGACAGAACTCATCGCTGGCTCGATCGCTGTATCGAAACATGGGTCAATCCTAAGCAAGCACTTTTTGGAATTATTCAAGGATCAACTTATAACGATCTTCGAAAAGAATGTGTCGAGGAACTAGTCAAGCGTGATCTTCCTGGGTATGCCATCGGTGGAGTCTCGGTTGGAGAAGGTGCTGAATGGATGGAAAAAATTGTGAGCTTTACTGCTCCATTGATGCCAGAAAATAAACCTCGCTATGCTATGGGCATAGGGAACCCTGAAGATCTCATTATGCTTTGGGAAAATGGTATTGATATGAGTGACTGTATCATTCCTACCAAATTTGCCCGCGGAGGAACCTTATTTACTACTCGTGGTAAAATTAGAATTCGCCATAGAAATTATCGTCGTGATTTTTATCCTATTGACCACAGCTGTTCTTGTTATACTTGTAAAAACTTTTCACGTGCTTACATTAAACATCTTTTTGATTCGAATGAAATTTTAGGTCAAGTTCTAGCGACAACTCATAATATCGCTTATTATAAAGGGCTCGCTGAAAGTGCAAGACAGGCCATCCTAGAGGATCGTTTTCTGGATTTCAAAAAAGACTTTTTTTTGAATTATAAAAAAGATGATCATAATGATAATCAACAAGATGATGGTGGAGAAGACTAGTTTTTAGTTTTCTTTTTCAGCAAAAATTGGAATGAGAGTCGCTTTCACATCAGACGCTTGAATTTTATCTTTATCTAATGCCGTGGCCATTTTTGAATAAGTCACATAACCTGCGGCCATATCAATTAAGGCCACGGCATAGCCTATTAATTGAATTTTCGGATTATTCTTTTTTTGTGCAAGTTTTTCAAAATAACCTAAGGCCAGTAAATCTAATTGAACTTGAGAATTTCCAACCACGGTTTCCCAGCTTGTATCAAAAGCAACTCGAGTTAAATTAGCATCATCTTTTATTACAAAATTCATAATGGTTGAATTGGTGAGTGCAACGGCTCCACTTGCTAAAAATTTTCCTTTGATTGTTTTTAAGTTTTTAGAAACACCTGTCATCATAATTGTTTCTGCGGCCATAAAGCCTACATTTTGAATGACTTCGGGGTTTGTCAGCAAATTTTTGGCCATTATAAGCGGGTTTGGATCATAGATTTCATCATACCTTGCATAAGCTTCTGAACCTAATTGGACTGATGAGTTGATTGTAATATATTTCCACTCTGACTTAGCACCTTTTAAAATCAGCTTCGGTACACTAATAGCAGTAATAAGTTTTTTATGAATACGGTATTTTAAATTCTGAGCTCGCAATGTGTATTTTATTGCTTGTTTATAAGTCGCCAAGGTTAAAGCAATCGTGACTTCTTTTTTAGCAAGTTCAAAACCTGCCTTCTTTTTTGCTGATTGCATTCTTGATTCAATGAGATTTTTTTGTTTTTCAAAAAATCCAATAAAAGCTTCTTTCACTGCATTTATAAAAGCATTTTCCGCAGCAATCATGCCTATTTTTGCTAAAATTTTAGCAAACCACTTAAGAACAATACCACCAGTTATCCAAAGACCGATATCAGCAAAAGCATAACCCCAGAAAGATTGTTTTCCAAAGTGCTCCATGCGATTGGCCAAGTCTTTATAGCCTAACGATATAATTTCTGAATAAAACTGTGCCTGGTTTTGAGTATAAGTTCCCAGCATTAAATTTATTTCTTGATCTGATTGAATTCTAAGTTGCTCTAGGTCCATCCAATCTTGGTAAAATTCTTCCTGGATATTGACCCCTTCATTAGCTGTTAAGGAAAGATAACTAAGTAGACTTAAGGCCACCGAAGAAGCATACATTCTAAAAGTTGTTTGATACTTATCTTTGAGTATTTCATTGAGCACATCACTTCCATCAAAGTTTTTTCCTTCTTTTTTTAGGCATTCAATTCCATTTTTTGATAAAATAAACCATGTATCAACTTTTCCATTATGATCTAGATCCCTGCCAAATCCAATAAGTGGATTTATTTTAGCAGCAAAGCGTGGAAGACCACTGGCCTCAATTCGCATTTCTAATTCGTCATTTCGATTGAGATAGGTCATGAGTTGCAAAGATGCTTTATTTCCTTGCAAATCATAAAACTGATAGGAAGTTTTTTTTATAGCTGTTGGAAAATACTCCGCATAGCTCGGAGTGACTTTAAGGAAAAGTACAACGGAAAAAAGAATTAAGTTCTTCAAAAACAGTGAGTTCATGAGCTTTATTAAGCAAAAACATAACCATATTCTGATATCGTTATTATAAGCACTTAGATTAGTAGTCTGCCTAAAATTTAGACAGATTACTAATAATTTAACAGCTCGGTCACTGTAGTGTTCGGAGACATAGCAAACAAATAATAAATATGAGAAGTGAAGTATTCTTTATTAAAGCTTAGATTCAATCATTGTTGACAGAAGCTTCGTTAATTTCTCTAAATCACTATGAAGAATATTATGAAACATCGCAATTCTAAATTGGTTGCGTCCTAATTTTCTATAGCCATCAATTCCATAGACAACTTTTTTCTTTTCTAAAAATTTAATAACATCGTCTACATTAACTTTTGAATCAACATCAATCGTTGCTACAGCGACAGAACGAAAGGGCTTTTCTTCTATATAACATGAAAGATAAGGCTTAGACTCTGCCCATCCATAAAGGAGATCAGCTTTTTTTTGTGCTAATTTTTGAACTTCAGCATAACCTACTTCATTCATCTTTTTCACTTGCTCATTCATCATAAACAAAGTTGCAAGCGCTGGAGTATTATAAGTTTGGTTTAGTTCGCTGTTAGAAATAGCATTCGTCCAATTCATGATATCTGGAACGTAACGATTTTTATCAGCTGCAATTTTAGCTGCGCGAGCACGGGCCTTAGGAGACATGATGGCCACCCAAAGACCTCCATCACTAGCAAAAACTTTTTGTGGACTAAAGAAATAAATATCAGTTTTTGAAACATCACATGGACACTGTCCACCACCAGAAGTGGCATCAACAGCTAAGATTGTATTGGCATCGACCACTGGAAGTTCTGACAACTGAACACCTGTAGATGTTTCATTAAGTGTCACTGCAATGAGATCTGATCCTGCAACTGCTTTACCATTAATTCCTTTACCAAAAGGAACACTGACTTGCTCAGTTTCAATCCACGGTACAAGTTTACTAGATTTGTACCATTTTTCAGAAAACTCTCCACAGGTAAAATGAGTGGCCTTCTTTTCAACGATACCAAGCGCGATCATGTCAAAAAGCAATGTCGCTCCACCGTTTCCTAAAACGACAAGATAGTCGCTAGGAAGATTAAAATATTTTGCTAATCCGTCTTGTAATTCTTTAACAACATTCTTAACGCCGGGTTTTCTATGGCTCGTTCCCATATAATGAACACCAGTCTTGGCCAGAGTTTCTAAAAATTCTGCAGGCACCATAGAAGGGCCAGCACCAAAACGAGGATCAAGAGGAGTGAGTTCTTTAGGGATAACAAATGTATCAAACATAAAAATTCCTTTGAGTGGTTTACAATTACATGGACATATTAGCGCAAGATTTGAAAGAATATAAGCGATAATGATTAAAAAGTTATACCTGACTCTATTGTTTGTATTTTGTCTTTGGGCCAGCCCCAACAAGGTCTTTGCATCTGATCTCAATTTCTCACTTAGTAATCTCTGTGAATACGTAGGAAAAATTCAAACTAACGGTAGTGGTCAAACTAATTTCTGCTCTTTTCTTCCCTCTTTTGCGAGTAGTTATGAAAGCTCTGTCTATCAAGATATTTTCCTTGCTCCACAAATAGGCTTCACACTTCCCCAATCAGGAAGAGATGAGAACATTAAACGTATGACATTTTTTCTGCTTTTAAATTCTAAATATAAAACTTCTTACGTAAATTTTGTTTTGGGTGCAGGACTTTATTTTACAAGAATCTCAGGTCCAGGTGGAGATTCTGTTTTAAATAATGGATCAAGTAGTGATTCTTTTCCACTTCCATCTGATGCTGTTTATTCAAGAAATCTTATTTTAAATCTCGGCCTGGATTATGATATTAATAAAGATTGGTCGGTCAATTTTTACTCCTACGTTTTTAACGTGACTAGTTCCGATAACCGAAGCCTGAGTCTTGGCATTGGAGTGACTTATCATTATGGAGAAGTTTTATGAAGTACTTAAGTCTTCTCGCATTTAGTTTATTACTTCCAAATCTCTCTCAAGCTTTCACAATGAACAACTCTGCCAGACTGGCCTTTAGCCAAGATGAGGTCACGGTCAATGTGGCCGCAGGATTTTGTCAGCGTTTGGGTATCAATGATGAAGTTCTCTTAAATGCCGTTGCCAATGCCGTAGACAATTTTTGGAATAAAGTGCCTTCGAGCCGCTTAAAATTAAGGCAAGGTAATCTTATTAATGTCAGTGCTAATTTTAAAACTGATTCAATTTGCCAAGGCACAACTAACTGCACCCCTAATAGTGTTCTCTCCGTCTCTAGCGATATTTTAATCAGCTGTAATACTAATACGACAAATTTTCCCACGACGGCCATCCTGGGCATTACAATTCCCAATAATATATCTGGAGGCAGAATCATTGGTTCTTTAATTCTACTTAACGATAGCGCTGGAACATTACTCGCTGGAAAAAGTTTTGATGAAAAGACCTCCATCATTGCCCATGAAATTGGCCATGCTATTGGCCTCGGCCACTCACCAGTGGAAGACTCACTTATGTTTTATGCCACCAGAGATAAAAGAAAATCTCTGGGAAGAGATGACTTTGATGGGATGACCTATCTTTATCCTAAAAAAGAACCGATAGCCGCTTGTGGGTCTGTTGACCTGCAAACAAAAAACCCACCAAGTAATTGGTGGGGTGGATTATTTATAGGATTAATGTTGATTAGCATTTTAGAATTTGGAAGAAAAAAAATTAAGTTTTATACTTAAAACTTCTTCCGCGCTTAGCACACTCTTTTTCGTATTCATCTAACCAAGTCTGCTCTTCTTGTGTCAATGAATCAAAATCAATAAGGTCATGATCAAAACCAATAAAAACCATGCTTCTAAATTTGAGCATATTTTTATGTTCTGGATGTCTTTCTACGGCCGCAACGTTTTCCAAGCGAACTCCACCGAAACCTGGAATATAAATTCCCGGCTCAATTGAACCCACAGTGTTTTCCTTTAGTGGAATATTTGAAGTCGTAGAAAGTCTATATCCACCTTCGTGAACATTTATTCCCACTCCATGACCGGTGCCGTGATTGTAGTTTAAACCCTCTTTAAAGATAGGTTGTCTCGCCACACCATCAACGACTGAACCCCAAGTGTTTTCAGGGAAGACTGCATTTTGAGTGTGTAAAATTGATTTTAAAACCAAAGTGTAAATTTCTTTTTGACGAGACGAAGCCGTCCCACCGCTTAAAAAAGATCTGGTCGTATCAGTAGCATAACCTGATTCAAAATATCCACCTGAGTCTAGTAAAACCAATTGATCTTTTTCAAATGGCACTTCAGCGCTTGGACTAGAAAAGTGAATAATTGAAGAGTTCGCACCAATGGCAGAAATGGTGTTGAAGCTTTGTTCTAAAGCACCATTCTTTTTATAAAATTCATTGGTCTTGTGATAAAAATCAAGCTCACTAAATTTTGCACCTTTACTCACTTGCTCTTTCACCCAAGAGATCGTTTGAAAAATGGCCGTGTCACCTTTATCAAAAGAGTCTTGCATCGAGTTTAATTCAGCTTTATTTTTTAGGGCATGAAAGGGAACAAGGCCTTCAGCTTTATTGACTAAAGACTCTTCACCAAAATGATTTGTGAGTTTTAGATAGTCAGAAGTATTGGTTGAATTGGCAGAATAAAAAACTTTAGTGATAGTATTAGTTTCTAGTCCGGCCTTTGGCTTCCAGTCGTTTTCATACTCGCTCACTTTATTTAAAAAATCTTCTAAGTTTGAAAATTTACCTAAAAATAATTCAATGGATTCATTTTTTATTTCCCCTTCAATGTGTTCCATTAAAAGGTAGACACTTTCATGAGTTGCCAAGGCCTTCGCACGAAAAGTACTTTGATTAGGAAGCTCAAAGCGTCTCATGTTAGTAAGCCAGGCAATTGAATCAAGGGCGCTAATAAAAAAAGCTTCTCCTGGTTTCACGAGTCTTTTTAATTTATCTTTAGTTGATTCACCAACCAGTGAAAGCGAGAGCTCTCTAATTTTTTTATCAAAGCTTAGTGTTTTAAAATTGATCACAGAACTGAGTTCTGAGTTGTTAAATGTTTTAACATCCACGAGGGACTTAAATTCGTTAAATAAAGATAGGTCAAGTCTATCCCCCTCCACTCCCATTGATTGAAATTTTTTAGCGAGAATAACTTCTTTCATGGCCTGGCGTAGACCAATTCCATAAGGAACCTTGAAGACATGAACGAGTTCAGGATTCACTTCTATATCCGCTTGCTCGTAGTAACGGCCATCCACAAAAAGGATAACTTTCCCCTCAACAGGAACGATACATTCGGCCGTTGAGCCGGTGAAATTGGTCAAATAATAGCGGTGACAGTCTTCTAAAGGCACATATTCATTTAAAAAAATGTCTGAAGATGAGAGGTAAAAGCTCTCAATTTTCATTTTTTTCATGAATAATTTCAGTGATTTAATATTTTCTTCTAAGTTTGCGTTGGAGAGAAATCCATTTTTTGCCATATAAAGTCTACCTTTTTACTTATGTTCTTGAACAATTCTACCGATGAAGCACTCAAATTATAACTCAACAAAGTGAGCTTATGAACTCAAAACTTAATCCTGTTTATATTATTATTGGCCTCTTTCTTTTTAAAGTGGGAATCATCGATAATTTCCGCTTTCATAATAAGAATAACTCGGGCGGTGAAAGACGAATGGCAAGTATCGATCCTATGAGTCGTGGAACTCGAGTCGGACCCTAGTGACTACTCTCACCCTTTACTAAGTTCACAAAACACTCACCACGGTGAGCATAGTTCTGGAATTGATCAAAAGAAGGAAATCCTGGAGAAAAAAGAAGCACTCCAAAACTATTTTTAAAATGAAGCTTCAAGCTCGCCAAAGTCCCCTCCAACGTTTTTGTTTTTTCAAAGTTTACGTCAAGCCCCATGAGTTCATTTTCAATTTCATCACTCATTTCACCAATCAGATAAAATTTAAAAACATGTTTTTTTAAAATCTCTAAATGTGGAAGAATTGAATCCCCGTGCCCGCGTTTTTTTCCACCAATAATGAGGTGAACAGGTAACTTAAAATCCACCATGGCCATAACGGCCGTCAACGTTGCATCCCAATTCGTACTTTTGGCATCGTTATAAATTCGAAACATAAAAAGCTCTTTGGGGCTTGGTACAAATTCGATACGGTGGTGAACACCTTTAAAATTTTCTATCGTTTTATTGATGGCCTCTCGAGAAAGACCTAAGCACTCAGCGGCCTCGCAAATAAAAGCGAGGTTAACGAGGTTGTGATGCCCTGGAAGTTTAAAGTGATCCGTTTTGTATTTGAGAATGGGTTTTCTTGTGTCGATCTCACGTTTTTGACCGATTTGATTAACTGCCCATGACTTTATGAGAGGAAAATCTCCTGGATAAATCAAAGTATCAGTGGTGCTAAACTTGTTAGTGATATGAAATTTTGATCGCCCGTAGTCTTCAATCGAATGGTAGCGCTCACCGTGATTTTGAAAAAGATTTAAAATAATGGCCACGTTGACGTGAAACTTATCTATGCTTTCAAGTTGAAAACTTGAAAGTTCTAATAATATGACATCGACTAATTTTTTTGTCGTAAAAACTTCAAAGGCATAATCACAAAAAGGAACTCCAATGTTTCCTCCCACAAAAACTGACTTTCGATCGTTTGCAATCATTTCACCTAAAAAAGTTGTTGAAGTCGTCTTGCCATTGGTTCCTGTAATTCCAACTATAGGAGAAAGCGAATCAATGGACTCTAAATACTGATAGGCCAATTCAATTTCGCCAATAATAGGAATATTTTTATCAAGGGCAAGTTTTAAAAGTGAATGATCCCGAGGAATGCCTGGGCTTAAAACCACTAAATCAACTTTTGCTAATATAGCATCTAGACTTGCTTCTTCTTCGTTAAAACATTTTTCAATTTGAATATAATCTAAAACTCCAGGACTTTTGGCCCAAGAGCTGACCTCTCCTCCATTAACTGCAATGAGTTCTGCACCCAAACTTTTGGCGAACTTTAAAGCCGATATCCCAGAAACACCCATGCCATAGACAGCAATTCTTTTATTTTTAAGATTAAACATGCTAAAAGTATCGCTTCATGGATTATAAAAGTCACGCCCAAAGCCTCTCTCTTATCCTTAACGACACTAAAGAAATGTGGCGGGAAGAAATCATGAATGAGTATCCTAAAACTCTGGGGGATTATCCAAAAGAATGGCTGATCCTTTTAGATACGCTGAGCGAAGAAGAACTCTTTGACATTGACTGCAGGCGACATGTTTCAAAAATAGAAGGCACCAGTTTTCATGATTTCTTAATGAAACTTCAGTTTCTCACTAATCTTCCTTTTATATCCCACTCCCCCGAACTGCCCTTGGAAAATTGGGCCTTTCACGGTGTAAAAAAGAAAAAAAAGCATGAAATACAAAAGATAGTCCCCATTTTAAAAAAAACTTTGGATGAAATAAAGTTTGAACATATTGTCGATATTGGTGGTGGCGTAGGTCACCTATCGAGAGTGCTTTCTCATTATCATCAAATTCCCAGTGTCTCTATAGATCAAAATAGTGAGTTTCAAGATATCGGTATAAAAAGGCTTGGAAAATTTAGGAAGCTCTCAGGGGCTTCAGATGTTCGTTTTTTAAATGCGACTCTAAATAGTGAAAGCAGTGACAATGACAATGTTTTAAAAAATGTTATTAATGAAAAAGCGATGATTGTTGGACTACACACCTGTGGAAATCTTGCCCATACCCTAATTCAATCGGCTTCTAAGTTTAAGAGTCCTGCTCTTTTGAGTTTTGGCTGTTGCTACTTCCGTATGGATCCTGAATTAGATTTACCACTGAGTGATTATTATAAAACGAATCCTCACTTTCCAAAATTAAATCTTTTTGCCTTAACTCTCGCAACACGGTCCCATGCCCCAACGAGCTTTGCGACTTATCAAACCAAAGAGCGAGTGAAAAATTATCGAAATAGTCTTCATCTCTTTTTATTAAAACATTACAATAATAAATTTTTCACAAGTGTTGGTGAATGCCACATCAGCACTTACTGGAAACCTTTTCACTTTTATATTTCAGATAAATTAAAAGAACTCAAAATTGATCACAACTTTAGCATTGATTACTTTAATCAATTTTATCATTCTACTGAAATTCAAACTGAACTTCGATTAATGTATCTTAGTAACATTATCCGGTGGCAATTAGGACGTGCTCTCGAAATTTATCTCCAAATCGACCGCTGCCTTTTTTTAGAAGAAAAAGGTTACAAAACATCACTCGAACAATATTTCGATGAAGAGATCTCCCCTCGCAATATCGGAATTCTTGCCATTGCCAAAAGGTGCCAGCAGACTT
>JAYSPR010000059.1:0-1822 GCA_043721975.1 Bacteriovoracaceae bacterium
ATATTCTGGAATTGAACCTGCTTGTTCAAAGATAATAGTTTTTTGTTTTAAAATAATTAAGCTTGGTATCGAGCGAATATTAAAATCGCTCGATAAAAGCTCTTCAACTTCAGTATTAACTTTTCCAAAACAAATGTCGGGATTTTTTTTAGCAACGGAATCAAAAATAGGTCCGAAAATTTTACAGGGCTCACACCAAGATGCCCAAAAGTCTAGTATGACTATTTCAAATTTTTCAAGAGCTTCTTCGATGTTTTTTTCTGTGATTATTTTTGAACTCAAAACTGGACTCCTTTAAGACCAAAAATCATTAGGTGGGTTAATACCCTTTTTAAACATATCAAACCAAATTTTTCTTTTCTCATCCGTATAAATTTCAAGAGCCTTCATAATTTCAAATGCAAATTCGACTGGAGCAGCACCTGAGGCAGTGATTAAGTTTTGATCTACGACTGCAAGTTTGTCGATATAATATGCTTCATTGTTATAATCAGGAACAAAATATTTCAACATATCTAGGCTATTGCTGGTGTGTTGTTTATTTTGAAGATGACCCGCCCTCGCTAAAGCAAAAGTCGCACCACAGATACCTGCAACCAAGACCTGCTTTTTTAAAAGAATTCCAGCTAGGTCTATAGCTGTTTTGTTTTTTGATTTATCTGACCAGGAGTCACTGCCAATCAAAATAAGTCCAGTTATGTCTTCGGTTAAAAAATCAGTGATTGAGGCTTCGGGCTTAACTTTTAATCCACCAATAGAAAAAACTTCATCACTTGTGCTAGAGACAATGGTGTAAGGAATTTTATTTTGAGCTAACTCTGGAAGAAGAAAAGCACCCTCCCAATCTGCAAAAAATTCAGGTAGATAGATGAGTAGTTTTTTATTCATAAAATTATTCTTTTTTACAAGTTATTTAAGAATCATCTTTTGTAGATATAATTCTGTCAAGTTTACTGGGCTTTATGAATGTATCTTGAGTGATTCTTTCAAGTAATAAGTAAACAATTTCTATCTTGTAAAATATGAAATATATTTTAAAATTTAGAGGCTTCTATAAAGTCTGGAGGAATGAATGCTTAAAAAAAGTTTGATTGGTTTAATGTGTCTAGCTGCACTCTCATCTTGTTCTCATATGAATAAGACTGGAGGTCGAGGTGTCGCTGATGACAGAAGAGATGATAGACATGACGGGCGTGATGATGACAGACGAGATGGTCGAGATGATGGAAGAGGTGAACGTCGTCATGGGCGCGATGGTTTTGAGTTGGGAGAGTATACATCTCAAGAAATTAGAAATAACTCAGGTTTTATAGATGTTTCTGAAGAGTTTTCCCGCTTCAGAGGCCTTGAAGGAAAAAACTTTAAAGGACTACTTATTGAAGTTCAAGCTTTCGATCCGAGAGGAGGACCAGGAGTTGGTATTCCATTTCCTAGAGATCCTAGAGACATGAGAGATCCGCGTGATCCAAGAGACAATCGTGACCCACGTGATAATCGCGATCCAAGAAATTCGAGACCAGAAGAAAGAGACATTTATCTTTCACTTGACCAAAGACCAGTCGACAAATTTCAAGTGCTCGAGTCTTTCGGAAGACAATTTTTTTACGCTGATTTAAATCGTGAAATGGGAGATAAATTTGGATTATTAAATATTCAATATAATCCTCGTAACACAATTATTAAGCAGATAACTGTTTTAACAAATAGTGATAGACCTTGGGATAGACCTATTCCACCACTTCCTGTTTTTAATGATACTGGAGTTATTTATAAAAACAGTGCGACGGGTAAGGTTTGATCTTCCCCTGTTAAAACGGACACA
>JAYSPR010000060.1:0-3423 GCA_043721975.1 Bacteriovoracaceae bacterium
CCTTGATGATTTCTAGCTATTGAAGAGAGAATTACCAATGAAATATTATTTTCATCCGCTTGCCTAATAGTCTTGATTTTTGAAATATCATCAATTGAAAGTTGATAACTAAAATTTAGGTTACGAACGATTACTTTCTTTTCAGATATTAAAGTAGAGAGTTTAAATCTTTCTTCATTAATGATGAGAAACATTCTGTCCCATTCTTCGTTATAATTAATTGTTAAGTCGAAGTCTCTATTGAACTCTATGCGTTTATTACCAACCCACACGCATGAATAATCTAGAACGGTGCTATTCCTACCTCCTCCGAAATGATAAGTTCCGCTAAATGGCAACGCTAATACCTCATGGCCAAAACGGTTTACTCCCTTAAGCTGAATTTCAATTTTTGAATTTGGACTAACGATTCCTAAGGGAGTTACTGATTCATTATATGTTTCAGTTGTAAACTTTGGATTGTAAGACGACTGCACTCCAACTGGCTGAGTTGCTAGACTTTTACCTGTAATATATGAAAGAGTAATATGCTCATTTGCTAGGTAGCGATGATCCATAAAATGCTCTTTGAATTTATCAGTCAAAACGAACCACTTCCCTAACTTGTCCTTATCTTTAACATCTTTTAAATACTCAAAGCTGCTAAGGTTATTTTCGTATTGGCCAATCTTCTTTAAAACATTATTTTCAACTTCATAATTTTTCAAAAAAGCTCTATTCAAAACTTCTAAAAAACTAATGCCTGTATCATCTGTGGCCACATAGTAAATAGAGTCTTCTGAAGGAGTGGTAAGTAACACTGGAACTGTTTTGGCCAAAACTTTCGAGATTAAAGTTTTATAGTCAATATTTCGTTCAGGAATAAAGTAATTATCGATTTCTGATACAAGAAATTCACCATGTTTTAGATAACTATCTCTTAAAAAAACAAGAGGTACGTTTTCAATATCGACAGAAAATTTTTCATTTATATTTCGTTGAAAAGTGCGATTGATTAAGACATTCTTTAAAAGAACATAAGTATCTTTTTCAAAATCATGATAATAAAAATTTACACTTAAATCTTTGATCTCTTTAAATCTCACACCAGTGAGCTTCACTGAACTATCTAAAGTAATTTTCACTGAATAATTTTCAAATCTCGAATTTGTGACAGGATCAAAGCCATCTAAAATTGACCTATTTTTAATAATGTCAGAATGAAACATCAAAGGATCTAGTGTTGGATACTTGACCCAAGTGTAATCTTCATTTTTTATTACTCCGTAAGAATGTCCAGAGAAACGTCCTTCTTTGGCGGCATAGATCATGGAATTTTCAATTCCAAATAATTTTCCTACTCTGTATTTAAAAGCGGAGTCAGTATCTTTAATTTTTGTAGAGATGGACAACGACAGTGGAGTGTTATCATTAACCTTATTATAATTTACCGCTACAGCAAAATTTTGGAAAAAACTTGATTCTATAACAGGAACATCAGCAACAAGTGGATCTGATCCATTATCAACTTCAACCAAATCAGTTACTCCATCCCCATCGCTATCTAGAGTTGGATCTGCTTTTACATCAGGCACCGTAGTTGATGAAGTATCGGTGGTTTCAGTTGTAGCTCCACCTCCTACTGATTCTTTTCCTTTAAAAGAGCATGCCGACAGCATTAATCCGCAGCATACTATAGTTACTATTTTTTTCATTTATTACCTCTTGATCGCTTGTCATTTCATAATTAGAAATGACAATATTCCTTAATAATTTTATCGTTACGCCCTAAGCAGACAAAGCAGTGCCCACTGCTAAAAATTCTTTAACAACATTTAATACCTCTAAATTTTTATAACTTTTTGTTACTTTCTAGTTTTCAAGAAGCATTTTTGGATTTATATATTTCATTAATCCTTGAAATGTTTCCTGATTGGTTTTCATCTTCAATTCAGTAATCATTGTTTTAATTTCTAAGGCCTTTGCCGAGGCCTTAGGATTATTTTTAAACTCTGACTCTCTAATCGATTTTAATAATCCTTCAATTTCTTCAACTATGTTTCTCATTTTCATCCCCTCCTAAATAACTCTTGCTAACGAGAAATGAAGCTCTTCATATCTTCTTGTAAACCTCCTATTGGTAATAAGTTCCTCAAGGGAAAGTATGCCTACTAACTCTTGAAGCTCTAACTTGATTCGTTTTAACTGTTTTTGAACAAATACCTTTGTCATTTTTCCTCCGATGGAAATAGTGATTCCTGTCAAGCATTATTGCTTGAGCATTTTTTTGCTGTGTTAAGAGCAAGTTTTTAATTACATATTTTGATTAAGTGAATTTGGATTTTTCCAGCTATGATATTCAAAACCAGGAAAATGCCTTTGAAACATATTGTCTAAACGTTTCCCTTTCTGATCTTCCTCAATATAAAGAAAAATAGAACTGGCCTCAAATAAGCATCTTGTAAATTTCATTGATAATTCTTCAGTATTTATTTTGGGAGCATCAATGTTGTATAATATATTTACAAATAAATACTCAGTGCACATACTGGAATAATGTACTTCGAGGGAATCCTCTGCAAAATCAATCTTTCTCCCTAACAAAAAAGATAAACTTTCTAGGAAGCAACTAAGTTCAAGTCGGCAATTAGAATAAATGTCTAAGTCACCTAAGAGGTTATAAGCTTTATGTGCCCAGCAAGTCACATCAAGATCTTTTTGAACGTTATTCTTAATAAAGTTAAATTTAATTTCAGTTGTATCTTTGGCCATGAATATTTTATTTTCATTTTTTATTAATTCTAGATTCATTTTTTTCACTCCCTATTTTTTCGTGAAGATAAAACTAGAAAATGAAATCAAGAAAAACAATATAAAAAACTAAATCACTTTTTTTATTCCACCATGGTGGTGGTGTTAGATATTTTAAGAGCTACAAGGTAATAAAAATATTAAAAATAAGACCGCCACCGTGGCGATTTCCCACCACCGTGGCGGCTTTAATATGAACTTTAATTGCAATTATCGAAAATTATGTTCAATCTCCTTCTTTTTAAGAAGTGCCTTGGTTTTGAAAATTCCGCCACCGTGGCGGATTTGGCGAGCTAAGCTCTTGATCCTCGTTTCAAAAATGAAATATTTTCCGCCACGGTGGCGAACTATTTTAATTAGTATCAAAAAGGCCCTATAAATTTTTCAAAATGTTAGATACATGTTTAGAACCAAATCAAAAATATGTTATGGAAATCCTTCCAAACAAAAAATGAGGTAATGGTGAACCTAGAACCTAGTTCACCCGAGCTTGAAAGCGACGGAGACAATTACAAAAAATGTGAGCGCATAAAGGCTTTGATCTTCCCCTGTTAAAACGGACACACTTTTAAGCACATAACCCAACAAAGGGTATGTAGATGAAGTTGAAAACAAAGAAAATTGAACAAAAGA